>JAZODM010000024.1:0-1810 GCA_045596985.1 Clostridia bacterium
GATATATATACAGACAATGGAATAATTGTTTCTATTGGCAGCGGAAATAGTGTCGGTGCCGAGGTTTTTGAGTTTAATAATTGTTATATTTTGCCCGGTTTTGCAGATGTACACGTTCATTTGCGAGAGCCGGGTTTTTCGTATAAAGAAACGATAAAAAGCGGCACTGCCGCATGCGCACGAGGGGGGTACACAGACGTATGCTCGATGCCCAATCTTAATCCCGTGCCTGACAGTATGGAAAACATTCAAAAACAGATTGATATTATTGAGAGTGATGCGCTTATCCGTGTTCACCCATATGCATCAATAACAGTAGGTCAAAAAGGGGAGGAACTTACCGATTTTGATGCACTTGCGAAGAAAGCGGTTGCCTTTTCAGATGACGGCAAGGGTGTGCAGGATGAGGGAATGATGCGCGCGGCAATGCTTGATGCAAAGAAAAATGGTAAAATTATCAGCGCCCATTGTGAGGTTAATAGTCTTTTAAACGGCGGCTACATCCGTGAAGGTGAATATAGCCGTACACACGGACACAAGGGTATACCGCCTGAGAGTGAGTGGAAAATGGTGGAGCGCGACATAAAGATTGCGGAAGAAACAAAATGCCGCTATCACGTATGCCATATTTCAACAAAAGAAAGTGTCAGCCTTATACGGGCGGCAAAGGCGCGTGGTGTTGACATAACTGCGGAAACTGCACCGCATTACCTTATACTGACGGAGGACAATTTGCAGGAGCACGGACGCTTTAAAATGAATCCCCCCATAGGTAATAAGGAGGACAGAGAGGCTCTTATAGAAGGAATACTTGACGGCACAATTGATATGATTGCAACTGACCACGCACCGCACAGTGCAGAGGAAAAGGAAAAGGGACTTGCAGGAAGTATGATGGGCGTTGTTGGTATTGAAACGGCATTTGCTCTGATGTATACGCATTTTGTAAAATGCGGAAAAATGCCACTTGAAAAGCTTATAAAGCTTATGTGTGAAAATCCCAGGAAGCGGTTTTCATTAGGTCACGGCAAAATTGCAGTGGGTGAAAAGGCAGATTTTACAGTATTTAATCTTGAGGAAAAATACAATATATCGCCCGAGGAATTTATGTCAATGGGTAAGAGTACACCTTTTGAAAATGAAGAGGTTTACGGCAGATGTAAAATGACAGTATGTGACGGACAAATTGTATGGAGGGAAATATGAAACAGAGTATATTTGAAATAATCAGCAATAAGCTTATTGCTGACAATACATATGAAATGGTGCTTAAAGGCGATACAGGCGATATAACAAAGCCGGGACAGTTTGTGAATATAAAGCTTGACGGATTCTTTCTCCGCCGTCCGATTTCTGTTTGCGACTGCAAGGATGGTGAGCTTACAATAATTTACAAGGTTGTAGGCACAGGAACGGAATATATGTCAAAGCTTGAATGTGGAAAAGAGCTTGATATTCTTACAGGTCTTGGCAACGGTTATGATATTTCAAAAAGCGGAGATGCTCCCGTGCTTCTTGGCGGAGGCGTTGGAGTTCCTCCCATGTTTATGCTAGCAAAGGAGCTTATCGCTAAGGGTAAGAACGTAAATGTAATTCTCGGCTTCAATACAAAAGATGAGGTTTTCTATGAGTCGGAATTTGCAAAGCTTGGTGCAAAGGTTACGGTTACAACCGTTGACGGTTCATACGGAACAAAGGGCTTTGTAACGGATGCACTGAAAAATATGGACTACACCTATACATACTGCTGTGGCCCTGAGCCGATGCTGAAAGCTGTATATAATCAGAGTGTAACATCAGGCCAATACAG
>JAZODM010000025.1:0-12727 GCA_045596985.1 Clostridia bacterium
TATCAATTCCTCTGTCAAAAGAGTTTTCGTTAAGCTCTTCAATAACGTAATCCTTACCCATAAACTTAACTGTAGAGCCGGCACTGCGTGCAGATGCAAACAAATAATAATTTTCTACGGGGAGATTTTCCTCCTCCAATACCTTGAGGAAGGTTCTTCCTACCATACCTGTTGCGCCGACAACAGCAACATTCAGTTTCTTCATATATATCATTCCTTTCAAATAAATAAGCAGTGTGATATTTAGAATAACCCATAGTAGGGCATCATCACTTAGTATACCACTAATATGCGGCGGTGTCAATTTTTTTAAAATAAAAGCATTAAAAAATAAAGGATTTTTGTTTTTTGTGTCGAAAACAGTAAATATGGGGGTAAAAGCCATGAAAAAGAAATTGTTTTTTATCGTCGTTGCGGTAGTTTCTATAATTTTTGCCGCGATGGGTGTACAGGCATCAGAATACAGAAGTGAGATTAGTGTAGGACTCAGATACGGCGCATCTTCGGGCGACAGTGCAACCTTCTCGGCAAGCGGAGGAATTAATGTATACGATGCGTCGAGCGGTGTTCTTTTATATGCAGCGCAAAGCGGGGAGGAGCTTTATGTGCAGATGGGCTCTACGGGCTTTGCCGCGTCAGGAAAGTTTGACGGCAGCGGTATTCCAAAAATTTCACTGCAGCCGCAAAACGGCAGCCTTATTATATGTGACACAAAGCCGTACAGAGGGTACATATATCTTGAACGACGTGAAAACGGGGAGCTTCTTTTAATAAACTATGTTGGTACGGACGATTATGTGTCAAGTGTTTTGGGAAAAGAAATGAGCTATAGCTGGCCTATAGAGGCGCTCAAGGCACAGGCAGTGTGCGCGCGGAATTTTGTCCTTTGCAGGGGAAATGCACATAAGGGCTACGGATTTGACGTATGTGCAACCACGCACTGTCAGGTATACGGCGGTGTGGAAAGTGAACACGAAAATACGCGCCGTGCCGCTTCCGAAACAAAGGGTGTCCTCGCAAAATATAACGGGGAGGTAGTGGCACTTTACTTCTTTGCCACAAGCGGCGGAAGGACAGAAAACGTCGAAAACGTATGGGGAAGTCCCTACGGATATCTTAAGGCAGTTGATGACACGTATGAAAAGGCGGACAAGGCATCAAAATATAAGTGGAGTGTTACGCTCTCGCGCAGTGAAATAGAGGAAAAGCTTATAAAGGCAGGGGCAAATATAGGCACTCTTACAAAGATTACAACCGATAAGGTTACAGATAGCGGCAGAGTTACGCAGATGACCTTCCACGGAAGCAGCGGAACGCATAGCGTAAAGCTTGAAAAATGCCGTACAATTTTAGGGCTTTACAGCCAGAAGTTTTCAATTATTCCCGACGGGGGAATAACCTTTGTAACTACATCGGGAAGTGCAAATGCGCCCATTTACGCATTATCTGCAACCGGTGTTCAAGGGATTGCAGGCTACAGTGCACTTTCAGGTGGCGGCGTGCTTAAGAGCGTGTATGCAGAGGCAGGTGGCGCGCAAAGCTACACTGTAAACGGCGGCGGTTACGGACACGGCGTCGGTATGAGCCAGTGGGGTGCGCGCGGAATGGCTGAAAGCGGCTTTACTTATGACCAGATATTAAATCATTACTTTACTGACATAGAATTGGGGTAGGCATACTGATGAATACAGACGAATTTGATTATTATTTGCCCGAGGAGCTTATTGCGCAATCTCCTCTTGCGGACAGAACTGCGTCAAGAATGCTGATGCTTGACAAAAAAAGCGGAGAATATAAGGACGATTTCTTTAAGAATATTAAAGAATATCTTAAAGAGGGCGACTGCCTTGTTCTTAACAATACACGTGTAATCCCTGCAAGGCTTTACGGAACAAAAAAGGAAAGTGGTGGCGCTATCGAGTTTCTGCTTCTTCATCGCTTTTCGCAGGATGAGTGGGAGGTTGCGCTAAAACCCGGCAAGCGTGCAAAGGTAGGTGCGCAGTTTGAGTTTGGCGGGGGAAAGCTATGTGCAGAGGTTATAGAAATCCTTGAGGGCGGAAACAGACGTGTAAGGTTTTCATATGAGGGCCTATTTGAAAACGTGCTTGAGGAGCTTGGCGAAATGCCGCTGCCGCATTATATAAAGGAAAAGCTTACTGATAGGGAGCGTTATCAGACGGTTTATTCAAAGCATAACGGCAGTGCTGCAGCACCGACGGCAGGACTTCATTTTACAAATGAGCTTCTTCGTGAAATAGAAAATATGGGTGTAAAGCTTGCATTCCTTACACTTCACGTGGGCCTTGGCACTTTCAGACCTGTAAAGGTAACTGACGTTACGCAGCATAAGATGCATTCGGAGCATTATGTTGTATCCGAGGAGGCTGCAGACATAATAAACAAAACCAGGGAAAACGGCGGCAGAGTTATATGTGTAGGTACAACAAGCTGCCGCACAGTTGAAAGCGCGTGTGAAAACGGACGTATTGCGGCAAAAAGCGGTGAAACAGATATATTTATATACCCGGGATATGAATTTAAAATGACAGACGCCCTGATAACAAATTTCCATTTGCCGAAATCGACGCTTGTGATGCTTGTAAGTGCACTTGCGGGTAAGGATAATGTACTCAAGGCATATAAGCACGCCGTGGAGGAAAAGTACAGATTTTTTAGCTTTGGAGATGCTATGTTCATACAGTAAAAGATAGGAGTGATGGAAATTTTTGCGAAAGTTTTCATCACTTGTTCCATATATATTAGGGGGTGTTAGCAATGAAGACGGTAATTAAGTATTTAAGAGAATTTCAAGCTAAAATGCTGCTGGGTCTTATTATAAAAATTATCGGCACTGTAGCGGAGCTTATGCTGCCGTATATTCTCAGCCATATACTTGCAAATGTCATTGGAAAAAGTTCGTCAGATATTCTTTTCTGGGGGGCGCTTATGATTGCGTGCTCCGGAGCGGCGTGCGTTTTCAATATAATAGCAAACCGTATGGCAGCGGAGGTTTCAAGTGATTTTGCGGAAATTATGCGCAGGGATTTATTTATAAAAACACTTAATCTTTCAGCACGGCAAACAGATAAATTTACTATTCCGTCGCTTGAGTCGCGCATTACCACAGATACATATAATGTCCATCATTTTGTAAATATGATGCAGAGGATGGGTGTGCGTGCGCCTATTATGCTGACGGGCGGTATTATTATGACACTTCTTATGGATGCGCACCTCTCGCTCGTAATGATTGCTATGGCTCCGTTTATCTTTGTAACAGTTTACTTTATCTCAAAAAAGGGTGTACCCCTCTATGCAAAGGTGCAGCGCAGTGTTGATTCTATGGTGCGTGTTGTTCGTGAGGATGCGCAGGGGATACGTGTTATAAAAGCGCTCTCCAAAACTGATTACGAGCATCGCCGTTATGACGGGGTTAACTGCACACTTGTAAATGATGAAACACGCGCAGGCGTTATAATGAGCAGTGTCCACCCTATAATGACGGCACTTATGAATTTAGGCATCGTTGCGGTAATTGCAATCGGCGCACTCAGGGTGTCGCACGGACTTTCAAAACCTGAAACAATTATTGCCTTTATGCAGTATTTTACACATATATCAATGTCGCTTATGGTTGTTACACGAATTTTTGTAATGTATACCAAGAGTGCCGCTTCGGCAAGCCGTATTGAAGAGGTGCTGCTCTGCGGTGAGGATATTACGATCAGTGAAAAGACACTTTATCCCGATAAGGCTACGGATACGCATATTGAATTTTGTGATGTAACATTTTCGTACAAGGGAAAACGCAAAAACCTTAAAAATATAAGCTTTAAGCTGAAAAAGGGTGACAGCCTTGGAATAATAGGCGCAACCGGCTCGGGAAAATCAACGCTTATCAAGCTGCTTTTAAGGTTTTATGACATAGATGAAGGTGCTATATACATAAATGGTGAAGATATACGTACCATTAACAAAGAAAGATTTTATAAGATGTTCGGCACTGCCCTCCAGTATGATTTCCTGTTTGCAGATACGATAGAGGAAAATATCAGATTTGGGCGCGATGTTTCGCGTGAAAATGTGGAGGAAGCCGCAAAAATTGCGCAGGCAAGCGATTTTATAGAAGGCTTTGAGGAAGGATATAGCCATATGCTTGCACAACACGGAAGCAATATTTCAGGCGGACAAAAGCAGCGCGTTCTGATTTCGCGTGCGCTTGCTGCAAAGCCTGAAATACTGATTTTAGATGACAGCTCATCAGCACTTGACTACAAAACAGATGCAAACCTCAGAAAAGCGCTTAGTGAAAATCTGCGTGAAACAACACTGGTCACGGTGGCGCAGAGAGTAAGCTCTGTAAAAGACTGCTCCCTTATCATAGTCCTTGACGAGGGTGAGATCATCGGGGCAGGAAACCACGAAGAGCTTCTTTCCACCTGCAGTCATTACAGGGAGATAAGCGAGTCACAGATGGGGGGTGCTTTCGTTGATTAAAGGTGCAGAAAGAAAAAAATTAGATGCAAAAACCACGAAAAGCATCCTTGTGCGGCTTTTGGGATATGTGATGAAATATTGGCATCTTTTTATCCCTGCCGTTATTATGACGTTGCTTTCAAATCAGCTTTCACTTCTTGGTCCGAAATATTCGGGTGAAGCGATAGATGCGATTGCCTTAAAAAGCGGTGTAAATTTTTCTCTGGTGCAGCAAAACATTGTAAAAATGATAATATGCTATGTGCTTTCTGCGGTGCTTAGCTACGTGCTTGCACTTTTGATGATTTATATAGGTCAGAAGATTGTCTACACTATGCGCAAACAGCTTTTTGAAAAGCTGACAAGTCTTCCGGTAGGGTATTTTGACACGCATCCGACAGGTGATATCATAAGCCGTATTTCATATGATATTGACACTATTAATTCTACCCTTTCGCACGACCTTGTACAGATAATGACAAGTCTGTATACTGTTATAGGGTCACTCGTTTTTATGTGGAACATATCCAGAGTTCTTATACTGGTATTTGTACTGACAGTTCCGACGGCGATACTTTTTACGAGGTATCGTTCAAAGCGTGTAAGACCACTTTTCCACGAGCGTTCAAAAAAGCTTGGCGAGCTTAACGGATATGCCGAAGAAATGCTGACAGGCTGCAGAACTATCCAGGCATATGAACGTGAAGATGAGATAGGCGACAGATTTAACCTTCGCAACAAAGATGCTATGAACGCACATTATAAAGCTGACTACTACGGCAGCACAATGGGCCCGTCGGTTGGGTTTATAAACAATATCTCAATTTCACTTATTATGATGCTGGGCGGAATAATGTATATGTATTCTCAAAATGGTGTTATTCCCCAAACATCGGTATTTTTCATCACGCTTGGCGCAATGGCACAATTTGTGCAGTATTCCCGTAAGTTTGCAGGGCCGATAAATGAATTTGCAAATATAATCAACGAGTTCCAGTCTGCATTTTCCGCAGCGGAGAGAGTTTTTCGAATTCTTGATGAGAAGCCTGAAAGTGCGGATAAGGAAAACGCAATAGTTTTAAGCGATGTAGAGGGAGAGGTAGAATTTAAAGATGTTGTCTTTGGTTACAGTGCTGATAAAACAATTCTGCACAATATATCCCTTTGCGCAAAACCGGGAAAAACAATTGCTATAGTTGGTCCCACCGGTGCAGGAAAAACCACAATAATAAATCTCCTTATGCGCTTTTATGACGTGACAGAAGGCTCTGTCAGCCTTGACGGGAGTGATGTGCGCGACATTACACGCACATCACTCAGACACGCATATACGATGGTGCTTCAGGATACGTGGCTCTTCTGCGGAACAATTTACGAGAATATAGCTTATGGCAGAGAGGGCGCAACCCTCGAAGAAGTGAAGGAAGCGGCAAAGAAAGCAAAAATAGACAGCTTTATAGAAAGTCTTCCCGACGGCTACGATACGCTCCTTACCGATGACGGAATAAACATTTCAAAGGGTCAGAGGCAGCTTATTACAATTGCACGTGCTATGATTTCAAATTCAAAAATGCTTATCTTAGATGAGGCAACGTCAAACGTAGACTCCCGCACAGAGATAAAAATTCAGGAGGCTATGGCAGAGCTTATGGAGGGACGCACCTCGTTTGTTATAGCACACAGACTCTCCACAATACAGAGTGCAGATTGTATTATTGTACTTCAGGACGGAAAAATTACTGAAGTGGGAAATCACGATGAATTAATGCAAAAGGGCGGATTTTATAGTAATCTTTATAATTCGCAGTTCACTTAAAAAGAAGGTCGCTCACTGAGCGACCTTCTTTTTAAGGTAATTGAGGAAATGCTCTACATTTCCGTAGGCAGAACTTTTTTTGTAATAACTGCAGATAGTTTGTTCTTCGTTAAAATCTGTAACATTGAGATATTTAACATTTTCTGAATGACGGGAATTAGGATATTCTCTGCCAAGACCGATTCCTATGCCTGCCTCAACAAATTGCTTGTTGCACCATATGTCATTGCTTTGTACAACAAAATTGGGTGTAAAGCCTGCTTTTTTACACGCCCTGATAAGAATTTTATGCATACCGTTATTTTCACCAATCGAAATAAACGGCTCGTTTTTAAGCTGACTAAGCGTCAGCTTTTTTTCGCATAACGGACTTTTTTTGCTGACACGAAGACGGACACGTGTTCTGTAAAGAACTGTTTTTTCGTACATAGGATAGTCGTCGCAATCCTCATCAATGATGATGTCATACTTTTCAAAGTCAGTTTCATCAAAGTCAAAAACCGTTTTAAATGAAATATGGGGATGCTTTGTTTTATATTCAATAATATGCTCCGCAATGGATGAACGCATTGCACGCACAAGCATTTTGATTTCACGTGTGTCGGTACTTAACGATGTAATTAAATCAATAGCACCGTCAAGCTCTTCAAAAACGAGTGAAAGCGATTTTTGAAGCTTCCTGCCGTTATCGTTGAGCGTGATTTTATTGCTTTCTCTGTGAAAAAGCTCGCACCCAAGCTCTTTTTCAAGCCTTTTTACAGAGGCTGAAACCGATGTGGGCGGCACCATATATTTTTGCGCAGTTTTAGCAAAGCTTTCATTTTGTGCACTTTCAAAAAAATACCGAAGCTGTAATATTTCCATAATAACACTCCTTTTAGTAAACTACACTATCGAAGATAACTTCACTTGCCCGTTAGGTCAAACTTAGTTAAAATCATCATACCATAACTTTAAAGATGTGGCAACACTAATTTACACAATTATTTACAATGTTGTAAATAAGCAGTATAATACTTTCAAAGGAGTGGTATATTTTATGAAAGAATATATAAAAAATAATACTCAAATGATGCTTGACACTTTAAAGGAGCTTTGCCATATTCCTGCGCCATCGCATTTTGAACAGAAAAGAGCCGCTTACTGCAAAAGCTGGCTCGAGAATATAGGTGCAAAGGGCGTATATATTGACAAGGCACTTAATGTGGTTTTTCCGCTTAACTGTGAAGAAAGCAGTGAAATAACTGTGTTTGCGGCACATACTGACACCGTTTTTCCTGATATGGAGCCGATGCCGTATTTTGATGACGGAGAAAAAATCCATTGCCCCGGTGCATCCGATGACACTGCAAGCGTTGCAGTGCTCCTTTTGATGGCAAAATACTTTGTAGAAAAAAATATTGTTCCCGAAAAGGGAATTATGTTTGTATGCAATTCCTGTGAAGAGGGACTTGGAAACCTTAAAGGAACAAGACAGCTTTTTAAAGACTATGAAGGCAGAATTAAGCAGTTTGTGACCTTTGACAGTATGCTTAACAAGGTTGCTGACCATTGTGTAGGCTCCCACCGCTATGAGGTGGAGGTTAATACCGAGGGCGGTCATTCCTGGGGCGCATTCGGCAACAACAATGCGATTGCAAAGCTTTCAGCTATTGTGGGTGAAATCTATAAAATAGAAGTTACCAAAAAAGAGGGTGCACGTACTACATATAATGTGGGTACGATAGAGGGCGGAACATCGGTAAATACCATTGCACAGAATGCAAAAATGCTCTGCGAGTACCGCAGTGATGATAAAGAATGTCTTGATATTATGCAGAAAAAATTTGAGGAAATTTTCGAAAATGCAAGGGAAGAAAAAGTACAGGTCAAGGTTACCAAGGTTGGTGACAGACCGTGTGCGAGCATTGAAAAAGAAAAAATTGAGGCATTAAAGAATATTGCTGTACCGATTATAGAGGATGTAATCGGTGAAAAGGTATCGTTCGGCAGTAGCTCAACCGACTGCAACATTCCGTTATCACTTGGCGTTTCAGCCTTGTGCATAGGTGTTAATAACCATAAAGGCGTGCATACCCGTGAGGAATGGGTAGAAAAGGCTTCGCTTGTTCCGGGACTTGAAATTGCAATAAAAGTTGGTTTAGCGTTAACGGAGGTGCAGTGATGAAATTTACAGCAGCAGGCGATATGATTATACAGAAAAGAATATACAAGGATTACGAGGGGTTTGCAGAGCTTGCACCGTTCATAAAGCAGGGTGATGCACGATTTTTTAACCTTGAAACCACGCTTAATCACGAGGGGGAGGCAAGTGCCTCTCAATTCAGCGGCGGTACATACATCCGTACAAATCCCGAGGTTCTTGATGATATAAAGCCGTTTGGCTTTAATATGACAAGCTTCAACAACAATCACGCACTGGACTTTTTCTATGACGGTTTTATGGCAACTCTTGATGCAGTTAATAAAAGCGGACTTGTTCACAGCGGCGTTGGACGAAATCTTGCCGAAGCATCTGCGCCGAGATACCTTGAAACAAAAAACGGAAGAGTTGCACTAATCTCTGTTAATACTAATTTTGACCCGTCTATGATGGCAGGGGAGCAGTCGCCACGTGTGAAAGGACGCCCGGGAATTAACGGATTGCGTATCGAAAAGCATATTGAGCTTACTAAAGAAGACCTTGAATTTATAAAAAGAATTGCTAAAGAGACAAATATAAATGCATCAAAGGAAATTATCCGTAAAGAAGGGTATTATCCAGAGCTTGCAGAAGGTGAAGCTGAACTTGGGGAAATGAAGTTTCGGCTTGGTGAAAAGTCAAGTTATATTATGTCGCTTAATGAAACTGATATGGCGCGTGTGGAAAAAGCCATTTATGAGGCGCAGCTTCAGGCAGACTATATCATGGTTTCCGTACATTCCCATCAGATAAGCGGGGATGCAAAGGAAAATCCGTCTGAGTTTTTAAAGGATTTTGCACATCGCTGTATTGATATGGGTGCGCACGCAATTGTGGGACACGGACCGCATCTTCTCCGCCCGATAGAGGTATACAAGGATTGCCCGATTTTCTACTCGCTTGGTGATTTTGTGCTGCAGCTTTACAGTATAGAACTTGCACCGGAGGACTTCTTTAACAAGCACGGCCTTACTTCGTCGTCAACGGTGCATGAGCTTTTAAAGAAGCGGTCAAAAGACTTTACTGTAGGACTTATGACAGACCCGAGAATGTTTCGCTCCGTAATTCCCTATTGGGAAACGGATGGAACAAAGCTGACAAAGCTTTTACTGATGCCGATTGAAATGAGTATGGATGGCAATAAATCTGAAAGCGGACTTCCGCGACGCAGCTATAACAGTGAAATTGTTGATTATTTAGCGAAAATGTGCGAGCCGTACGGAACAAAATTAAAACTAAGAGATGATGGTATCATAGTTTGCCAATGGTAAAAAGAAAGCGATATGTTGGTAGGTTATCAATACTCAAAAAAGGAAGCCTGAGTTGTTTCAGGCTTCCTTTTTTGAGCAAATTTTAAATGTGTGCCGGATTTGTTTGGTATGTGGATTGAATTGTCAAGCTAAAAATCTACGGAAGATAGATAATGCGAGATGACAAAAGACGAATTTTTACAATAAGTAGGTTTATTTTTAATTTTTCTTGTGCTATAATTTAATTGGAAACAGACAAAAGGAGGGGAAATATGAATACAATAATTCTTGGAGATAATATTTCGAAGCTGAGAAGGAAAAAAAATCTTACACAATCTCAACTTGCACAGATGCTCAATGTCAGCGATAAGGCTGTTAGTAAATGGGAGAGAGGCGGAGGATATCCTGACATAAAAGTGATACCTTTGCTGGCAGAAATTTTGGGGGTTTCAATCGATTATCTTTTTAAAGGCGAAACGAGAGGAATAGTTATTGCCGGAAATATCCTTGTGGATATGGTAAATATGATCGATAAATATCCCGAAAAAAATATGCTCGCCAATATTCATGAGTCTGAATATGCGGTAGGGGGCTGTGTGCCGAATACAATTATAGATATTGCAAAAATTGATTCTGATATTTTCCTTAGTGCAATAGGCAAAGTCGGTAACGATGAAAACGGAAGATTTGTTGTTTCACAGATGAAAAAATATGGAATAGATATTTCGGGCGTAAAGATTGACGAAAATACGTCGACAGCCACCTCTTTTGTAATGACGGAAAAAACCAGCGGAGAGAGGACTTTCTTTTATTCTGGTGGGGCAAACAGATGCTTTGGAATAGAAGATATCAATATTGATAAGCTTGATTGTAAAATATTGCATATGGGGTATATATTGCTTCTTGACGCTCTTGACGCAGAAGATGCGGAATACGGAACGAAAATGGCGCGACTGCTATATGAAGCTTCAAAGAAAGGCATAAAAACGTCGATTGATGTTGTGAGTGAGGAAGGAACACGCTTCCGTGAAAAAATCATACCGGCGCTAAGGCATTGCGATTACGCTATAATGAACGAGATTGAAAGCTGCGCCGTAACAGGTCTTTCCCCCAGAAACAGCGACGGAACGCTTAATATTGAAAATATTAAAAATACAATGAAGCATTTTATTGAAATAGGTGTAAGAGAAAAAGTAATAGTTCATTGTACAGAAGCGGGATTTATTGCAGATAAAAACGGAGAATTTGTTACGGTTTCGTCACTGGAGCTTCCCGATGGATATATTAAGGGCAGCGTTGGAGCAGGAGATGCATTTGCGGCGGCTTGCCTTTATGGATTATATAAGGAATGGGATAATAAAAAAATACTCGAATTTGCATCGGCTGCGGCAGCTTGTAATCTTTCGGCGGCAGATTCAATAAGCGGAATGAAGTCGGCAAAAGAAATAGAAAAAATGTGCCAAACGTTCAAAAGACGAAAAATATAATGAAAAGACCTGTATATCGTACTTTTGTGGCTTGATTTTTTTGAACAAAATGACAATTTCCGTATTACGGAGATTGTCATTTTTCATCAACTGATAAAAAAAGAAATTAAGAAAGTGAGAATTTAAAATGAAAACAAAAGCGTTAAGACTTTATGGAAAAGATGATTTAAGACTTGAAGAATTTGAACTTGGAGCAGTCGGAGAGGATGAAATTCTGGCGGAAGTTGTAACTGACAGTATTTGTATGTCGAGCTATAAGGCGGCGCTTCAGGGCGGTGAGCACAAGCGTGTTCCCAAGGACGTTGAGAATAATCCTATTATAATTGGTCACGAATTTTGCGGAATTATTCGTGAGGTTGGTGCAAAATGGCAGGACAAGTTTAAAGAGGGTCAAAAATTTGCAATTCAGCCGGCACTTAACTATAAAGGGAGTCTCGCTGCACTCGGCTATTCATATCAAAAAGCAGGTGGCTGTGCTACGTACGTAATTCTCCCTGCTGAGGCTATGATAACCGACAGTGTGCTGGGCTACAATGCAGACGTGTTCTTCCACGGCTCTCTGGCAGAGCCTATGTCATGTATCGTTGGCGGATATAATGCAATGTATCACACTAAACCCGGCTCGTATAAGCACGAAATGGGTATAAAAGAGGGCGGCAACCTTATTATTATGGCGGGAGCAGGCCCTATGGGTATGGGTGCTATCGACTATGCAATTTGTGCTGACAGAAAACCATCACTGGTTGTCGTAACCGATATTGATGATGTCCGTCTGTCTCGTGCAGAGAAGCTTATCACTCCGGAATATGCTAAAGAAAATGGCGTAAAGCTTGTTTATGTAAACACGAACAAAATAGACAATGCTAAAGAATACCTTATGAATTTAACAGACGGGGAAGGCTATCACGATGTTATGATTATGGCACCCGTTAAGCCTGTTTGTGAGCTTGCTGCCGGTGTACTCGGCTATGACGGCTGCGTAAATTTCTTTGCAGGGCCTACGGATCACGAATTTTCAGCAAATATTAACTTTTATGATCTTCACTATAACGCCGCGCACTACTTAGGCACAACCGGCGGAAACACAGAGGATATGCGCGAATCTTTAAGACTTATGGAAGCAGGCAAACTCAACCCTGCAGTTATGGTAACGCACATTGGCGGTATTGACTGTGCAAAGGAGTCGACACTTAATCTTCCGAAAATCCCGGGGGGCAAAAAGCTTATTTATACTCATATTGATATGCCACTTACGGCGATTGAAGATTTTGAAAAGCTCGGTGAAACAGATCCGTTGTTTAAAAAATTAGCGGAAATAACAGAAAGAAATAACGGTCTTTGGTCAGCTGAGGCTGAAAAGTACCTTTTAGCGAACAAATAACGAAAATTTAAGGAGGATAAAATCATGAAGGCGGTAATGTACGGTGCAGGAAACATCGGTAGAGGTTTTATAGGACAGCTTCTTTCACAGTCAGGCTACAACGTGTCCTTTATAGACGTAAATAAAGAAATAATC
>JAZODM010000026.1:0-4731 GCA_045596985.1 Clostridia bacterium
AAATGCTGATCCGACTACAGCCGAGCTTATTCCCTGATAAGAAAATGTTGTTAATAGAAAGGAAGCCCTGAAAGAATAAAATATTTTTACGGAGGTAGAAGAAAATGAAAAAAACAGTTACATTATTACTGGCACTCATTATGATATTTGCTGCGACAGGTGCTATGGCGTCAAATATTTCGGTACTGGTAAACGGCGAGGAAATCGTATTTGACAGAGGCCCTGAAATTGAGGGCGACAAGGTTATGATTCCTTTCCGCTTTGTTGCAGAAAAGCTTGGCGCAGTAGTTGCATGGGACGGCGAGACAAAGACCGTTTTCACAAGCCTTGGAGACACTATTTCAACAATGCAGATTGGAAATACAAACATCTTTGTAAACGATGCAGTAATATCAGCGGATATCGCACCAATTCTTCCTATTGACAGAACTTTGGTAACAGAAGAAGTCCTCGAGGGCTGCCTGGGTGCTGAGGTTTTCTGGGACAAGGAAGCAAATACCGTTACCATAACAAAATAAAGCACATAAACTCAGCTTTCTGCATATAATAAATGTGATAGGGAGGCTGATACTATGTATTCAAAAACTAAATTCTTTCTCGGTGCCAATTCTAATATTGACTTTATTTCTTACTTTAAGCAGCTGCATGAGCAAAATAGTTCTATGCAGCTGCTTATTTTAAAGGGCGGGCCGGGCAGCGGAAAATCCTCGCTTATGAAAAAGGTCTTAAAATATGCTCTTGCGCATAACCACGAGGTTGAGGTAATTCCCTGTGCATCCGACCCTCTCTCTCTCGATGCCTTTATTGATAAAACTGCTGACTTTGCTATGATGGATGGTACTTCGCCGCATATGGAGGATCCTTCGCTTCCCGGGGCAAACCACCATATTTTATATACGGGCGATTTGTGGGACTGCGCCACGCTTAACCAAAGCAGCGGAAAAATCAGACATCTGAACACCAGAATAGGCGATTATCACAAGGGCGCTGCCTCATATATCAAGGCGGCAAGCGCACTTCTGGATGAAAACCTTCGTTACAGTAAGCGATATATAAATAAAGCACCGCTTGCAGGCTTTGCAGAAAAAATCTGTACTCAACTTCCAAAAGGAGACTACAAGGCTGAAAAAGTGCGTCTTTTAAGCGCCGTTTCCGTAGGGGAGATAAAATATTTTAAAGATACCGTATCATCCCTTGCAGATAAAATATATGTCCTTGAAGATAAGTGGGGCGGTGCTGCAGATTTCCTGATGAAGCATATAGAAAATGCCGCAGCCGTGTGCGGAGCGCAAATCATACGCTGCCCCTGCTCAATAATGCCCGAAAAAACTGACCACATCATTATTCCTGCGGCAAAAATGGCAGTTGTAACACAAAACTGTTTTCTTCCAATCGACGTTGGCGAAAAAAACAATGCAGAAAAGTTTTATTATCAGATGCCGGAGGGTGCACTTTTGGAGGAAAGACTTCTTGAGGCGCAAAAGCTTCTGCAAAAGGCGTGCACCCTTGTCTACGAAGCCAAGCTCCTGCACGACAAGCTCGAACTTATCTATGTAAATGCAATGGACTTTTCGCAAATGGATGGCTTCTTTAAGGATATTATCAAAAAGTTTTATCAGTAAGATATCGTGGGAAAATCGTAATTTATTTGAATTTTGAATGAAAAACATTGACTTTTTGCCCCATACATTGTAAAATATAATGGAGATAGGATAAAATCCTGACAGCGGAGGGATAAAATGAAAAACAAAATCAGTAAACAGGAAAAGGAAAGGCTTGACAATAAAATTGTGTTCTTTTCCTCAGTTACGTTTTTATATGCACTGCTTCTTTTGTTTATTCAGAGGATGTCTGCAGATTCAATGACAGTTAACGGTGCAATTGCTTTTATAGAAATTCTCAGATGGGCTGCTCTTGGCGGAGCGATGCTTTGTGCCGCGTGGAGCGCGTATAAGGAGAAGAAGGGATTTTTCCTTTACTGTGCAATGTGCATTTACGTATTTTTCAGCACCACGGTAATCCGCTACTGTACAAGTCGCGGCAGTATGAGGCCGTATCTGATAAATTACGCTGCACTTGTGGCAGTATTTGTTATGGCACAGATTTACTACGCACTTAAAGTGCGCGGTAAGTTTGAAAGCAAGCTCGTACGCATCTTATTCCTCGGTGCATCGGCTCTGCTTATTGCGCTGTTTGCCGCAGTAAGCATCTACCACCGCTTCTAATTAGGTAAATATCAAAAGGTCGTAGTGGAAACACTACGACCTTTCTTTATTCAAATATTCCTGTCGACAAATACCTCTCTCCAGAATCAGGGAGAAGGACTACTATTGTTTTTTTCTCGTTTTCTTCCCTTGTTGCAAGCTGTGTCGCCGCCCAGAGTGCCGCGCCCGAGGAAATCCCCACAAGGATGCCCTCTTTCCTGGCGAGGGTACGGCTTGCATTAAATGCATCATTCGTATCTACAGTAATTATTTCATCATAAATATTTGTATCAAGTGTATCAGGGACAAACCCTGCACCAATTCCCTGAAGGTTGTGCGCGCCTGCCTTTCCGCCCGAAAGCACGGGGGAATCCTTTGGCTCAACCGCAACAATCTTTATATCGGGATTTTTTTCTTTCAGATATTTTCCCGTGCCGCTTATTGTGCCGCCCGTTCCCACACCTGCAACAAATATGTCTATTTTCCCGTCAAGATCGTCCCATATTTCAGGGCCTGTCGTGTCAAAGTGCGCCTGTGGGTTTGCACTATTTTCAAACTGCGAAGGGATAAAGGAGCTTTCATATTCTGCTGCAAGCTCCTTTGCCTTTTCAATCGCGCCGCTCATACCCTTTTTCCCGTCGGTGAGAACTATCTGTGCTCCATATGCAGCGAGGAGGTTTCTTCGCTCCACACTCATCGTTTCAGGCATAGTGAGAATAATTTTATACCCACGCGATGCACACACCGCAGCAAGACCAATTCCCGTGTTTCCGCTTGTAGGCTCAATTACAACGCTGCCCTCTTTAAGAAGACCTGCCTTTTCCGCCTCATCAATCATTTTTACGGCAACTCTGTCCTTGACACTTCCTGCCGGGTTGAAAAATTCAAGCTTTGCGATGATTTTTGCCTTAAGCGCATTTTCCTTACCAAAGCGCACAAGCTCCATAACGGGTGTTTTTCCTGCAAGCTGACTAACCTGTGTATATACCTTCATACCCTACATCCTTCTTTAATATCCTAACTGGTCACCGAGGCTGTCATCGTTATCTATCCAGTCGCGCTGAACGTCAATCTCTTCATATTCAGATTCGCTGCGCCTTACGATAACCTTTGCTATACCGGCATTTATAATATGTCTTTTGCACATTGCGCAACTTGTTGCATCGTGTACCAACTCTCCCGTTTCACAATCCTTGCCTGCAAGATAGAGTGTTGCCCCTATCATATCACGCCTTGATGCGCTTATGATTGCATTTGCCTCGCTATGTACACTTCTGCACAGTTCATAGCGTTCACCCCTTGGAACATTAAGCATCTGCCTGCGGCAAAAACCCAAATCCATACAGTTTTTGCGTCCGCGCGGTGCACCGGTGTAGCCCGTCGATATGATTTCATCATTTTTTACTATGATCGAGCCGTAATTTCTTCTAAGACACGTTCCGCGCTCAAGAACAGTTGCCGCTATGTCAAGGTAATAATTGTGCTTATCTCTTCTTTCCATTATTATTCCCCCTTTTTTGTTATAATAACACATTTAACGTGTAAATACAAGGGGAATTTAAGTGATATTCCATCTCCTCGAGGTTCGAGCGCCTCATATTGTTCCCACCACGAAAAAAGCACTTCCGAAGAAGTGCTTTTTTCGTGGTGGGAACAATAGGGCTCGAACCTATGACCCTCTGCTTGTAAGGCAGATGCTCTCCCAGCTGAGCTATGCTCCCATATATGGTGACCCGTACGAGATTTGAACTCGTGTTACCGCCGTGAAAGGGCGGTGTCTTAACCGCTTGACCAACGGGCCATTGGTAGCGGCGAGTGGGCTCGAACCACCGACCTAACGGGTATGAACCGTTTGCTCTAGCCAACTGAGCTACGCCGCCATGTTCAAGACCATTGCTTGACACGAATGTTATTATAATATAGCGTCGGGCAAAAGTCAAGACTTTTTTTCAGTTTTTTTCGACTAATGCTTCCAGAGCCTCTATATAGCCGTCAAAACCCTTTCCGCAGATGGTTTTTTTCGCAACAAGTGACACATAGGAAAGCTTGCGAAATTCCTCCCGCTCGTCAATATCGGAAATATGCACCTCTACCACCGGGATTGCCACCGCCTTGAGCGCGTCAAGGATTGCAATGCTCGTATGCGTATACGCACCAGGGTTTATTATGATACCGTCTGCATCCTTATATGCCGATTGTATTTTATCAACAATGTCACCCTCGTGATTTGACTGGAAAAACTCCGCCTCAACCTCAAGCTCGTCTGCACGGTTTTTTATCATTTCCAGTAAATCATTATAAGTAGACTTTCCGTAAATATCAGGCTCACGTATTCCCAGCATATTAAGGTTTGGGCCGTTTATAACAAGTATTTTCATTGGATAAGCTCCATTCTTTTATTAAAAATATATTCTGCTTCGTCTTGGGCTGTTTCCATATCGGGAACAATGACGTTGGCAGTTGACCTATAAATATTTATTCTCTCATTGTATAAACTTTTAAGCTTTTCTGCAGTATCGGACAGGGG
>JAZODM010000027.1:0-2267 GCA_045596985.1 Clostridia bacterium
GCGGAGCTGAAAAGCCTGCGCAAAAAGAGCACGGTTATACTGTCTGTGTTTGCGCTTGCGATGTTTGTGCTCGGTGAGCTATGCGCATATCCGTTTTCCAAGCTGTTTGTCGGCTACGATGCCGAGCTGATGGCGTTGAAGCTGCGCGGCTTTCGAATATTTTCTTTTTCCTTTTTGTTTGCCGGCTTTGCAATCTTCGGCTCCGGCTTTTTTACGGCGCTCAATGACGGACTTACCTCGGCTATCATTTCGTTTCTCAGAACGCTTTTGTTTCAAAGTGCAGCCGTGCTTTTAATGCCGCTCATTTGGGAGATTGACGGCATCTGGATTTCGGTTGTTGCTGCAGAGGCGATGGCGGTTGTGATTACGGGTGCATTTTTAATCGCAAAACAAAAGAAATATCAGTATTAAAAAAGAGCCAACGGCTCTTTTTTTATGCATGATTAAAGATTGTGTCCAAGCGATTTCATATAGGCTTTGACTTCTTTTCCGTCTACCGCGGCAGGTGCAATTCCTTTTTCTGCGCATTTTGCAGCGGCATAGCCTGCGGCTTCGCCCACAGTGCCCATATTTGCTATCATTCTGTAGGAAGCAAACGGATAAAAATCGCCTGAAATCATTCTTCCGGCAAGAAGAAGATTATCAGAGCCTAAAGGAACGAGGCAACGGTAAGGAATTTCATAAGGCTGCGTCTTAACGCCGCGCTGAAGCTCATGCGTGTCATTTTCGTGCAGCTTATGCACATCCACCGTGGATTCAACAGGGCAGATACCGTCTTCGAATTTCTTTCCGGCGATAATATCATCGTTGGTGAGTCTGTAGTGACCGAAAACCCTTCTTCCTTCTCTTACGCCTAAATATTCCACACTTTTGTTTATGTGGACATTTTCGTAACCTTCCACGTTTCTAAGCGTTTCAACAGCCTCGAAGCCTTCCTGTCTGCCGTGAATTATTGCTTCTGAAAATCTTTCGATATCATCAGGGAAAACATTATACTCGAAATTATAGCCGAAGCACCATTCCTTGAGACTGGGGAGTATTCTGAGACAAACGTGCTCGTTGGAGGTGTGGATGTTATTGTCTGTAAGCAGTTTGCCGTACTTTGCTTTATCTTCTTCCGTATCCGTTCCGTAGAAGTTCGGATCGAGTCCGCTTAACGTCACACCAAAGCTTGCAGGGTTCGGCGGATTTCCGCATTCCCACTTCAGGTCGCACAATTCGGAAAGATTTCCGTTGCCGGTTGCATCGATATAAACATTGCCTTCGAGCTCATAGTTTCCGCAATACGTAGTGATCATTATTTTGTTGATATGACCGTTGGTATGATCAACGCCGCATACGGTACTGTTATAAAGAATTTTAACGCCTGCATCTTTAAGTACTTTTTCGAAGAAGTATTTTGCGTATTCGATATCATACATTTTACCCGGGATTTTCTTTCCGTTTTCGTCAAATCTTGGACCGTTATGCGTCATAATAAGCTCGCGCTCATGCAAAAACATCATCAATTCCTTGATCATACCGCCTTTGCTTTTCGCATCCATAATGCCGCCCATAAGACCTACTGTTGCGGTGCCGCCGAGTGCGCCGTAGCTTTCGATTATAATGGTGGATGCGCCGTTTCTTGCTGCCGAAAGTGCCGCACCGATGCCGGCAATACCTCCGCCGCATACAACAACATCATATTTTCCAAGGCTTTTGGTTTTGAAATTATACATGCTTCCTCCTTGCTTTTAAGGTGAAATACACCATTATTTTACAGTTTATACTTTTAATTATAGCATATAGCAAAAGAAGTGTAAACCTCTTAATGTCGCTAAAATTTGTTCAAATGTAGCTTTTGGATGCGCCTGCTGCGACGAACCCTGCGTGGGTTCTCATCACCACCCGGCAAAACAAAAACAGCCATCTTTCGATGACTGCTTTTTGTTACGACGGCAAAGCACTTTTGAAAGCGTGCACAAACGGCTCATCGGAGCTGATGGATTTGACACTGCACGGCTTCCGAATTTTTTCGTTTTCGTTTTTGTTTGCCGGCTTTGCTATTTTCGGTTCGGGCTTTTTTACGGCACTTAATGACGGGCTGACCTCGGCAATCATTTCGTTTCTCAGAACGCTTTTGTTTCAAAGTGCAGCCGTACTTTTAATGCCGCTCATCTGGGAAATAGACGGCATATGGCTTTCTGTCGTTGTTGCAGAAGCGATGTCGGTTGTGATTACGGGCGTGTTCTTAGTTGCAAAGCAGAAAAAGTATAAGTATTAAAAAA
>JAZODM010000028.1:0-3956 GCA_045596985.1 Clostridia bacterium
CACGGAATAAGCGCAGGTATAAGCACCGCTGTATCCTCAAGGTGAATTGCAGACTTTTCACCGCGCTTTTCAAGCTCTGCGCAAAGCTGATGGGTGAGTATTACGGTGAGTGTCTGGTTGCAGGCGATTACACTGCCGAGCGCCGATGGGCAAAGCGTTGCAATATACGGCGGGGTGCGCTGTGACAGCTTGGAGATACTTTCCTTTATCCCGTCAAGCAAGCCCGTTTTAAGGAATATTCCCGAATATGAAGAGGAAAGGCAGACTATGGCACCCGCCTTGAGCATTGATACGATTCCGCCGCCGTTGAGAATAGCCGCAACCTCGGCGTTTTCTCCGACAAAGCCGCTGAACATCAGCTGCGGCAGTTCGGCCGGCGAAGTGTGCTGAACGAACAGACAAATCGGAATTGAAACGAGAATGCTTGCCGACATTGTAATGCGCACGTTCACTTTGAACAGCGAAAGCACAACGATTACTGCGGCAGGCAGAAGCGTTACGGGGTGAAGCTCAAATTCTTTGCCGAAAAGCCCGTATAAATCGGGAGTGTCGCCGACACCTTCCGTGAAAAAGCCGAGCAGTATATACGCCGCACAGGTCAGCGCAAACGGAACGGCGGCCGTGCGGAGCATATTTTTAACGTTCAAAAAGATATTGGTGTGCGTCAGCTGCGAAACGAGCATTGCGCTTGCGGAAACGGGTGAGCAGCGGTCGCCGAAATATGCGCCCGAAAGCACCGCACCGCCCATAAAAACGGGGTTTATTCCGATTGCGGCGGCTATTGTTGCGCATATCACGCCCATCGTTGCCGAGGTGCCGAAAGCCGTGCCCGTAAGGCACGAAACCAAAGCGTTGAGCAGAAAGGCCGCAAGCAGAAAAACGTGAGGATTTATCAGCCTTGAAGCGTAGCAGACGATTGTTGCAATTGTGCCTGCCTCACGCCACACTGCGGTCATAATTCCGATAAAAAGAAAGGAAACAAGCACGGTTTTGGCCTTGCCTGCGCCCGAAATCAGCATCCTTAAAAGCTCTGACAGACCGTAGCCTTTTTTTATTCCGTAGAGCATAAAAATTACAAGACCTGCTATGAGGGCGGGGAGTACGGAAAAACCGAATATTATGCACACGAGCAGGGCTATACAGAATAATGAAAGCGTAATCAGCTCCACGCCGCCACCTCTTTTCGACAAATTCAAAAATATTATAGCCTCTTTTTCAAAAAAATCAACAGCCGATCCGTCATAAAATCGGCTGTTGTTCGGTTATGTCAGTTCTTTCAGCAGGGCTTCACAACCCTCAACAATATCCGCGTAAGTTACCTCGAAATTTCCCGTGTACCACGGGTCGGCAACATCGCCGGGACGGCTTGTGTGATTCATCAGCTTGCTGATTTTGCACTTAGGGTCGCCGCCGAGCATTCTCAGCATATTTCGCAGATTGTTTTCGTCCATACAAATGAGATAATCGTAATTTTCATAATCTCTCTTTGTCAGTTGTACGGCTCTCTTGCCCTCGCAGGAAATGCCGTGCTTTGCAAGCTCCTTTTTTGCAGGCGGATAAACGGGGTTGCCTATACCGTTAAAGATTTCCTCATCGCTCGTGGCACACGAAGCTATAAGGAAATTTTGCGCAATTCCCCGTTCGCTGACCATATTTTTAAGTATAAATTCCGCCATGGGACTGCGGCAGATATTGCCGTGGCAGACGAACATTATTTTTATCATCCTATATACCTCTTTATCTTCCACTATATTTAGTGTTTTCAGGCAAACTTAATACAATATATACATTTATCTCTATACAGCCCTCTGTTCAAGGTGCAGCAATTGGTGTAAAAATGGTGTAGTATGGTGTAAATTTGGTGTAATAATTTAAGGTACAAACAGGTTATTTATTTACAGCAAGCTTAACCACTTCACCCATATCTTTTACCGCATAATCAAGATCATCATCAACGTAATAAGCGAGTGTAGTTGCGATATCAGAATGACCCATAACATACTGCAGACTTTTTATATTCATTTTTGCGTATGCCATATTGGTACAAAATGTGTGGCGAAAAACATGCGGGGGGATTTTAGGCAGAACAACAGAATGGGTTTCAGCGAATTTTTCTCTGAGTCTTTTTATCGCGTGCTGATAATCAACAGCGGTATGTGGCTGACCGTAGTAATTAAGAAAAAGAAAGCCTGAGTATCCGTCTACGATTGTTTCGATTTTAGGGTTATTGCGATCGGCAATAACTCGTTTAAAAGCGTTATATGCTTCAACAGTCATCGGAATCTGACGCACAGCGTTTTCGGTTTTAGGCTGATCTACTGCATAGACCCCGCCCTTCTTCTTGTAAAGCTTGTGATCAACATTAATGACGCCGTTTTCAAAATCAATGTCTTTAAAGGTCAAACCGCAAAATTCGCTGATACGAAGGCCGGTTTCAAGAAGTATAAGACAAGCATCATAATACTTGGAGCCTATTTTATCCCCCTTCAAAAAATTCATAAACATTTCCTGTTCATGAGCCTTCAGAGCAGGGATTTTTTCTGCATCATCTTTTATATTTATGGATTTGAGCTTGAAATCAAAGGGATTTGCGGAAATAATTCTGTCTTCAACTGCCATTTGAAAAGCAGGCTTGACTACACCACGTATAGTACATATGGTGTTGCGCTTATAGCCTCTGTCGTGAAGAGAAATAAGCCACGCTTTTGCTTCGGATATTTTCACTGTGCAGATTTTGCGGTTTGCAAAAGGTTCGGTTTTAAGCACATTAACAACAAAATTGTAATTTACCTTTGTGGAATAAACGGCGTCTCCGGTTAAAGGCAGATACTTGAGAACGAGCTCCATGACAGTCATATTACCTGCCGAATAGCTGATACCCTGAAACATACACTGCTGAATCTTTTTTTCTTCCTCTCTGAGTTCATCAAGAGTTGCAGCGTATATAGTTTTGCGAGTTCCGTTTTCGCTATAACGATAGTAATACAGACCGTTATCACTTCTCTGACCTTCGCCTTTTCTCAGCACGGTTCTGTTGGAATCGGTGCGTTTGTTTTTGTTTTTCATTTTCAAAAAGCTCCTTTGTTTTTTTGTAAAAGAGCCTTGATATGATTGTGTATTATACCATGACACTTCGTATTATATCAAGGCTCATTTTTAATTTCTATCTGCTGTTAAATTGAATATGTTTTTGAAATAAATTCATCGAGCTCACGACGTTTTATAAGGCGCTTGCTCTTGTTCCAGAAAACGAAGCTGCAGTCTTCTTTATTCGAAAGGATTCTGAGGGCACATATACCTATACCTGAATACTTAGCTGCTTCTTCAAGAGTAAGCAAGGCCTTGTGCCAGATCGGAACACAATCGTTTGATGAAACTGAGATTTCTTCTGCAACATCATATATATTGTTTTTTTCCATTTTTGGAGTTCTCCTTCATTTTATTTTGGTGAGGAGCTGCATTCCTGCCACCCTGTTAGGGGGCTGTGTAATCATTCTCAGAGAAAATCTCATTTAAAAATACGGCTGACCTTTTGGTTCCGTTTCCTCAATCAGAAGCAAGGTTATTATTTATACTTTTTCTTGCTTCTTTTTTTCTTTTTGTAGTGCGTAGGTCTTGCGTTTGGATCCGATGCAGGATCCCAAAACCTATAGCACTCCTTTTCGTTTGGGTCATAAATGCCGAAGTATTCGCAGTAGCTCATTAAATGATTTTTGCGATAGTGTCTGCATTTTTTACAGTCACACTTGATCTTCGGCGGTTTTTTCATACGATGCGTCGTCATTGAAGCACCGTATTTTCCTTTGGATTTTGACATAGATGTAATTATCCTTTCTTGAAATTTTTTTATTATGTAAACTGATGAATTCATCAGGTACATTCGTGGTTATATGAGTGTTCATCCTTTCCGGCAAAATGTTGAATTTTGTACGGGATTCTTTATATGATTTGGGACT
>JAZODM010000029.1:0-21373 GCA_045596985.1 Clostridia bacterium
AGCTTACGAAAAAATGACAACCAACGATTCTATCACTGCATATATAAACGCGCAGCGTACTTTCCAGGCTATAATTGAGCAGATGAATAATATCCTCTCCTTCCACATTACGGGCAAAATGCCCGGCGGATGCAGCGGAAACTGCTCGAGCTGCGGTGGCGACTGCCACTAAAGGGCGATGACTAAGGGCTTTCGCTCGCGCGGCACTCACCGTGCCAGCCCTTTATAGGGGTCAAAACCGAGGTACACGCCCCCGGTTTTGACAGAATTTATTATGTATTCAACATTTACAGATAAAGGAGGGGTGAAAGTGGCAGAGCTTACTCCTATGATGAAACAATATACTGCAATAAAAAAGCAGTGTCCTGATGCAATACTGATGTTTCGCCTGGGCGACTTTTATGAAATGTTTTTCGACGATGCAATCGTTGCATCAAGAGACCTTGAAATAACGCTTACAGGGCGCGACTGCGGACAGGAAGAGCGCGCGCCGATGTGCGGCGTTCCGTTTCACGCGGCAGATTCTTATATAGCGCGCCTTGTTGCCAAGGGGCACAAGGTTGCCATCTGCGAGCAAATGGAAGATCCCAAAAGCGTAAAAGGAATTGTAAAGCGTGACATTATCCGTATTGTAACTCCCGGAACAATCCTTGATGATACCCTTTTAGATTCGAGAAAAACGAACTATATGGCATCTGTGTGCCGCGAGGGGAATGATTGCGCAATTACCTTCGTTGACGTTTCAACGGGCGAACTTTTGGGGACAACCCTTTATGACGATATGACCTGTGACAAGCTTATAAACGAGCTTGCCCGTTTCTCCCCCGTTGAAATTGCATTAGGCGGAAACACTTTCCAAAGCCGTAAGATAACAGAATATCTGGAAAGCCGCCTTTCGGCACTGACCTTCACATACGATTACACCGAGGCGGAAAAAAACGCGCGGGAGGTTTTATCAGCGCAGCTTAAAAACGCCTCTGACATAACGGAAAAGCTTCTTAAAATTTCCACGTGCGCTCTTATAGAGTATTTGATCGAAACGCAGAAGGCACAGATGGCGCATATTCACACCATAAACATCTACACCTCGCAGGAGTTTGTGGATGTCGATGCTGCAAGCGTGCGCAATCTGGAGCTTGTAGAAACTATGCGCGACAAGTCAAAGCGCGGAAGTCTTTTCTGGGTGCTTGACAACACCAAAACCGCTATGGGCGCGAGAATGCTTAAGCAGTGGATATTGCGCCCCCTTGTAAATGCGGCAGCAATCAATAACCGTCTGCAGGGTGTTGAGGAGCTTTATTCTTCAATGACGCTGCGCGACGATTTGGGCGAGGCACTTACAGGGGTTAATGATATAGAACGGCTTATGAGCCGCGCCAGTATGGGCACGGCAAATGCACGCGACCTTCTGGGACTTTGTTCATCTTTTCAGAAGCTGCCGTTCCTTTCAAAAATTCTTTGCGCTGCGCGCAGTACGATTTTAAGTATTCAGGCAGCGCATCTTGACACGCTTGATGATTTGTGCGACCTTCTTACAAGGGGTATTGACCCCGAGGCGCCCATATCTCTTCGCGAGGGGAAGCTTATCCGCGAAGGCTTTTGCGAGGAAATTGATTCCCTGCGCGCCATTACAAAGGACGGGCACGGTTATATCACAAGCCTTGAAGCGAGAGAGAGAGAGAGGACAGGCATTAAAAACCTGAAAGTCAAATTCAACAAGGTCTTTGGGTATTATATCGAGGTTTCTTCCTCAAATCTATCTAAAGTACCTGACGATTATATAAGAAAACAGACCATAACAAATGGCGAAAGATATATTACCGCGGAGCTTAAGGATATTGAAAGCACCGTTTTAGGTGCATCGGAGCGCCTTGTCGCACTTGAGTATGCAGAATTTGTAAAGCTCAGGGAAAGAGTGTGCGCCGAGATGGAGCGTATAGAAAAAACGGCGCGTGCCGTTGCAATAACCGATGCCATCTATTCTTTGTCCCAGGCAGCCGTAAAAAATGGCTATGTAAAGCCCGAGGTTAACCTTTCAAACAAGCTTGTTATCGAGGACGGCAGGCACCCCGTTGTGGAAAAGGTGCTTTCGGATAGTCTTTTTGTTCCGAATAACACACTTCTTGATACAGAGGATAATTCCACCGCCGTTATTACAGGACCGAATATGGCGGGTAAATCAACATATATGCGTCAGGTGGCACTTATCGCACTTATGGCACAGATGGGAAGCTTTGTTCCTGCACGCCGTTGTGAGTGCGGAGTTGTGGATAAAATTTTCACCAGAATAGGTGCTTCTGATGACCTTGCTTCGGGACAGAGTACATTTATGCTCGAAATGAACGAGGTCAGCTATATACTTAAAAACGCAACGAAAAAGAGTCTTTGTATTCTTGATGAAATCGGTAGAGGTACGAGTACCTTTGACGGACTTTCAATC
Organism: Clostridia bacterium; assembly: GCA_045596985.1. Classification (GTDB taxonomy): domain Bacteria; phylum Bacillota; class Clostridia; order UMGS1883; family UMGS1883; genus UMGS1883. Next base: position 2,441 of record JAZODM010000029.1, read on the forward strand.
GCGTGGGCGGTTATAGAGCATATTGCAAAGAAGGTTGGCGCAAAAACGCTCTTTGCCACACATTATCACGAGCTTACTGCGCTTGAAGGAAAAATAAAGGGTGTTGTAAATTACAACACCGCCTGCAAAAAACGCGGCGACGATATTACGTTTTTAAGAAAAATTGTCCGCGGCGGAACTGATGACAGCTTCGGTATCGAGGTTGCAAAGCTTGCAGGCGTGCCGGAAAGTGTTATAAAACGCGCAAAAGAAGTTCTTGTAACTATTGAAAATGGGACGAGCGCATCTGAAAACGGTGAAAAAATTGCCGTACAGACACCAATGCAGGAGGAAGCACAGCTTGACTTCACCTCCCTTGCAGGTGATAAAATTGCAAACGCTCTTCGGGATATTGATGTTACTACGCTGACCCCTATAGAGGCAATGAATAAGCTTTACGAGCTTCAGAAGATGTTATAAGGCGGTGAATGTATGGGCAAAATTAATATTCTCGACAAATTTACTGCAGAAAAAATTGCCGCAGGTGAGGTTGTCCAGCGACCTGCCAGCGTAATAAAGGAGCTTGTTGAAAACGCTATTGATGCAGGCGCAACAACTGTTGTGGTTGAAATAAAAAGGGGCGGCACCACATATATGCGTGTTACCGATAACGGCTCGGGAATGGATAAGGATGATGCCCGCACCGCCTTTTTAAGACACGCTACAAGTAAAATAAAAACAGATAAAGACCTCGAACATATAGCAACGCTCGGCTTTCGTGGTGAGGCGCTTTGTTCTATCTGTGCCGTAAGCAGAACAGAACTTTTCACAAAACAGCGTACCGCCTCCGAGGGCACACACGTCATCGTAGAGGGCGGCGAGGAAATTTTATTCGAGGGTGCAGGCTGTCCTGACGGAACAACCATTGTTGTAAAAAATCTTTTTTTCAACACCCCCGCCCGAATGAAATTTATGAAAAAGGACTCTGTTGAGGCTGCGGCAATAACAGATGTCTGTAATAAACAGGCACTTAGCCACCCCAATGTTTCAATACGCCTTATCCGTGACGGAAAAGAGGTTCTTTTCTCCCCCGGGGATAATATTTTAAGAAATGCAGTTCATGCCGTTTTCGGCAAGGATATTGCCTCTCAAACTGTGCCCGTTTCCTACCAAAAGGATGGCATAACCGCAAATGGTCTTACCGGGAAGGGAAACCTTTCAAGACCCAACCGCCTTATGCAGATATTCTTTGTAAACGGAAGATTTGTTATTAACAAAACGCTTTTAACTGCGGTGAGTGAGGCATATAAAAACGAGCTTATGATAGGTCGGTTTCCCGTATGCGTGCTTGACATATCGCTTGACCCTTCTTTGGTTGACGTTAATGTTCACCCGGAAAAAACAGAGATTAAGTTTGCATCCGACCAAAGTGTTTACGAGGCAGTTTACTGGGCAGTAAAAAATGCCCTGCGCGAAGCATCCGCACCAAGAAGTGCGCCGCTGCCCCCCCTTCGTGAGGCGTATAAGATGCCCGTTACGAAAGAGACACCCGTGCAGATAACACTTGCACCCAAAAGCAAAAGTACCTCCCTTGATTTTAAACCCTTTGCCCCAAAGAGCGAGCCTGCCGCGCAAAAAAAGCCGCTCAGCGTGAATGAAATACGCGAGGAGGTTAAGCCATATGAGGGAAAGCTCCCTGTAAGGGGCATTGAGGGAATTGAAAATAAGAAAGAGGAAAAAATCACGGTTAAAAACGAGCCGCTTTTTTCAAATCCTTCTCCCAAAACGGAGGAAAAGAAAACCATAGAAAATCACCCGACCTTTGATGCTGATGTGCGTATTATCGGGCAGCTTTTCTCCACATATATTCTTGCCGAGGGTGATGGCGAGTTTTTCCTGATGGATCAGCACGCCGCGCATGAGCGTATTCGTTTTGAAGAAATAAAAAATAGCGGCTATAAAGCAGATACCCAGCTTTTACTGATGCCAATCAGTGTCAACCTGACCCCGTCTGAAAAGGAGCTTGCCCTTTTAAAGAGTGATTTCCTGCATGATATGGGCTTTGAGTTTGAGGATTTTGGAAAAAATGCAGTCATTGTGCGCTCCCTTCCCGCTGACTGCCTTTATGAAGAGGGCAGCGACCTCTTTATAGAGATGCTGGGCGTTCTTGGCGGAGATGAGGGCGGTGAAATAAGTGCCGTGCGTGACAAGGCGGTTTACACCATTGCCTGCCGAAGCGCGATAAAGGCAAATCAGGCGCTTTCCCTATCGGAGCTTGAAAAGCTATATCGTGATGCAATGGCGCTGGAGGGAATATCCACGTGTCCGCACGGAAGACCCATCTGTGTTAAGCTGACAAAATACCAGATTGAAAAAATGTTTGGAAGAATTGTTTAATATGATTAACAAAATACCGCTTGTTATTATTGCAGGGGCGACCGCCTCAGGTAAAACGTCGCTTGGGATAGAGCTTGCAAAGGCGCTCGGTGGCGAGGTTATCTCCTGCGATTCAATGCAAATATATAAAAATCTTGATATCGGCACGGCAAAACCAACGCGCACCGAGATGCAGGGCATCCCACATCATATGATAGATATTGCAGAGCCTTCCGAGGATTTCAGTGTGGAAAAATTCTGCCGCCTTGCCGCAGAAAAGATAAGAGATGTCCATATGCGCGGAAAGCTTCCCATAATGGTGGGCGGCACGGGACTTTATATTGATAATACTGTCCTTGCCACAAGGTTTACTGCCCCCAAAAGGGATGAAGAGCTTTCCTTCGAGCTTCTTTCCTATGCAAAGGAGCATGGAAATGAGGCACTCTTTGAAATATTAAAGAAAGAGGATTCTGATGCAGCGTTAAAGCTGCACCCCAATGACACAAAACGTGTTATAAGGGCTATTGAAACGGTGCGCACGACCGGCAAAACGCGAAAAACGCTTGATGAAGAAAGTCGCCCCGCACAGTCGCCGTATAACTATCTTTATATGGCAATTGATATGGAGCGCGACGTTCTCTATTCCCGTATTGAAAAGCGTGTGGATATTATGCTCGAAAACGGTCTTTTGGAGGAAGTGGAAAAGTACATTCTTCCGCAAACGGATAATATGTCTACCGCCCTTATGGCAATCGGCTACAGAGAGGCGGTGTGGTATTTTAAAGGCTTGTGCACATATAGCGAGATGGTTTCTCTTTTAAAGCGCAATACGCGCCGCTATGCAAAAAGGCAGCTTACGTGGCTGCGAAAGAACAACGAGGTTGTATGGCTTGACAGTGAAAATGCATTTTGTCAGGCCGGACAGTTAATTAAAGAAAGGATTTTGACAAATGAAGACACAAATTAATCTGCAGGACGTATTTCTGAACCAGGTAAGGAAAGATAAAATCGCAATTACGATTTTTCTTTTAAGCGGCTTTCAGATTAAAGGCCTTGTAACAGGCTTTGACAACTACACGGTAGTCCTTGACTGCGATGGCAAGCAGGAGCTTATCTATAAGCACGCCATTTCAACCATTATCCCCACAGTACCCATTAATTTTATTGCAGCAGAAAACGAGCAGAATATCAGAAACTGATAAAGGAGAGTTTCAGAGTATGCACAAAGCGCTGAAAACGGCTTTAATTATAATAATACTGGCGGCACTTCTCAGTACACTCAGCTACTGCAGTGCGCCCTATGATACGGAAACCGCACACGTTGTAACAGTGAAAAAGACTGTTACGGGCAGCGGCTTTCTTCTGCGCAAGGAAACACTCGTAAAAAGCGAAACAAACGGTGTTTTCGAAACGCTCGCTAAGGACGGTGCGCGTGTAAGCCGTGGTAGCGCAATCGGCGTTATCATCAGCGGAAACCTTGACACGGCACTATCTCAGGAGCTTGAGGAGGTTACGCGCAGAATAGAGGAAATAAAGCAGTCGGGGAGTATCCTTGACATTTATTCCTCTGACGAGGCACGCATATTTTCTGCGATGAAGGATATTACCTCCACCATACGCCAAAAGGTGCGCGAGGAGGATTTTGTTTCAGCCGGGGAAAGCACGCTTTCTCTCAGCGCCCTCATTCAGAAGAAAAACTCTGCCGAAAATATGACCTCCGCGGACAAGCTTTTAGTATCGCTCGAAGAGGAAAAGTATAATCTCGAGCAGCAGCTTGGCGGCATCCGTGAAGAGGTTCTTGCCCCTGCATCGGGCTATTTTTACACTACCCTTGACGGACTTGAAGGTATGGGAAATGAAAAAGATATTGCCGCACTTACCACTACAGATATAAACGGTTTTTCACAAACCCTCAAAGAGTTTGACCCCAAAAGCAGTGCCGCTGCAAAAATCACCGATACGTATGTATGGTATCTTGCCGCATCAGTGCCGCTTGACGAGGCAGAGCTTGTTAAAGAAGGGCAAGAAGTCACAGTTTCTATTGATGAATCCCCTGCCGTTAAGGCAAGTATCATTGCAATTAATAAGGATTCTACGGACGAGGCTGCGCTCATATTAAAATGCGACAGAAATATTGTCGGCATATATGAAAAGCGTACCGCGGAATTTGAAATCTGCCTTGAGGAATACAGCGGCCTTTACGTTCCGTCGGCGGCAGTTCGTGTTGTTGACAATATTACGGGCGTTTATGTAATGACGAAAAATCAGTCCGTATCCTTTAAGTGCGTTGATATTCTTCTTAATGAGGATAATTACTATATCGTTAAAAACAAGTATGAGCCGCCCGAGGGTTCTCCCTATGCGGCGCTAAAGGTATATGATAATATTTTGGTAAATCCGGAGGCGGTGAAAGATGATGCCGTTAAAGAATAATCTTGAAAACATTCACGCTGAGATAGAGGCGGCGTGTCTGCGCGTAGGAAGAAGTGCTGATGAAGTTACCCTTATCTGCGTAAGTAAGACTGTGCCCGCTGAAAGGATTTTACAGGCGCAGGCTTTGGGCGAAAATGTTTTTGGCGAAAACCGTCCGCAGGAGCTTCGGGATAAGCTCCCCCTTGTTAAAGGCGCGCAGTGGCATCTTATCGGGCATCTGCAGACAAATAAGGTGAAGTACGTGGTTGCAAACGCAGCGCTTATCCATTCTGTTGATAGTCTGCACCTGGCGCAGGCGATAAATGACGAGGCTTTCAAAAAGGGTGTTATTCAGGATATTCTTCTTGAAGTGAATATTTCAGGCGAAGAAAGTAAATATGGTTTGACAATCGGGCAAATCCCTACTATAATTAAAGATATAGAGTCTCTTAAAAATATCCGTTTCAAAGGCTTTATGACGATGGCGCCAAAAGGTGCACCCGAGGAGGAAATCCGTGCTGTTTTCCGCAGCGCCCATAACCTTTTTACGCAGTATAAAGACTGTGGTGCAGACATCCTTTCTATGGGAATGTCAGGCGATTTTGAAATTGCCGTTGAGGAGGGCGCTACGCATATAAGAGTAGGTAGCTCTATATTTAAAAAGGGGATGTAAAAAGCAAGCTGTGATTTCTGTACTGTTAAAAAGGATTTCCCGCTTGGGAAATCTTCCATCATTTCGAACTTCGAATTTCGAAGTTCGAACTCTAAAAAATCACTGTTAATTATTTTCAAATAACAAATTTTAAGTGCGTTGTTTCGCACTATAGGAGGTTATTATTATGTCATTTTTATCAAAATTCAGCGACCTTGTTTTTGGTCCCGACGACGATGAAGAGGTAGATTTTGCGACAAACAACGAGCCGCAGTTCGATTTTGACCAGCCGCCTATTGCGCCTGCCGCAAAAAAGGCAAAGGTTGTGAACATTGCTGCAACAACACAGCTCAAGGTTGTTGTTGTGTCAATCGAACAGTTTGATGAGGCGCGCGAGGTTGCAGACCATCTGCGCAGCAAAAAGCCCGTTGTAATAAATCTTGAAAAGCTCGAAAAGGAAACTGCACGCAGAGTTATTGACTTTATCAGCGGTGCAGTGTATGCTCTGGGCGGTTCTATTCAGAAGGTTTCAGGTGGTATCTTCCTTATTGCGCCTTACAACGTGGATATTATGTCCGACGTGCGTGATGAGCTTAAAAACACAGGCATCTTTCCATGGGAATAACGGACAAACAGCGTTTTTTGTCCTCCCTTGATTACGAGCATAGCATAAAATTTGCACACATATACGATCTGGCAGAAAAAGCCTTTCGTCAGGGACGCGCCCTCTATGGCGACTTTCTTTCGGAAAACTCGCTTGGGGAGCTTTTGCGGCGCGCGTCCTATCTACCTGTCTCGCCCGTGCTTTTCGGCGGATATGAGGATGCTGAGCGTAAGATGGTTGCCTTTATCCCCGAGTATGAGGAGGCGGATTTTCCTATATCTGCCATATCCCTTTCCTCCCCGCGGATAAAAAACCTTTCCCACCGTGATTTTCTGGGAAGTATAATGGGCCTTGGCATAAAGCGCGAAAAATGCGGAGATATTATAATAGGCGAGGACTCCTGCCAGATTTTGCTGCATCGTGATATTGCGGATTTTGTATGTTCATCGCTTGACAAAGTTGGGAGAGAGGGCGTCAAAACGCAGATTACTGCGCTTTGCGACCTTAATGTGCCGCAAAGAAAGTTTACAACCACCAGCGGAACGGTTTCTTCCTTGCGCCTTGATGCGATAATTTCCCTTTTTGCAGGGAAAGGGCGCGCAAAAAGCGGGGAGCTTATAAAAAGCGGACTTGTCTTTGTTAACGGTATTGCCGCATTAAAAAGCGATATGCACCTTTCAGATGGCGATATTATTTCCGTTCGCGGTGTCGGTCGCGCAACGCTCAGCGTTGGCGGACGTTCAAAAAAAGACCGCATTTTCGTCACCATCAATAAATTTTCGTAAGAGGGGGAGCGGTATTATGCTATATATTCTTATTTTCCTTTTTATTATCGCTCTTGACCAGATAACAAAAATACTTATTACTTCCGCCTTTTCACTCGGTCAGGAAAAGGTGATTATTCCGAAAATTCTTGCTTTCACCTATGTACGTAACGAGGGGGCGGCTTTCGGGCTTCTTTCGGGTGCGCGTGTGTTTTTCATTATTTTTACAATCGTTGTTCTTTTAGGGGCAGTGTATTATATTGTAAAGATGCGTCCGCGCTCCCCTCTTGAAAAAACTGCGCTCGCATTTATTGCAGGCGGCGCAGTCGGCAATTTTATTGACAGGGCGGCTTTTGGCTTTGTGCGCGATTTCATAATGACAAAATTTATTGATTTTCCCGTTTTCAACATTGCCGACTGCTTTGTATGCATAGGTGCGGCTCTTTACGTATTATATGCCTTTTTGGAGGGCAATCGCAATGAGTGAAATAAATTCCACAATAAAACTGACAGCGTGCAGCGTTGCACGCTGCGATGTCTATATTGCGCAGAATTCTCCCGACCTTACACGGAGCTTTCTTAAGGGGCTTTTTGATAAATCTATGGTTTTGGTGAATGGTGAGCCTGTTCGCTCCTCCTTCAAGGTTAAGGAGGGGGACGAAATAATTGTTCTCCTTCCCGAGATTAAAACCCTTGATGCAAAGCCGCAGGACATCCCCCTTGACATTGTTTTTGAGGATAGCGACGTTCTCGTTGTAAATAAACCGCGCGGGATGGTTGTCCACCCTGCCGCAGGGAATGAGGACAGTACACTCGTAAATGCCGTTATGCATCACTGCGGCGATAATCTTTCGGCAATTAACGGCGTGCTTCGCCCGGGAATAGTCCACAGAATTGATAAGGATACAACGGGACTTTTGGTTGTTGCCAAAACTAACAACGCACACCTTTCTCTTGCCGACCAGCTTTCCGACAGAACTCTCAGCCGCACATACTATGCCATTGTGCACGGCAACATAAAAGAAGATGATATTACTGTCAGCGCGCCTATCGCAAGGGCTACTTCCGACCGCAAAAAAATGGCAGTCTCCAAAACAGGCGGACGTGAGGCAGTTACACATATAACAGTCCTGCAGAGGTTTGGGAAATACACTTATATAAAGTGTAAACTGCAGACGGGGCGCACCCACCAGATACGCGTGCATACAAAGCATCTGGGCCACCCCATCTTAGGCGATAAAACCTACGGACTTAAAAAGGAGGAGTTTACACTTTCCGGGCAGCTTCTCCATGCAGGGGAAATCGGTTTTATCCATCCCCAAAGCGGTGAGAGTGTGCATTTTACCGCACCTCTTCCTGATGATTTTAACGAAACACTTGAAAAAATAAGAGCAAAGTATATATAATGAAAGGCTATGATGAAAATGGCAAAGGAAAAATTTTATATCACTACCCCGATATACTATCCCAGCGACAAGCTGCATATAGGTCATTCCTACTGCACCGTTGCGGCGGATACAATCGCACGCTACAAACGCGCGCAGGGCTATGACGTAATGTTTCTTACGGGAACGGATGAGCACGGTCAGAAAATTCAGCGTATTGCCGAGGAACGCGGCGTTTCTCCGCAGGAGTACGTTGATAATATTGTTAAGGGCATCAAGGATTTGTGGAAGATGCTCGATATTACCAATGACAGATTTATCCGTACCACTGACGAAATGCACGTAAAGGCAGTGCAGAAGATTTTTAACACTCTTTATGAAAAGGGTGATATTTATAAGAGCGAGTATGAGGGATGGTATTGTACCCCCTGTGAATCCTTCTGGACAGAGCATCAGTTAGTGGATGGAAAATGCCCCGACTGCGGAAGAAGTGTTGAGAAAACAAAGGAGGAAAGCTATTTCTTCCGTCTTTCCAAATATCAGGACAGACTTATCGACCTTATAAAAAATAATCCTGATTTCCTCCAGCCTTCTATCCGTCAGAACGAAATGCTCAACAATTTCCTTATCCCCGGGCTTGAGGATTTGTGCGTTTCCAGAACGAGCTTTGACTGGGGCATCCCGGTAGAATTTGACCCCAAACACGTTGTATATGTGTGGCTTGACGCCCTTACAAACTATATCAACGCACTTGGCGCATTTTCTGATGATGACGCAGATTTTAGGAAATTCTGGCCCGCAGACGTACATCTTGTAGGAAAGGAAATTGTGCGTTTCCATTCAATTATCTGGCCGGCAATGCTTATGGCGCTTGACCTTCCCCTGCCCAAGCAGGTTTACGGTCACGGCTGGCTGCTTCTTGACGGCGGTAAAATGAGTAAGTCCAAGGGTAATGTTGTTGACCCTGTTACACTTATAAACAAATACGGTGTAGATGCAATCCGTTATTTCCTTATGCGTGAAATGCCCTTTGGCGCTGACGGCGTATTTAATAATGAGGCACTTATAAACCGTATTAATTCAGACCTCGCAAATGACCTCGGAAACCTTGTAAGCCGCACTGTAAGTATGGTAGAAAAATACTTTGGCGGCACTGTTACAAATAAAGCCGTTTGCGAGGATGTTGATAATGAGCTTATCACCCTTGCAAAAGAGACTCCCGATAGGGTAGAGGAGCTTATGGATTCATTCCAGTTCTCTCAGGCGCTCTCCGAAATATGGAAGCTTATCAGCCGTACAAACAAATATATTGATGAAACAATGCCCTGGGCACTTAGTAAGGACGAGGCTAAGAAAGACCGTCTTGAGACAGTTATGTATAACCTTTGTGAGGCTATTCGTATAGCGGCAGAGCTTATTGCGCCTGTAATGACACGCACCACACCAGCAATCCTTGCGCAAATCGGTGCAAAGGAGAGCGGCTGGAACACTGCGAAAACGTGGGGCGTTCAGGATAGCTTCTCCGTTACAAAGGGTGACGTTCTCTTCCCCAGAATTGATGTTGAGGCAGAGCTTAAGGCAATTGAGGAGGAGGCTGCAAAGAATAAGGAAGCACAGATAGAAAAGCCTGAGGCAAAGGAAGAAATCACTATTGACGATTTTTGCAAAACGGAGCTTAGGGTTGCAAAGGTTATTGCGTGCGAAAAGATTAAAAAGGCTAAAAAGCTTCTCAAGCTTCAGCTTGACCTTGGCTATGAAAAAAGGCAGGTTGTAAGCGGTATTGCACAGTACTACGAGCCGCAGGACCTTATCGGCAAAAAAGTTGTTATTGTAGCAAACCTTAAACCCGTTAAGCTTTGCGGCGAGGACAGCTTTGGTATGATTTTGTGCGCAGCTAACGATAATCAGCTTTCTATCGTTTCACCTTCTGACGATATGGAAATAGGAAGTGAAGTTCGCTGATGCTTTTTGATACACATACACATTATAATGACCCGCGCTTTGATGCTGACCGTGATGACATTCTTTCCTCTATGAAGGAAAATAATGTCGGCTATATTTTAAATGCAGGATGCAGCGTTAAATCGACAGGTGACAGTATTGCCCTTGCAGATAAGTATGATTTTATATATTCCTCCGCAGGTGTTCACCCCATATATACGGATGGAATTTCCCAAGACGATTATGATGCTGTAAAAAAGCTTGCCACCCATAAAAAGGTTAAGGCAATCGGCGAAATAGGTCTTGACTATTTCAGAAAGCCTGATGACCGTGAAATTCAAAAACAGGCATTTGACACACAGATTGATATTTCGCGTGAGGTTAATCTTCCCTTTATAATTCATTGCCGCGATGCCTGCAAGGATGTTCTTGACATTTTAAAGGCTAAAAACGTAGGTGAAGGCGCTCTGTGGCACTGTTTCAGCGAAAGCGTTGAGACGGCACGCATCATCCTTAATATGGGACTTACTATTGCAGTAGGCGGAACAGTTACCTTTAAAAACAATGTCCGCACTGTAGAGGCGGTGCGTTATATCCCGCTTGAAAACCTTGTTATTGAAACAGATTGCCCCTACCTTTCCCCCACTCCACACCGTGGGGAGAGGAACAGTAGTCTTAATATTCACCTCGTTGCTGAAAAAATCGCTGAAATCAAAGGAATTTCTTTTGAAGAGGTAGAGGAAATTACAACTGCAAATGCAAAACGATTTTTTAGCATAGAGGTGTAACAGATGTCTAAACTTATTCTTTTTCAGGGCGACCCAATTACAGATGCCAGGCGAATCGTGAAAGTTTCGTTGCTCTGCGACGGCGTTCACCCGACTGCTGCCGGACATATGCTCATTATGCAAGAGTGGATGAAAACGTTTGAAAAGATAAAATAATTGATGTTTGTCTATGATTTGGGATTTTGTCTATTGACCGTAAAGAATCGCAGTGCTATCATAAAGTAGAAAATATACGTGATAGCTCAAAACAAATTTAAATTTTTTGAAATTGCGTCTTGAGCAACAATTGGTATAATTTTGTTCTTGAGATCTCAATCTCCTTTCTCTGATTTTCAGGGAGGTATAGGTTTTAGGGGTAAAACTATTGTACCGTAAGGAGTTTGGGGTCTCAATTTTCGTTTAGCTAAAAAAGAAAGGACAGATTGATATGAAAAAAGAAAACCGTGCAAAAAATCTTAAAATTGCATACATTGGCGGAGGCTCAAGGGGATGGGCATGGGGTCTTATGAGTGACCTCGCGCAGGCTGATGATATTTCTGGCGAGGTGCGTCTTTATGATATCGACAAGCAGGCAGCCTACAACAACGAAATTATAGGTAATAAAATAAAAGGCAGCAAGAGCGAGTGGAAATATGTTGCAAAAGATACCCTCGCCCAGGCCCTTACAGGTGCGGATTTTGTTGTTATTTCTATCCTGCCCGGAACATTTGATGAAATGGAATCGGATGTTCATTTGCCTGAAAAATATGGAATTTATCAGTCCGTGGGTGACACATCAGGCCCCGGCGGTATAGTAAGATCGCTTCGTACAATTCCTATGTATGAGGAAATTGCTCTTGCAATTAAGGAATATTCTCCAACAGCATGGGTTATCAACTATACAAATCCTATGACAGTATGCGTTGCAACCCTTTACAAAGTTTTCCCTGAAATCAAGGCATTTGGCTGCTGCCACGAGGTGTTCAGCACGCAGGATCTTCTTTTGTCTGCTCTTAAGGATATAGAGGGAATCGAGGAAACAAAACGCGAAGAAACAAAGGTAAATGTAGTGGGTGTTAATCACTTTACCTGGCTTACCGGAGCAAAATATAAGGAAATGGATTTATTCCCGATATACAGAAAATTTGCTGAAAAATATTACGAAACAGGCTTCGAAAAAGAAAACGAGAGCATCGAATTTAATACTATATTCCGCTGCAGAGAAAGAGTTAAGTTTGATCTCTTCCTCCGCTACGGAGCAATTGCAGCTGCAGGCGACAGACATCTTTCTGAATTTTGTCCCGGTGACTGGTATCTGAAAAGCCCCGAGCAGGTTGACGAGTGGCTCTTTGGTCTTACTCCCGTAAGCTGGAGAAAAGATGACCTCGCTGAAAGGCTTAAGACAGGTGCGCAGTATATGTCAGGTGAAAAGGAGTTTGAGCTCTCTCCTACCGGTGAAGACGGCGTAAAACAAATACGTGCTCTTTTAGGCCTTGAAGATTTGATAACAAATGTAAATATTCCAAACAGAGGGCAGATTCCCAATATGCCTTTAGGTGCAGTTGTCGAAACAAATGCATTCTTTACTACCGATACTGTTCAGCCACTTGTCGCAGGAAACGTTCCCGAAAATGTTATGCCGCTTGTAGGCAGGATTGCATTTGAGCAGGCTTGTGTTGTTAATGCAGGTATTAAAAAGGATCTTAACCTTGCTTTCGGTGCGTTTGCTTCAGATCCGCTTGTAAGACTGACGCTTTCTGATACAAGAGCACTTTTTGACAAAATGATCGAAAACACATCATCATATCTTGGTATGTATAAGATAAAATAAAAATACATAACTTGTTGCATATACATCCGTCACAAACGGGTGTATATGCTCCATATAGCCCAAAAAACCACCTGGCAAACATAAACTGTTTGTCAGGTGGTTTTATATTTCTCTATACATAGTTAATTGGCTTAATATGTAATCCCCCTGCTTTGGGAATATGCCTGCGAAGCACCTTTTTCTGCGACATACGAAAAGCCTGCGAGCGATACTCAATTCTGTAAGCAAGCTCCTTGCGCTTATAATTACGGCAGGATGTTCCCGATACGAAAAGAATTGCGACAACTATCAAATGTACAATCGCCGAAGAATATATGTATGAAAGGTTTTCTATGTAGTCAATGCCCGCTAAATATCCGGTGTTAAAAAGCTGTAACGGAAGTGCCGTCACATACACAATTTTACTTACGCTTCCAAGCGACAGGCAAATCAGCGTTACCGCTGAAAAGATTACATACCCTGCTATGCTCAGCACGCAGTAGTCAAAAAACTTATAAAATACCGAGTAATAATAAGTCTGAAGTCTTAGAAGCATCCACAGAAAAACTGCAAACGCTACGCACATACATACAAACATCCACGGAGTTGAAAGCTCCGGCAAAAGATTGTCCAGAATAAAGGTCTTAATAACAAACAGCGGAAGCGAGCATATAACCGATGCCGCTGCTATCAGAAATGCCCTTTTTGTTATTTCGTCTGCTATCATCGGCATCCGTGAAAGACCAAAAAGCTCTACACCCGATAAAAGCATTGAAAAGACAATCGAAAAAATCACACACGCTGCGCGAAGCTGATACGTATTGCTCTGAAATGTCCTGAAAAGCGCAAAAAGCACCAATCCCGTAAATGCACCAAAAACGAGCTTTGATACAAAAACAACGCACATATATGTTACCGTGGGTACGTTGTTTTTCTGTTTTTGAGACAATATCCTATACTGTTTCTTCTTTCGTCCTGATGGACTTTTATCATCAAAAAAATATATCTCTACGCAGTCAAACGGCTTTTTAAGAAGCACTGCGTGAACTACGGCTACCGGAAACAGAAGTATACCGTAAACATACCATCTTGAAAAGCTGCGTTTTTTAATCGCCGCTATTATTGCAGGAATAAACGCCAGCAGCAATAACGAAAGCACCGCATAAGTGATTTTTTCGTTCATCACTTCAACCCCTTAGTTATCGGAGTAATCCGAACTTTATTTTTTAATACGCTCTTCCCCAATATACCATTGACTTTGCCTTCTTACCGCAACATACGCAGGTATCTGTAAGGGTTTTCTGCTCAAAAGGCATACAACGTGCCGTTGCACCTGTATCCTCTTTAATCTTGTTTTCGCACTCTACATCACCGCACCACATTGCACGGACAAATCCTCCGTTTTTATCAACAGTTTCCTTAAATGCATCATAGTCGAGCGCATCAAATGTATTCTCCTCACGGTGGCGGAGTGCTTTTTCATAGAGGGAATTTTGAATATCGTCAAGAAGCGATATAACTGTTTCCTCTATATTATCAAGTGATGCCGTAATCTTCTCGCCGTTATCACGTCTTACAAGAACGCAGCTGTTATTTTCAATATCTCTGGGTCCTATTTCAAGTCTTACGGGTACACCCTTCATCTCATACTCTGCAAATTTCCAGCCGGGCGTCTTGTCACTAAGGTCAATATCTGCACGAACCGCCTTTTTAAGTCTCTGGCAAAGCTCACTTGCCTTCTCGGCTACGCCCTCCTTATGCATTGCGATAGGCACAATCATAAGCTGCTTGGGTGCAATTTTGGGCGGCAGCACAAGACCGCTGTTATCGCCGTGCACCATTATTATAGCACCGATAAGACGTGTTGTTACACCCCACGATGTCTGGTATACATGCTGAAGCTTATTATCCTTATCCGAATACTGTATTCCAAATGCCTTTGCAAAACCGTCACCAAAATTATGGCTCGTTCCTGACTGAAGCGCCTTTCCATCGTGCATAAGGCTTTCAATCGTATATGTTGCAACTGCACCTGCAAACTTTTCCTTGTCGGTTTTTCTGCCCTTCACAACGGGAATTGCAAGATACTGCTCACAAAAATCGGCGTATGTGTTAAGCATACGGATTGTTTCCTCCTGCGCTTCCTCTGCCGTTGCGTGCGCCGTGTGACCCTCCTGCCACAAGAATTCCATACTGCGAAGGAAGGGACGTGTTGTTTTTTCCCATCTTACAACACTGCACCACTGGTTATAGAGTTTTGGCAAATCGCGGTGCGACTGAATAATGTTCTTATAATGCTCACAAAAAAGTGTCTCACTCGTCGGGCGTACACACATACGCTCTGTAAGCTTTTCATTTCCGCCGTGTGTCACCCACGCAACCTCGGGCGCAAAACCCTCAACGTGGTCTTTTTCCTTCTCTAAAAGGCTTTCAGGGATAAACATCGGCATATATACGTTTTCGTGTCCAAGCTCCTTAAACTTTGTATCAAGCACCTTCTGAATATTTTCCCACAGTGCATACGCATAAGGGCGGAACACGCAGCAGCCCTTGATACTCGTGTATTCAATAAGGTCAGCCTTTTTTACAATGTCTGTATACCAACGGGCAAAATCCTCGTCCATCGGTGTAATTTCTTCAACTAACTTTTTTTCCTTACTCATCTTTTTGTTCCCTTCAAATTTTATAATCTAATTTAAACTTCTCTCCGCAGCCGTACTTCTCATATACGTAATCAATATCCTTATCACCGCGACCTGAAAGGCAGGCAAGAATAGAGCCTGACTTATGCTCCTTTGCATAGCGGATTGCATATGCAACTGCGTGCGCGCTTTCAATTGCAGGAATGATACCCTCATACCTTGAAAGCAGGAAGAATGCCTCCATAGCCTCTTCATCAGAAACAGTTTCATAATGAACTCTGCCACGGTCACGAAGGTGTGCATGTTCCGGGCCTACGCCGGGGTAGTCAAGACCGCTTGCAATAGAATAAACGGGAAGTGGCTCCCCTTTTTCATCCTGAAGAACATAGCTTGTATAACCATGGATGACACCTTTCGTTCCATATGCCATAGTGGCCGCGTGGTCACCAATTCCCGATCCTCTTCCCAGTGGCTCAACCCCGTAAATTTCAACAGGGTCGGCAAGGAAAGGAACGAACATTCCCAAAGAGTTACTTCCACCGCCAACACACGCAGCGACCGCATCGGGCATAATTCCCGTCATTTCGAGGAATTGCTCCCTCGCCTCAATACCTATAACAGACTGAAAATCCCTCACCATCTTCGGAAACGGATGCGGGCCTGCCGCTGTACCTATGCAATAAATTGCATCCTTATACTCTTTAAGATAAGCCTCAAACGCTGCATCACAGGCTTCCTTAAGTGTTTTAAGTCCCTTTGTCACAGGAACAACATTTGCACCGAGCATCTTCATCCTGATAACATTAGGGTGCTGCTTTTCAATATCAACCTCGCCCATATAAACGTCACATTCCATACCAAAATATGCCGCCGCAGTAGCGATTGCAACACCATGCTGACCTGCGCCTGTCTCTGCAATAATTTTCTTTTTACCCATATATTTTGCCAGAAGTCCCTCACCCATACAGTGATTAAGCTTGTGTGCACCTGTATGATTAAGGTCTTCACGCTTAAGATAAATCTGGCAGTTTCCGAATATCTTTGATAATCTTTCACAATGATATACAGGAGTGGGCCTTCCCTGAAATTCCTTACGTATTCTGCGAAGCTCATTTATAAACTGGGCACTGTGACAGATTGCCTCATAAGCATCATCTGCTTCTTTAAAAGCCTCGATAAGCTCCTTCGCCTGAAAAGAACCTCCGTATTCTCCAAAATACCCCTCCTCATTGGGATATTCTTTAAGGTAATTTTCAAAATCCTTATATTTATTCATTCTAACAGACTCCTTTTTTCCGCGAAATAAACATTTATACTTCATTTTATCACAACAATCAAAAAAAGTCTATACAATTCCGAAAAATTTGCACAAATATGCCTGTATTACGATGTCGTTTTACTAAAATTTTTTTAAACTTGTTGAACATATTGATATATTGTGGTACAATGAGTATGTAACCATATTTATTGGGGGTTTAATATGCAAAAAAAATTAAAAAAACTTTTTTGCGGTGCACTTTCCTTTGTCCTTGCGGCAAATGTGCTTTCGTTTTACGCTTTTGCATATAACGTGGGCGATGTCATAGGGAAGATACTCAGCACCGACATAGTAACATATATCGAGGGGGTGCGCGTACCCTCCTACAACATTAACGGCAGAACTGCCGTTATAGCGCAAAACCTTAACGCTCTTGGTAAAAATCTTAATTTCGGTGTCAGCTTTGATGAAGAAAGTCGCACCCTGACAATCACTGATAAGGATATTTTTATGACAGGACAGGAGGAGGCGCTTATTTATAATGACTCCGCCGCCTCAAAACCTGTCGGCACACCTGTTGGTGATGTATATTATACCGATATCACGACAAACTTCAACGGCACAGCGATGGAGAGCTTTAACATAGGCGGTCTTACCTGCGTATACTCGGACGATCTGGCAAAGCTTTGCGGCACATACATCTGGGACGAGGATAATCGCACTGTAAACGTATACCGCAGCGGCACATATATTCCGTCAGTTACGCGCTATGATTCTGGTCGCGCGCTCGGCGCTGCGGAGAGTGTTATTTCCCACTCGGAAACCTTTAACCGCTGGGGCGCACCGTCATCATCCTACCTCACACACAATCCCGATGGTACTTTTACGGCAGTCGAGGTTGATGAGCATATAAATATCGAAACGTACGACAGAGAATTTAACCACCTTTCCTCCTTTGCTATAAAGAAGGAGCTTCCCCTTGTAGGAACGCTTCTTTTCGGGAAGGATTACAACTATATCGCATTCGGTCAGGAAAATTTGCTTGAGGATAATTCAAGGGAAATTATCAAAATCGTAATTTATGATAAAAGCTTTGTAAAAATCAGCGAGGTTTCCGTAAACAACTGCAAAACATCAATACCCTTTGACGCGTCAGGCGCAAGTATGGCGGAAAATGACACCCACCTTGTACTGCACACCTCACGCAGTCAGTACCTTGATGAGAGTGGAAACCGTCCGCAGACGCAGCTTACAATCATAGTTGATAAATCAACGTGGACAGTTTCCAATGTCCTCGGAAAATTCCAGTATAATCATACAAGTCACGCTTTGCAGGAATTTGTTAAAATAGATTCAAACAGGCTGATTACGGCAAATCTTTCAGATGCCGCCCCCATACGCGGTGCATTTTTACAGGAGCTTGATTTTTCAGGCAAAATAATAAATACGCAAAGTATTTTTAACGTAGGCGGTGCTTTGGCTGCAAACTGCACGGGTATAATGATTGGCGGACTTGAAAGCTCTGAGAGTGGCTTCCTTGTGCCGCTCAGCACGATTGACCATTCACTGGCAACGGGTTACAGCAGCATCAATATTGACGGTATTGAAAAGGAAAACCGTGACATATACCTTTTGTGGACAGATAAAAACACCTACGAGATGCGCCATACGTGCCTTGCACGCTATACGGGCGTGGGTCTTTCGGGAAGTGTTCCGTATATCGTTAAACTTGCAGACGATAACTTTATGGTTTTATGGCAGCGCTTTACAGACGGGGAAGAAGATAGCAATACCCTTTGCTACGCGTTTATAGACGGCAGCGGAAATCAGATTGGAAATGTTTATACAGCATCTGCCCGTCTTTCAGAGGATTGTGCCCCGATTTTAGCAGGGGACAGCGTTATATGGTATGTAGACACCCCCACGGGCCGCGAGTTTTACTCTGTTTACGCGGATATAACCGCTTTGACGGCGCAGGAGCAGGAAGAAGCTCCTTCTCCTGCAGTGCCTTCAGATAAAGAACAAAGTTACCGAGAAGAAGAAAAAGATAAAATTACGGAGGTAGATGGAATATGAAAAAGATTTTGACAGTACTTCTTGCAATGGTAATGATTTTTGCGGCAACATCAGCAATGGCTGCAGATATCAAGGTTTTGGTAAACGGAGAGGAAATGGTATTTGACCGCGACCCGATGCTTGACGGAGAAACAGTTCTTATCCCGTTCCGCTTTGTAGCTGAAAAGCTCGGCGCAACAGTAAGCTGGTTTGGCGATATCCAGACTATTTTTACAAATTATGAAGGACTTATCACAACAATCCAGATAAATAACGATAAAATGTTTG
>JAZODM010000030.1:0-2006 GCA_045596985.1 Clostridia bacterium
TAATATGAGAAATTCTACCGTAAACAGAAAAACAGGCGAAACAGATATAAAGGTTAATATCTGCCTTGACGTATGCGAGCAGGGCGTTATAAAAAGCGGATGCGGTTTTCTTGACCATATGCTTACGCTTTTTGCAAAGCACGCAAATATAACTCTCAGCGTGCTTTGTCAGGGTGATACATATGTAGATTATCACCACACGACAGAGGATATTGGTATCGCACTGGGTGAGGCGCTTAAAAATGCACTTGGCGATAAAAGAGGGATTTCACGCTATAGCGATATAATCCTGCCTATGGATGAGGCATTAATCCTTGCGGCAATGGATATAAGCAGCAGGGGAATGCTCTCTTTTGATATGGACATTCCTGCCGAGAAGGTCGGCGATTTTGATACTGAGCTTGCGGAGGAGTTTTTCCGTGCATTTGCAAATAATGCAGGAATAACACTTCACATAAAACAGCTTGCAGGTAAAAATTCGCACCACATTATAGAGGGCGCATTTAAGGCAGTTGCACGCTGTGTAAGAGGCAGTGTTAAAATTGATGCGGAGGTAAAGGACGACATTCCGTCTACTAAAGGTGTTTTATGATAGCAATTACAGACTACGGCGTGGGAAACCTTTTTTCCATTAAAAGCTCGCTTGATACTATCGGTGCAGAGAGTATTGTCACAAGTGATAGAGAGATTCTTAAAAGTGCAGATAAGATTATTCTTCCAGGTGTGGGGGCTTTCCGTGACGCAAAAAGAAAGCTTTCCGAGAGCGGTCTTGATAAAGTAATAATTGAAGAGGCTAAAAATGGAAAGCCCGTTTTGGGAATATGCCTCGGTATGCAGCTTTTGTTTGAGAAAAGCTATGAATACGGTGAATATGAGGGGCTTGGTATTTTAAAGGGCGAAATAAGTCCCATTGCCGATGTTATAGGGGAGGGGCTGAGTATTCCGCATATTGGCTGGAACCCTCTTATTATAAAAAGGGATGTGCATCTTCTTAAATATGTACAAAACGGTGAATGTGTGTATTTTGTTCATTCGTATTATGCAAAGGGCTGTGATGAAAGTCTTATTGCAACGGCAGAGTACGGCTGTGAATTAACTGCCGCAGTTTGTAAGGATAATGTATGCGGTTGTCAGTTCCATCCTGAAAAAAGTGGCAAAACAGGACTTAATATACTTAAAGCATTCTCGGAAATGCTTTAAATCTAAATGCGGAATGCAGAATACGGAATGCGGAATGAAAGGATAATAATATGATAATATTTCCGGCAATAGATTTATATGATAAAAAAGCTGTGCGTCTTTACAAGGGCGATTATAACTGCATGACGGTGTACAGTGAAAATCCGCTTGATGTAGCAAAGAACTTTAAGGCATCAGGTGCACAGTATATACATATGGTTGACCTTGAGGGGGCAAAGGAAGGTACTACCCCAAACTTTGACATTGTGGAAAGCGTATGCAGGTATAGCGGTCTTAAGGTAGAAATTGGCGGCGGCATCAGAAGTGAGGAAACGGTAAAACGCTATATTGATGCAGGTGTTATGCGTGTAATATTAGGTACAGCGGCAGTAAATGACGAAGAATTTCTTTCCCTTATGTGCCAAAAATACGGCGACAAAATTGCCGTTGGTGCAGATTTAAAGGATGGCGAGGTTGCCGTTAAGGGATGGCTTGAGAAAAGCGGCGTTTCAGGAATGGATTTTTGTCAGAAGATGCAGGATATGGGTGTTAAAACCATTATCTGTACCGATATTTCCCGTGACGGAGCAATGCGCGGAACAAACAGAGAGCTTTATAAGACGCTTTCAGAGCGCTTTACAATGGATATTGTCGCATCGGGCGGCGTTTCAACGATTGATGATGTTGCGGCACTTCGCAAAATGGACCTTTACGGTGCAATAGTCGGCAAGGCTATTTACACGGGTGACATTGACCTTAAAGAAGCAATTGAGGTGGCACGATGATTACAAAGAGAATAATACCCTGCCTTGATGTAAAAAACGGAA
>JAZODM010000031.1:0-1601 GCA_045596985.1 Clostridia bacterium
GCCATAGTCATATCACTCCAATATAAAAAATCATAAATGTAGCTAAATTGTAACATATTTTGTGAATTATGTCAACAAGGCAACCTGTAAATTGTGGAAAATGCGAAATTCCACAAGTCCTTGTGCAAAAAAAGAGAGGGCGCAACAAGATTTGGTGGATAAAAAAATAATTCGCCAAAAAATATTTTTTGGCGAATTATTTTTTATTTAATAAAATTAAATTTATTCAGCTATCATATAATTCCGAGGGGAACGAGGACAAGCAGCAGAATAATGTTTATACAAACCATAGTGCCGACCACCTTTATCTGCTTTTTCATCGGCAGGTCATATATAAGGTAGGCGCCCACAAAGAAGGGGATATAAGTGGTTATCCAAACGGGGATGCAGCCCCACCAGGGATATACCCAGATGAAAGCGGGAGTCCATGCCAGGAATATTTCAACAACAGCGCAGAACAAAGCCATTGCTATGCCCATAAACCAACGGTTGTTGATGCCGAGAATTTTTGCATTTTTGTCTTCGGGGAGTATTTTGCAGCTGAAACCGGCTACTGAGAACATAAGGCTCAGCTCGGCGCCCACGCCCACGAGAAGAATGAAGGCGCTGCTTTCCGCAGAAACTGTCCAGAGGGCGTAGCCTGAGAAGTGGGCAATAACTGCGTTGGCGATTTCATAGAGCCAGTGGATGGAGTAAAGACCGAGAGCGGCGAAAATTGCTCTGTAGTTTTTTGCTTTCATTTCCTGCCAGTATGCGCAGAGAACAAGTGCAAAAATGGGGAGGAGATACCATTGGAAATTCGAGGGGTCGCGAACTGCTTTCATAGCAGCTTCGGCAGCCGGTGCAAAGGACCAATCGCCAAATAACATAGCTTTAACCTCCTTGTTTTTTTGTAATTGAATTTTACCACTAAAAGGGAAAGTCGGCAAGGGCAGATTTCTTGACAAGCCGCCTTGGGCAAGATAAAATTATGTAATTAAGAAAGAAAGAGATTGGTTTTTATGAGCAGAAAAGTTGTTTTCTTTGATGTGGACGGCACCATAATGGATGAGCACGGCTTTGTGCCGCCTTCTGCCATTGAAGCTATCCGTGCCGCACGCGAAAAGGGTGTGGCCTGCATAGTGAATACAGGCAGACCCTATACCCATATTGAACCTTTCATCGTGGATATCGGTTTTGACGGATATATCTGCTCCTGCGGTCAGTATCTTTTCCTGGACGGAAAGGAGATCTTTCGCGCGCCTATGGATATAGCTGTCTGCGGTTCCACAGTGCGAAAAGCCCTTGAATGCAGGCTGGATGCATACTATGAAGCGGAGGAAGGACTGCGCTATATCCTCTGCCACGAACCGGATGAGATAATGCGCATTTATATGGAGCGTATGATAGAGCGGGGATTTGAAACGGAGCTTGACCCTCTCGAGGAGGGTTATTTCTTCGATAAGTTCTGCATCTGGGCGCGGGAGGACAGCGATATTGAGTCTTTTGAGGAATATGCCCGGCAGTATTACACCGTTATCAAGCGGGGTGGCGGAATGTATGAGTGCATACTGAAGGGTTACTCCAAGGAAACGGGAGTGGAGATGCTCAGGGAAGCTCTG
>JAZODM010000032.1:0-7954 GCA_045596985.1 Clostridia bacterium
CTGCTTCTAAGGTTCCCGCATTCAAGGCTGGCGCAGCTCTTAAGACACTTGTTAAATAAGTTTTATTTAATAAAAAACATCCTACCCAATCGGGTAGGATGTTTTTTTTGTGTGATTTAATCCACCTTTGTAAAAGGGGATTGTTAAGGGGATACCCCTTAACATATAATCGTTAAAACCGAGGGCGTGTACCTCGGTTTTAACTCCTCTAAAGGGCTGGCACGGTGAGTGCCGCGCGAGCGAAAGCCCTTACTTCGAAGGAGAATGTTTTGCTTGCAAAACTTCTCCTTCGAGATGATGACCTTGTCATCATCTTAATAGCCGACTTTTTCCCAGCACTCAAACGGCGCCGCAAGCTCTTCGCTGATATAAACCTGAGTCTTCTTTGTCTGGAGCATAGAACTCGGAAGGTAAGGTGTGATAGGGCCGTGTGTGCAAAGACGGCTTGTCATTCTCTGCCATGAAGAGAATGTGCCACAGGTTGCAAGTGCATGAACTTCAATTCTTTCCTTTGCACGCATTACATCGAGAGGTCCGATAGTTGCTGCGCACGGAGGAACGTTAGCGATATCACCGCTCTGACCGAATGTACCGTTAAGAGAATTCTGCATAATGGTCATAGGATGGAGCTTAACGATCTGTGCGGGCTGGTTGAGCCATTCCTCGATGTCACCGCTGCCGATGAATTCAGGAATAGGATCAACGAATGCCATATGACCTGCCCAACCGGGAGAAGTAGATGCGATATCAGCACCTGTTCCCTCTGTGATGTCGTCAATTATCTTGGAATAATCCTTGATGTTTGCATTTGTGGGGAAATGAACATTTTCCATAGGCATACGGAGCTTTTCATCAATCTGATTGTAAAGATACTTAATCATAGAATGTGCAAAGCCTGCTTCGTATGTAATAGGAGCGATGTTACCATTTTCATCTGCCCATTCATCCTCTGCTACAAGGTGAACCTTGCTACAATCAACGCCGAAATAGTTGATAAGCTGTGCAAGAGGAATGTAAGTATCAGGCTCGGGGTTACCGAGAATCATTGTAAAGCTCTTGCCTGCTTCTGATGCAGCTTAAAGACGTGAGAAAAGTGTTGCGATAAGAACGGGATGGGGGTTCATCATAACCTTTACGTTAAATTCAGGATGCCACCAGTCTTCTCTCTTTTCAAGGTCCTTGCCGCTGAGGCTGCGAACGTATTCGCAAACCTTCTTGTCCTTAAAAGGAACAAATTCATGAGGCTGGAAATCAAATTTTGTTGCCGGATCGGTAATAAAATTGCTCATTGTTTTTTTCTCCTTTATTTTTTTATTTATTTTATCTGTTCGCCGCCTAAGATGACGTGTTTTACGTCAAACTGGTGGTCGACCAATACAAGGTCAGCACGATTGCCCTTTGCGATTTTTCCTCTGTCGCAAAGTGAAAGCAATCTGGCGGGGTTGGTGGATGCATACTTAAATACATCGCAAACAGAACCGCCTGTGTGTACCATCATATTATGGCACGCAATATCGAGTGTCAGCTTACTTCCTGCGATATCTCCGCCCCAGTCAAAGTTGATGTCAAATGCCTCTTCAAGACCGGGAAGGGGAGGGCCGTCTGCAACGAAGGAGTCTGCAATAAGAATAATCTTATCCTGCCCCTTAATCTTTTTTACAAGTCTTATCATATATGGGTGAACGTGAACGCCCATTGAATCGCAGATAAGCTCTGCATAAATATCGTTGTTGTAATTTACTGTTTCGTCAACGCATACGCCTCGCACCTC
This sequence comes from Clostridia bacterium, assembly GCA_045596985.1. Classification (GTDB taxonomy): domain Bacteria; phylum Bacillota; class Clostridia; order UMGS1883; family UMGS1883; genus UMGS1883. The sequence continues at coordinate 1,772 of JAZODM010000032.1, forward strand.
GGGATAGTTTTCAAGTGTTCCCGTTGCGTTTGTATGATGTGTTCCGAGCTTAAGACCGTATGGCATAAGTGCCTCAATCTGCTCGGGAGTTGCCTCGGAATGTGCAACAGAGAAAACGATTTCGGGAATTTCCCTTTTTACGTATTTTACAAAGTCAAGGATGCCCTCTCTCTCAGGAGCTACGCACCAAACCTTTGCAAAGTCCTTTGCCGCCTCGACAACCTCGGCATAGTCCTTTTCTACGATGGCGTCTTTCCATACGTTTTTCTCTTTATCACAGCCAAAATCGGGATTAAGGTAAGGTCCTTCCATATAAACACCGATAATGTTCTGACATTTACCCTCTGCGATTGCATCGCGGTATTTTTTTATTGCCTGAAGATGCTCCTCTTTATTCATGCTGTAGAAAAGTGCGGGAAGAACTGATGTTACACCGTGATTTAAAAGTGTATTTGAACACTTTACGGGGTCATCGTGAAAATATGTATCACCGTCAGCGTGGGTATGTATGTCAATAAGACCGGGACCAACATAGTGTCCCTGCGCATCCAAAACCTCTGCGCCATCGGGGATAGCAAGCTTTTTGCCAAAATCAACAATTTTCCCGTCCTCTATAAGAATAACGCCGTCGGGAATATAGTGGTCTGTCATTACAATAACTGCGTTTTTAATAGCAAGCATAATTATTTTCTGAGACTTGTGAGAAGCTCTTTTCCTTCCTTAATAATAAACTCGGCAACGCCTGCCTTAAATCTGGAGCTTCTTGCCTCGTATCCGCCCTCATCATAAGAGTCCTGCATCGGGAAATACCCCTCATATCCGTTTGATGCGCAGCAGGGAATAATCATATCAAATCCCTCTGTCTGCTTGAGCGCAACACCGATACCTGTGAAAGGCTCACCGGGGATACCGATAATTGCAACGGGGCCGATTTTAAGCGCTGAAAGGCGCATATCAAATGCATCGGGACCGTTTTCAAGGCGTACCATTCTGCCTGCCTCGGCAACTACTGTGGTAAGCATCATTCCCTCATAGGGGATTTCATCATCCTTACCTGCGTTGTGAAGGTCATTTATACGGTGTGCCTCCGGCATATCCTTGGGGTCAGGTCTGTTAGAGGGAACATTTATAACCTTCTGGCAAGCTGTAAGAGTGTCTACATCAACATAGTTTACCTTGTCAAATGCCTGCAAAACGCCGCCTGTTACAACACGTGCTATGTACTGCGCGTGTGCATAACCTCTTGAAACATCGTCAAAGTCCATAAACATACCGTTTAAATATCCGCCTGTAGGATGAACATTAACGTGGTTTACGTCGCCCTGCGCGCCGTTAAAGAATATACATTTTGTATTATCAAGAATTTTTTCAACATCCTTGCGGAGAAGAGCGGGCCAGTCTCCCGAAATCTTACATCCGCCGACAACGTCGGGATGGTTTGCAAAGTTAACATAAACGATTGTCTCTGCACCCTCGCGGTCAAAGCGGAGTACATTTACACTTTCATCGGTGTCGCCGATAGGACGGACAATATCGGGATTATTAACACCGGGATTTGTCTTAACAGAGCCATCCTTCATAACATAGCGGCGCACAAATGCAACATTGGGTGCGCTGCCCTTGCCATATCCCATTTTTGCATCTTTAAGGTCGGCTACCGCAAACTGTGCAACATCTGTAATCCTCTTTCCCACAAAGTCTGTATATTCCTTGATAAGAGCATCTTCGGAATTTCTTTCAAGTGCGGGACCTGTATGTGTATGGGTCTGAGATATTATGATGTTTTCCATAGGAACGCCTGTAGCGTCGCTCGCACTCTTTCTGTAATCACTGCAAAGATTTTGTTCAATTCCGCAATGGTCTAAGCATATGAGAAGTGCTTTTACATCGTCACATTCAAGAGCGAGTGCATTTATTTCAAGGTCGTCAAGAACACCATCGGCAAGACGCACCTTAAAGTATCCCCTGATAGGAATCCCCATAGGTGGGTTAATATTTACACGTGCAAAACCTGCTTTAAGCTTGTTCATTACAAATACCTCCAATTTTTATATATTACTATAAGTAGATAATATCATTAAAACGAGAGCGTGTCAACACGAAGACAAACGAAAAATTTTCGCTGTAACGGAAATTTTTGCGTATAAAGGTTTCGCTTGACACTGCGGTTTTGCTATGCTATATTAAATTTATAAATTACAAAAAACATTGTGTTTTACGAAAATTTTCGGAGGTGCTATGATGACTCTTTCAAAGCTTGCAAAAATAGCGGGTGTTTCGGTTTCCACGGTGTCAAAGGTTTTTTCTGATAGCGGGGAAATAAGTAATAAGACAAAGGAAACTGTGCTGGAGCTTGCCAAAAAGTACGGATGCTATGATAAATATTATAAGCCTAAATATGAAAAGAGGGTTATAGCCGTTATCTGTCCCGAGCTTTTGGGAGTTCACTATTCACAGATGGTGACATATATAGAGGAGGTAGTGGCGAAAAACGGTGATACACTGCTTGTTTCAGTGGCAAATTTTTCGCCAAAAAATCAAAGTGCTCTTATTGACTACTATATTAATTTTCTTCACGCAGACGGAATTATTGTAATAGAGCCTACTGAAAAGATTAAAAATCATACGGACATTCCCATTGTGCAGATAGGAATGAATAATGAGTCTGCAACCGTTCACTGCGTTGATGTGGAAATAAAGACGGCGCTTGATAGTGCAATACGCTATCTTAAAAAGCACGGTCACGAAAATATCGGTTATATAGGGGAAAATTATACCGCCGCAGAATATTCAAGGATAAAAGAGGCGGCAATAAGAAACAAAATAGAGCTGTGCGAAAAATATATTGAAATAAATGACAGACGTTTTCAGGATTGCGGCTATTACGGAGCGGAAAAAATGATAGAGGAAGGAAGGCTTCCTACTGCAATCTTTGCCGCCTATAGCCATATTGCAATAGGTATTATGAAAAAGCTCAGCGAGGAAAATATCAAAATTCCCGAGGATGTTTCACTCATATGTATGGATGATTTAAGCTGTGTTCCCTATAGCTCGGAGGAGCTTTCGTGTATAAAGATGCATCTCCAGGTGCTTTGCTCCGAGGCGGTGGGGCTTCTTTACAGATGCTTTGAAAACCGCTATGATAAGACAAAGCAGGTTATAACGGTATCGCGAAGCTTTGATAAGGGAAAGACGGTTGGAGATGCTGTTTCAAAATAGAAAAATGGATGTAAAAAAGCTTTGGCTTTTTTACATCCATTTTTTCGTGTAGGACTTTGCGTCTTTACCTTAAAAGAGAATGTTTTGCTTTGCAAAATTTCTCTTTCGAAAGGATGGCTTTGTCATCCTTTTTATCTGTTATTTTCCTGATTGTTTCTCTGATTCTGGTTGTTATCCTTCTGATTGTTCTTCTGGTTATTGTCCTTTTGGTTCTGGTTGTTCTGGTTGTTTTTCTGGTTCTGATTGTTCTGGTTGAAATCCATGATGTTCACCTCCTACGAGAATAGTTTATCTCATTTGCGGGAAACTATTCAAAAAAGGAGGAGAAATGAAGTGCTTTTAATTCGTAACGGACTTGTATATACTATGGAAGAAAAAAAGCCCATATATGCTGACATTTTAATAAAAATGGGAAAAATTGAAAAAATCGGGGAAAATATTACTCCCTCGCCCGACGTGAAAGTAATTGATGCAAAGGGAAAGCTTGTTTTCCCCGGTTTTATAGATGCACATAGTCATATCGGCATCAGTGAGGAAAAAACCACGTCGCAGGGCGATACATCAAATGAAGGAACAACGCCAATTACGCCGCAAGTGAGGGCAATTGATTGCATAAATCCTATGGACAGTGCCTTTCATAATGCAATTGCGTCGGGAATTACGGGCGTAATGGCAGGCCCGGGAAGCGCAAACCCCATTGGCGGGCAGTTTGCCTTTATAAAAACAGACGGAAGATGTATTGACGATATGACAGTTCTTGCACCGTCTGCCATAAAAATAGCGTTTGGTGAAAACCCTATGACAAATTACGGAATGAACGGAAACATCCCTTCTACCAGAATGGGAACGGCAGCACTCATCCGTGAGGAGCTTTTTCGTGCAAGAGAGTATTTTGATAATAAAGATGCACAGAAGGATTTTAAACTGGAGTCTTACCGTGATTTGTTTGAGGGGAAAATCCCATTAAAGGCGCACGTCCACCGTGCAGATGATATTTTAACCGCCATCCGTATTGCAAAAGAATTTAACTTAGGACTTACTCTTGACCACTGCACAGAAGGACATCTTATTGCAGAGGAAATTTCAAAAAGCGGCTTCCCGGCAATTGTAGGGCCGACACTTGCCTCCCGAAACAAAAAAGAGGTTGCGCAGTGCGATTTCAAAACGGCAGGTATTCTTAAAAAAGCAGGGGTAAGGGTAGCTCTTACAACTGACCATCCCGTGTCAAGGCTGCAGCATCTTCCGATATGCGCCGCCCTTGCTGCCAAGGAAGGTCTTGGTGAAGAAAATGCACTATTGGCAATAACTCTTGATGCGGCACGGATTTGCCGTGTAGACCATAAAGTGGGAAGTATTAAAGAGGGAAAGGATGCGGATATTGTAATTTTTGATAAAAGCCCTCTTGAAATTTCGTCTAATGTATGTGCCACAATTATAGGTGGCAAAGTAGTGTGGGAGAGGGAGAAGTATAATTATTAATTATTCATTAGCGAAGCGACTTCATCATTCATTATTCATTAAAAATCCTGCCAAATTTAATGAATGATGAATATTGAATAATGAAAAATGAATAATACAAAACAAAAAATCCTATCTTTCGACAGGATTTTTTGTTTTGGTGGGAGAGGATGGATTCGAACCATCGAAGTCGTAGACAACAGATTTACAGTCTGCCCCCTTTGGCCGCTCGGGAACTCTCCCTGGAGCTGGTGATGGGACTCGAACCCGCAACCTGCTGATTACAAATCAGCTGCTCTGCCAATTGAGCTACACCAGCATATTAAATTAATCACAACCCGTGACACGCATATTATAATAGCACATCAAGCTGCAATTGTCAACAACTTTTTTTAAAAATTTTTGAAATATGTCGAAATGGCAACATATCACCATTTCGACATATTTAGTATGTGCTATTTTCTGAGTTTCATCCGCCTTCTCTTTTTTATTCTGCGGCGAAGAGAAGAAACAAACATAAACACAGCAATCACTGCCAAAAACGCCATCATAATATAGGAAAAAGCGGAAATATTGTTACTTTTTACCACTGACCACATTTCAAGAACGGCCTGATTTCTGTCCCCGAAGTCCTCCATAATACCACACCTTACGGTTTCCTCCACAGATGGGTATTGCGTTGTAAGCTGTCTGCCGATTTCATTTGTGCGTACAATTGCCTTTCCGTCTGTATACCTGTCAGGACTTAATGTGCCTTTGAAAAAGTATGAGAGGTCATGCTCGAACTCACCGTCTTCCTCGCCGTAGTTTTCGCATACCAGGTCAAAAAGCTCATCTCCTGCAATAGCACTTGTATAACCGATATAATCCATATTCATTGCGGCAATCTCGGGTCTGCACAAAAAGTCCACAAAGTCCTGTGCCAGATGCGTCTTTGCGCCCTTTGGCATTACCCATCCGTCAAACCATATGGTGCTGCCCTCCTTTGGAATTACAAAGGCGAGCTTTTTATCATCCTCTTCCTCGGCAAGGTCCATTGCATACACGGCATCACCGCTCCAGGCAAGGTTGGCATCGATTTTACCCGATACAATATCGGTTTTTCCGCTATCCACCTCAAAACCATAGATATTCTTTTTCATTTCGGCAAGCGCCGCGCCGACTTTTTCGATGTTTGTGTCGCTTGTATCGTTTGCTACGTCATTTACCGCCTTTTGAAGCGTAGAGGCATCTAGTTTTCCGTCATTATACTCATTAACCTTTTTTCGTAATTCATCAGAGTGTACATAAAGAGAGCCTACAACGTATGCATCACGGGAAACATCCTTGCAGGTGCTTCTGTTCCTGTAATCGGTATTCCAGAAAAAGTCCCATGTGGAAACATCTTCCTTTTTAACCGTTTCAGGATTATAGAGAAAGCCTACCGTTCCCCACATATAGCATACGGCATACTCTGTCCAGTCGTTTTTTCTGAACAAATCCGAAATATAGGGCGATACATACTTC
>JAZODM010000033.1:0-35596 GCA_045596985.1 Clostridia bacterium
TATGAACCATGATACAAAATCATATTTTCACATCTCTTTCTTCCATAACTTCCAGAATATCATCAACAATGTACTCTCTGCTTTGAGTGTGCAATGCCTCAAAGCAAGGTACAATGTAATCTGATATAATATTACTCTCTCTTAATCCTTTATACACAATTTCAGCATTGACATTAAGTTGCTGCGCCACATTCTCAATACAAAATATAACAAATTCAAGTTCCTTTGCTTCTGTGATTTTTTCAGTTATATTCACTTTAAACCACCTACCTATTCTTATTATACCCTTTTTGAAATTATAAGTCAAACATTTTCATATATTCCAAAACCTAAATGATTGCAATGCACTTGAATAATTAATTTTTTACAAGCAATAGATGTATTCTTCAATTTTCTCTGGTGTAAAGCCGTTTTCTGCAAGTGAATCAATATCATCAGGCGATACTCCCATATGTGCTGCAACAGATTTCAAATCATCTATGTATGAATTTGAGTCACTGCAGTATGTTCCGTAATCCCACCAGTTTCTGAAACCAAAACCGCGAAAGGCTTAATTGAAACAGATTTATTTGACGAGCTTAAAAGCGGATTTTTTGAAGAAATCCCAGTTCATAGTGGTGACATACTAAACATACTTCCCGACGGAAATATTGTATACAGCAAATAATATTTTTTCAATAAAAATAAGAGTACCTGTGTTTAACAGATACTCTCCGTAAAAGACAAAAGGAGTAAGCCTACATTTTGGCTTACTCCTTCTGCTATGTACTTTTTATGAACTTCATATTATACCCCCTCCACTTTTCTATGAACCGATTAAGTCGGAATATGCTTATATAGCATATCATGGGTATAATATGTGATTGTTTATTTGAAATTTGACACATTAATCATTTTAGGCTTACAATAAGCTCTTTATCCTCTTTGTCGTTTGTGTTGCAGCAAGGTATAATCATATTTACTTAACACACCATTTACCATTTGTAAAATCAGGAATTTCCATCGGCATACTGCCAAGTTGAATTGAGCGCTCAGAAAGAGGCGTAATTGCCATCCATGTTGCCATATCGTAAACATCTATCGGCATCGGCTTATTTTCTTTAAGTGCATCAAAAAATGCATTTAAAACAAGCCAGTCTGCGCCGCCGTGTCCTTCCTTTACGCCCTCCTCCTGGTACTTTTTCCATACGGGATGCTCGTACTTTTCATAATATTTTTCTTCATTACCCTTATTTTCTGCGTAATATTCGCCCTCTTTTTCATCCTCGTACTCATCATCACGCATAATAGTCTGCGTTTCCTCACTGTAGAAGGCATCCGTTCCATGAATTTCAAGGCCTCGTGAATAGTACCTCGGAAGTGTTGTTCCAAGTGTCAGCTTAATTGTTTCACCGTGTGCGCATTTTATAACAGTAGTAATTATATCACCCTGATTAAAGGTTATGTTCATAAGCTCCTCATCATCTGAGTGGTGCTTCTTCACATAATCGTGAAGTCCCACCGACCTTGATGCAGTAGAGGTAAGTGAAACCATTCTATTACCATGATTGATGTCAAGCCACTGCGCTATCGGTCCCAATTCGTGAGTAGGATAATTGTCGCAGTTTCTGTTCATATAGTTGCGCATTCTGTAATGCTTATCTTTTTTGCCGTTAACAATCTGTATACGGCGGTCGTGGTAGTATGCACCATCACAGTGCGCAATTTCGCCGAAAAAGCCCTGCTTTACCATATTGAGGAGCATCATTTCACGCCTCATATAACAGCAGTTTTCAAGCATCATAATAGGGGTTTTCGTTTCCTCATATGTTTTTACAAGCTCCCAGCACTGGTCAATTGAATATGCGCCCGCAATTTCAACGCCGACGGGCTTTCCTGCACGCATTGCTTCAATAGATGCGGGAATATGCGCCTCCCATGCGGCAAAAATCATTACAACATCGACCTCATCACATGCAATTAGCTTATGATAATCGTCCGTTGTAAATGAAGGCAGTTCAATATTCTTTTCCTTCATATACTCTATAGCTCTTTCAATTCTTTCAGGATAGAGGTCACAAAGTGCCGTTACCCTTACATTTTCAACCTCACATACTTGCTTGAGCAGATTAAACCCACGTATTCCAAGACCAAAGACTCCTACTCTCATTTCCATTAAAATCTCTTCCTTTCTGTTTATTGATATTTATTTCCCGCTCATTTCAATAAGCTTTTCTACCATAATATATCCTGCATTTTTATCAAGTCTGTTTGACCCCGGCGTTGATTCATAAACAGTATCATAAAACATCTCCATTGGAGGAATATACCCATATGAGCCATTACAACAAGTTGCAACTATACATTTTTTACTTTTGCATTTTTCTTTTATTTCTCTGCCGAAGAAACAATATATTTCGCTGGGAAACCCCCAAAATTTAACTTCTCCGATTTCTATGTAATGAAGAGGAATTTCAAATTTATCCGGTGAAGTTTCCAGCATCCACATTAGTTTTTTTGCCATCATCAAATCATATTGCTCTTTTGATGTTCCGTCTGCCGCAATTTTAACCCCGGGGATTTCCTTTACAGTTTCAATTGTGTGCCTTGCCTGTGTGATTTTCTCCGCATCAACTTTAATTCTGTCTATTTTAATCTTTTCAAATCTGCACTTAACCCCTTCACCCTCTATTTCTTCTGCAAATGAGAGGCTCTTTATTATTTCACCCGCAAGTTTTCTGCCCATTTTTCGATAATGGTCAGGTGCATCTTCGGCAGTATTTACATTAAAATGGTTTATATCTCCTGCAGTTCCTTCGAAAAACACAGTTACAAAGTCTTCACCAAAGCTTTTTTTCATCTGTTTTGAAAGTTCTGACGAAAAATCTCCGCTGTACTCAGTACCACCCACGCAATCCTGATGGCAGGCAAATGCAGTTATTGCTCCCAACGGCTTTCCGTCCGCACTTTTTACAAAAAGCACAGGAAGCTCATTATCAGTTTGTGCAGCAGGGGCAACAATGTCAGGATTCAACCTCCCCGGATTTGTTCTTGGAGTAGAGTTTTTCATTATATAGTCACGGCAGAAGGATATCCCGTCAACAGTCCCCAGGACAAAAGAAATTTGAGAATTTTCAAGTCTTTTGTATGCCAGAATTGCACAATCCGCAATAAGCTTGGGGAAAATATCGTAATAATAATCCTGATTTTCTGCCGCCTTCTTGTCTGCATCATAGCCTTTCTGCGGAATCCCCGTGTGAGTATGTGTCGCCGCAACAAGTATATTTTCTTCCTTTATTTGCGTAAATTCACTTACTCTTTTTGCAATTTCCTCCCGCACCTCGTAAAAGATATGCAGTGCATCAATAGCAATCAGTGCAACTGTTTCTTTTCCGTCGAAAAAAACGCACGACTTTGCCATAAGTCTGTCCTTAACATCACTTCCTGCTCTTAAATTGCCATATCCGGGGAGATTGCAACCGAGCGGCGGTGTTATCTCTTTTTCATAAAATGCACATTTAAGCATTGTTTTTTGCCCCCTTATTCATTGCCAAATTCATTATTATTACTACAAAAACCGAAACCAAAGCAGAACTCACAAACGCACTTCCATAGCTATTGCCATAATCATAAAACAGATTTAAAAGCGGTGTTCCCAGAGCCTGACCTATTGTTGCAACAGAAGTGAGTATCCCCAGCGCCTTATTAAAACATTTTTGCCCAAAAATATCGAGTGCTAAAATTGGTAGCATTACAGTTTCAATGGGAGTTGCCAAAGCATTTATCAGGCAGTAGGCAACAGTTAAAACCTTTCCCGAAAATGAATTGGTTATAAAAAGTAGTAAAAGTTTGGATATAACCACACTGACAAGACAAATATTCGTTGAAATCCTTATCCCCATATGGTCATATATAACACCCGAAAGGAGCTTAAAAACAGCTAAAGCAATTACCATTACACTAAGTGTTGATGCCACAAAAGAAGGAGAAAGTCCGATATCCGTAAAGTGGGGCGTTGTTATTCCGCCCACACTCACCAGCATATGAAAAAAAATGCCTGCTATAATTGCATAAAAATACGGTTTTTTTATAAGCTCGCTGTATTCAATGCCGCTTTGCTCCACCTTAGTTTCTGCATCTGCTTTTTCCACCGTTTCCTCCATGGGCGGCTTTTCTCTGTAAAGAAGAACAACAAACAACGTAACTGCCAGTAAAATCAATGCCGTCATTCTGTAAGCAGACTGATAGCCAAAGGCAGAACTGTATATAATAGGAGTTATAATGTGGATTGCAATTGCCGCACCCAAACCATTTGAGGCGAGAACAATCCCCATAACTGTTCCCTTATTTTTATTAAACCATCTGTTTACGACAACACCCACCATTGATGTTGTTGTCCACGCAACACCTATACCTAAGAAAACACCGCCAAGATAAAACAGAAAAAGAGTTGTGGCACATGAATAAAGCAGTGACGAAATAATCAGGCTCACCATTCCTGCTATTATAAGCTTTTTCGTGCCAAATTTTTCTACCATTGCACCAAAAAAGATGTTTACTATTGCCGTTGTTATGTACCGACAACTGTCATTAATGGAAAAGGCACTTCTTGAAAGACCCAACGCATCTGTAATTGCGGCAAAATACATAGATTTTGCCGAACTGCAGAACCCAAGCCCTGCAAGCACCATAACAAAACAAATACCGGCGATTACATATTTGTAGTCAATCGCTTTTCTCCTCACTTGTAATCACTCTCTTTTTAAAAAATTCTAATATGAGGTTTCTATACTTCCCTCATATTTTGCAAATTCTATAATTTCATCTTCAACAATATCGAGCGGCATATCAATGATAAAGGTATAGTTTCTTCCCTTTTTATCACCCTGAAAATCCACAGAAACATCCTGCACGTGAATATTTCTTCTTTCAAACTCTTCCATCATATATTTCTGATAGCCGACCTCGCTCACATTTGTAACGAATAACTTCTTAACCTTAACATTATCTGTATGATGAAAATTCATATGAAGAATAGCCTGTGCAATAATTATTATAAATGTTACCGAAATTCCAATGGCATACATACCTGCACCGATTGCCATACCAATACCCGATGTTGCCCATATTCCTGCCGCAGTTGTAAGACCGATTATAGTATTTTTATGTACAAAAATCATACCTGCACCTAAAAAGCCTATACCGCTTGCAATGGTAGATGCAACTCTTGACGGGTCAAGCCGTACATCCGCGCCCTGAAAGATGGGTTCTTTTATCAAATCAAAGAACGCATATTTTGAAATAATCATCATAAGTGCCGCTCCGCACGCAACAACAAAGTGTGTTCGCGTACCTGCCTCCTTCGAACGCTTTTTACGTTCCATTCCTACAAGCATACCGCATATTCCGGCAAGTAAAATTCTTGCAATATATTCCAGTTGCTCTATACCCATAGATTAAAATCATTTCCCTTCTTTAATTAATATCTTTTTTCTATTTCTTCAATACAGTAGTTCTTAAAAAGCTCTGCCGCCTCTTCTGACAGGTCACCGTGGTCTCTTCCCCTGACAATATCATATGTAATGGTGTGCCCAAGCACTTTCATTGCGGACACAAACTTTTCTGAATGGCTATGTATATTAACCCTTGTATCTTTATCACAGTGGAAAATATGATAATTGATTTTCGGCATTTTATCAGCTAAATGCAGTGGCGAGTGTTTTTTCAATACTTCTTCGAGCGACCCCTCCTCGTTATAAAACGCACCATACAGTGAACGCGGAACATCGGCCCTTTCATAAAAATGATACACCAAATCGCAAACAGGGCAGCTTGCCACGCAAGCAACAGGAGTCCTTTTAGCACATTTACTGTAAATCAGGGCTGACTGCCCACCCATACTTGAGCCTGATGAAACAATCGGAATATCATCAGGTAAGTTATAATGCTGTATCAAAACATCCATAACCTCATCTGTATAGCTTACAGCCTGCTTATTCATCCATGCCCACGGGCGGTTATACGGTGCAACGTATAAAATTCCTTCTTTTCCGTATTCTATACCCTCGGGCATATCCTCATTGAACATTTCATTTTTATTAAGTCCGCCGCGAAATCCAATTATAATGCCTTTAATCGGTTTTTTCAAGATTGTATCGTTTATGTATGTATATTTTCTTATTTCACTATACGTAATAATTTTTTCCATACATTTCACACTTCCATATTAAATCTGTCTTTAAAATACTTTTTAAGTGCATCAAGCGTAATTTTACAGTTGTCCTGATGGCGCATCTCCATAAACATAGGTCGATGATTTACAGTATTACTCTGCCATGCCCATAAAAATGTTGTAAAGCATATATACGGCGCACCCGCCCAGTTTGAAATTGCAGTATGGTTTGCCATTTTTTCATCCTTTCGGCTTACCTGATGAATGTGATAAGCAGTAGTTCTTTTCCCTACCATTTTCTCCCACACACCGATTGTATTTCTCATACCGTGCGGTCCGTTATTTCTTGCGTGACCTATATCAAACACAACACCTACACGCTCAAATCCGAATTTCTCATTCAGAGCATCAACAAAGCCCAGAATTTCCTGCGGAGTATAGCCAAAAAACCTCTCCTCGTCATCCTTTTCCCTTGCACTTGAATGGATATTTTCAATTCCTGCCTTAGTGCTTTCGGGAAGCTCGGAAATTCTGTCATAAAAATAGTCAACAAGATATTCCCACATAGGACTGCCCTTACTCATATCGCCTATGCGCACTGCACGGGGCGGATGAATTGTAACAGTTTGTGCGCCTACGGTTTTTACTATTCTTACCGATTTATTCCACATATCAAGACCGTCAACGCTGCTTCCGTTCCACCTGAGATTGGTCATATGTACGGAAACAACTTCTCCCCCGTCATTACGCCACTGTTTTACTCTTTTCTTTAAAAATTCCAGTTCCTCATCGCTGCCGTCAAATTTTCTGATTTCAATATTTTTAACATTGTTTTGTGTTGCAAAGTCAATATCATTATATATATCGAAGCAGGAAATTCCAATTTTCCCCCTGAAATCCTTTAAATTATCACACGGGAAATCAAACAATACTTCACTGAGCTTAACACCATTGTCATTCACATTAAAATATGAAAGGCACGGCTCTTTTTTCACCGATTTATCAGGGTCAAGGCAGCGTATACCAATAACTTGTGTTTGTCCTATAAAATAATCTCTGTTTCTGTGCGAATGTGCGTGAATTATAACTCCGCTTCTCTCATTTGCCCATTTTGTAATAAACTCCCTTGATGATTCATCAAGGCCTTCTATGCTATGGTGCATAATTATAATATCCTTTTCACCGCACTTTTCCATAGCAGCCCTGTCCTCGGCATTAATTTCGCCGTCAGAGGTATCAAGACAAACAACCTTATACGTATCCATATCTATGGTATAACCTGTTCTTAAAGAGTGTGCATACTGAGCATTTTCAGGGGTTCGCATATCGGCATTTCCCAAAACCGTATAGCAAGGCATTGAAAGTCTTTTTACCTTTTCACCAAATGCCTCAAATGCGGCTATATCACCACTTGCTGTTATGTCACCTGCAACAACGGCAAAGGACGGCTTTTTATTATTTATATCATTTATCGCCCAGTCGAGCGATGCATACTGCGCCGTTCCTTCAATTGCAGGAAGATGCGTGTCGGCAATTATAACAAATGTAAAATCCATCTTATTCTCTCCTTAAAGTTCAAACACTGCCTTATCCTCGCAAAAAACCACATTACAGTCACAAAAACTCTGTGCTGTAAGACGTGCCTGATTAATATTTGCGATAATGTCTCTAGAGTGATGTATAAACATCAAATTCTTTACCTTTTTTTCGTTTACATAACGGCAAACATCTTCAATTGTGTGATGTCCCGTTTCTATGAGCAGATAATCACATTCCTCTTCCAAAAACGCATCAAGGTCAGACACATCCTTTAGGTCACCCGAAAAAACAATTGTTTTTCCCTCCGCTTTTATCTTGTAAGAGAAAGAAAGCTTTTCGCCGTTTTCTTCAAACTTTTCCAGATGATGGTTATGCAGTGCCTCAACTGACAAATTTTCATCCCCGTAAAGCTTTCCCTCTAAAACTGAATGTGCATTTACGGGGCAATCCCACTTAAATCTGTTTTCCGCATTTTTGAGGATTTTCCATACGCCCTCCCACGTTTCTTTGCAAGGAATATACACCTCAACACTCTTTGAATATGGAAGTGTATCACGTCTTCCCGAAACCTTACGCATATTCCACAGCAGGTTTCCAAGCCCTCCTACGTGATCCATATGTGTATGCGATATAAATACACTTCTTATTTTCAGCAAATCAACACCCATAAGATGCGCCGTGCGCGAGCATCCCTCACCTGCATCAAACCAGTAAAGACTGTTACCCATTTCAAACGCAAGTGAAGTATGCCTGAGATTTTCCATCGGCTCCGTGCCTGCACAGCAGCCAAAAGTATACAATTTCATAATCAGTCTCCTTTGTCATAGTTTACTCAACTGTAATCAGATATATATACGGTGTATCAGCCGACGTTTTGTCAAAACGTATTCTGACAGTATTCTTACCCTTTTTCTCTTTGTAAGGGAGTATAAGCTCCTTCTTCCCTTTGATAGCCTCGTCAAAGCTGTATTCCTTGTCATCAATTGTAACCTGTAGCCTGAGCATATCCGTCTGCGAACCTACCGTTACACGTATCAGCTGCTCTGCGTAAGGAATTACTGTCAACTCATAACTAAACCATCCGTGCGCATTTACAAGACTCCAACTGTTTCCGAGTCTGCTTCCCGGAATACGGCAAAGTCCTCCGTCAAGCAAAAACGTATCACTGAAATTAACCTCTTTCTTCAGCTTATGCCACTCTGTCGCTCCTCCGCATATGACGAAATCTGTCAACATCTGCGCAGAAAGCTCCCTCGTTTTTCTCTCTTCGGCTTCAAGCGTTTTTATCATCTCATCTACAAATTCTCCAACAAGCTCTGCCGCATCGTCTGCATCATCAAACCGGTCAAGCTGTGTGCAGTAGAAATTTTTCCCTAAAAGTCTTTTTCCTTCTCTGCCAAGTGTGCGCATTGTTTCTGCTGCCTGCATAAGCTTTTCCCTGTAACTCACATCGCTTGTTTCAAAATATTTTGTGTAATTTATAAAGCATTTCGTAAGCTCCAGCCATATTGCTGCAACGTATTTGAGGTTTGCAAACTTGGTCCACAGATTTTCATAATCTTTCTGTGCTATCTTATCCTTTAATTCTTCAAGCTTACTGAAAAGCTCTGCCGCCTCCTTTTTAGCAGTTTCTTTTTCTTCAATTATGCTCTCTATACTTCCCCTCTCCCAGTTTTTCGGAACAAACCATTCGTCGGAGGCAATAGTGTAATCTTCACGCATCATTTCAAAATAGAAATGGTTTTTACTGTGGTTAAGCGAGGGAAATGCGCTAAGCTCACTGAAATAATACCCTTTAAGATAGATAATCTTTTTGAGGATATGCTCCGTCCTCTCCATCAGTGCCATAACCTCTTTTGCGGCATTGGGGTATTTTTCTTTAAAGAAAGCTTCTATGCTACTGTCAACATCCTCGTTATTCAGATATGCATTCATAATGTTGATATTGACCTCGTTCACCTCTCCGAACGGGTGGCGTACACCTCTGTCAACACGTGATACATATCCTGTGGGATTAAATTTTTCACAATATTCAACTTTTTCCTTTATATGCTCCTTAAGCATCAGGGGAAGTCTGCCCTTGCCAAAAAACTCCCCGAAAATATCTGTTTCTATAAAAAGCGGATTGTTTTGCACCTTGTTAAAGAATTGATTATGCGGTGCAGTCAGGCTCCAGTCAAACTGTGTCCACTTATCCATAACCAAAAGGTCGGTGGAAATTTCCTCAAATGCATGAAGCATCATTTCATAATCCTCTTCAATGCTTGCAAAGGTACGCACGATAAGTTCCTTACCCAACGCTTTGCAGGTATCGTAAAGAATTTGCGTCACATATTTCACGCGGTCTTTTTTGTCAAGCTTTTGATTTTTAAGCTTTAAGAGCGGAATTCTTGTTTCGTGCAGTGTCAGTACAATGCCGTCAATAAGCGGATATTCGCTGAAAAAGTCATACAGCTTGTTTTCAAGGAAATCACGGATAATGGGGTGCGTTACCTCGACATCACCGTAGGAATTACGTATTTCGGGATAAGTATCAATAAAGTTTGGCGGCACCTCAAGCTCGTGATGCCATACATACGTTTTTATTCCTGCATTGTGTGCCTTTTCACACGCTTCGTTTACAGCCGACATTGTTTTCTCTGCAAACTCAATATCCTTTAAATTATTAAACTCGCTGTATTTTTTATAAATTGTCATTCCGTCAATATTTCCCTTTACGGGATTATGTATCGGCCCTATAAACTGCATATGGTCAATATTATGCTTTATTGCATAATCAACAGTATACAAAAGATACTCTCTTTCTATATCGACGGGATTGCATACCGATATGCCCTTTATCATTTTTTAATTACCCCCTGCCTTTAGTTAAAACAGCTCCTGCAATATATGCCGCCTGAAGCTTTCGTGTATTTTCATTATAATGAACGTGATCAACGTATTTTTCTTCGTTAAGCCTTTTTGTAAAGGTATAAAGGTCTATAATTTGTGCGCCGTACTTTCCGCAAACCTTGGTTGCAATCTCGTTATAGCGTATAACATCGGCATTATATCTTTTAATTCCTGCCGGAGGCACAGCATTGTGCCTTTCATCATCAACCGGCGTTGTTGTAATAAATACTGTGCGTATACCTTTCTCCTGCATCAGCCCAAAAATTTCATTCAGATTTTTTTCGTAGTCTTCGGGTGTAACCTGATAATTTTCCTCAGGAACGGCACGCTTTATATCGTGCAAACCGCAGTTAAAAATCAGCATATCAATGTTAAGCCCATTATTTTCTTCCAGTTCCCTCAGATAGTCAAGCACCATCGAGCTGTCTCCTCCGTTGCCTCCAACGGGATAGTCTATTCTCCTTAGCGCCTCGTGTCTGCCCGGCTTTGAATGAATTATAAAATCATCCTTTATATGCTCGTTAAGATACGGTCCGTAATGCAGATTAATACTGTCACCAAGCAGTAATAATTCTTTCATTTTAAATCATTCTTTCTAATTAAACTTTTAAAATCGCAGGGGCATTTTTAATTGCCCCTGCTCTCAGTAAAAACAACTTACCAAAATAACGGTTCAAAGCCTTTCAGCTTATAAATCGCCTCTGTAAAATAGTAATCGCCGTAGATAATGTGTTCTCCCTTACGTCTTTCATCCGGAAAATATGTAGCCACGCCGTGCTGAAGAACAGATTCCTTCTCGCTCCAGTCACAGTAGCTTTCATCAAGTGCGTGCAAAATATTGAGTGCCGCCGAAAGGTACAGTCCTCTCGTCTCTTCATCGGCAAGCTTTGCAAGCTCTATAAGTCCGCACGCCGATACAGCACCCGCTGTAGTATCGCAAAGCTCACAGGGCCCTTTGTAATCCACCTTCTGAAGCCATCCGTTTAAGGATGACTCTGCTATAACGTAGTGTGCTACCTTTTTTGCCGTTTCAAGATATTCTTCCTTTCCTGTGTGCAAATAACTCAGCACGAAGCCGTAAAGTGCCCAGCCCTGACCTCTTGACCACGCAGAATTTTCAGAATATCCCTGTCCTTTTACATAGCCCGTTACTTCACCCGTTTCGGGATTTGTGCAAACTATATGACGTACTGAGCCGTCAGTACGCACGTGTTCCTTCATCGCCCAGTCGGCGTGACACTGTGCAATAAGCTTAAAGCGGGGCTGTGCAAATTCCTCTGCCGCCCAATACAAAAGGGGTAAATTCATCATACAGTCAATAATCGTCCACCCCTCACGCCCCTGGGTTTCCCACGCCTGAATATAGCTTCCTGCGGGATTAAATCTTCCTGCGAGCATCTGTGCGGCAAGACAAACGCGTTTGCGTGATTTTTCTCCGCCGAAGAGACGGTAGTTGATACCGCTTGAAATATGCCACATAAAGCCTACATCGTGGCACAGATATTCGGGATATGAAAATGCCTCATCAAGCATTTTTTCTGCATTTTCAGCAGTTATTCTATATTCCTCATTCTTTGTACCGACATACATCAGCCACATAAGCCCGGGCCAGAAGCCGTTTGTCCATCTGAATATAGGGTCTTTTCCCGCATCGTCATATTTTCCGTCTGCCGTCGAATACGGGATTTTTTCACGGGCGGAAATTGCCGCCCGTGAAAGCTTTTTGTCAAGCTTTTCCCAAGTTTCCTGAACCCATTTTTTATCATTGTCTTTTAATATCAACACTGTGTCATCACTCCAAAAAATTATTTGCTGAGCATACGGCTGATAACTGTTGCCGCCTCTGCCCTTGTGCTGTTATCACGCGGACAAAAGCCGTTATCTCTACCCTTCATAAGTCCGCTCTGTGTAATGAGCGACACATACTCTTTTGCCCACTTTGAAATAACATTGCTGTCGATATAATCCTTAAGATGCTCCTCCGATGCGCTGTAATACGCATTAAGGTTATTCGCCTCGGAAATAATTTTCGCCATCTCCTCACGTGTGATTGGAGCATTCGGTCTGAAAAATACATCCTTTGAAATAATTCCTGCCGAAAGTGCCTGCAAAATACACTCAGAGTACCAGTCGCTATCCTTTACATCCGAGTATACGTCCTTGTAGGGCACCTTAGCAAGATTCATCGACCTTGTAACCATTGCAATAAATTCAGCCCTCGTAATCTGATTATCGGGATTGAACTTGCCGCTGTCATCGCCGTTAACAATACCCTTTTTCTGTAAATCCTCAATATAATTTTCTGCCCAGTGATTTTTCATATCGGAAAATGCCTTTATATTTTCCTTGTTATCCTCTGTAATTTCACCATCGGGCTTAGCTTCATCATCTGAAACATCGGGGTCGGTCTTTTCGGTATCGGTATCAGGCTTGTCGCTTCCGCCGCCACCGCCGCCTCCGCCACCGCCGGAACCGCCGTCTGTGGATGTTTCGCCTTTTACGGGGGGTGTATTTCCTACAACGCCCTCAATTTTGACATTGTCCTCTTCCTCTCCGGTAGCAATATTACCTTCACCGATGTCTGTAACATAGCCGCCGGTAAGGCTGTAGCTATATGCCTCATCATTGATATAAAGACCTGTCATCTGCTCGTATGCGAGAATCTCTGTTCCTTCAAGTGAGACTGCATTTACATCACGGTCTCTTATCTCTTCAAGCTCTACTTCAAGCTCTTTCTTCTCCAGTTCTACCCTCATTTCACTTCCGGAAAAGTCTATACTTACAGCTGCCTGCAGGCTATCTGCCTTAAAGATATAGTCACCGCCGGTTACCTTTATATAAGTACCGCCTTTAAGCATTACATTGTAAAGTGAACCATCCTCGTTAAGCTGCACGTAAGCCATTTCTGCATCGGTTTCATACGGGCCAAAGCTTCCGCCGCTTCCGTCGTATGATAGCAAATAATAGCCGGTGTAATTTGCGGAATCCTGCACCATATTAAGCTTGAGGGCACTTGTGTTTTCATCCTTATAAAGTGTTTCTACAGAAACATCATCGTCCTTCCCCTGACCCTTTGCCATAATAACGGTATTAAGACATGTTGTACCCGCTGCATTCACTTCATAATAGAAATAAGGTGCATACTCTACCTTTGCATAAAGCTTTGCACACCACGCCGGCGCCCATTTAGTCTCGGTATCAGCCGATGCAATAATAACATTACCGCCGCTCTTGTGAGAAGAATAAATCTTTCTCGAAGTTCCATCTACCTGTCCTGCAACGAAAGCTTCCTTTTCAGCATCCGTTTCACCGGGATATGCCTCCGGATACATATGCCAGAGCTGCTTATAGTTATTTGTTCCGGAAGAAGCATCGGGAACCATACGGTCTGATACAATAAACAAATCAGATTTAAGATACGTTATCGTTCGCATATGATTTCCAAAGTTGTAGTTATTCGGCGTGCTCTGCTGCAGATAATCAAAATCACCGTTTGTTACAAAGCTGTGTATTGTACCGGTAGACGGTCTTGCATTGGTCGCACTGTTCATATCTGTGATTTTACTGTTATAGTTTGAAGTCTGATTGGTGTTATTTATCATAACCGTGCTGTGTGCCTCGGTAGAAACACCGTATTGTCTGTAGTCATCAGTTGTATCGTATTCAAAATAACCCGAATCGGCAATAAGCGTATTTCCGTAACCAATCATAGTGATTGAGTTATAGTCACGGTGTCCGTGTGCGCCGCCGCCGCGTACATTGGTGAAGAGATACGGACTGTTTTCCGACCAGCCTCCGCGCAGTGTCGTTATGCCCGAATCCGTAAAGGTCTTTGATGTCCAGGATGGCTTTGTTCCATATTTTCCATATGTTGCAAGGTATTTAAGCTCATCAGAATATATAGGAGGATTCTCCTGTGAAAACCATTTGTAGACATCGTCCCATGTGCCTGCTGTACGATCTCCGTAGCCTGAGTCACCGTACTGGATTTTTCTTCCGTTTGGCGCATACATCAAAATCTGATAGAGCGCAAGCTTTTTAAGCCTCTCGTCAAAGGTTTCATCGCCTATTACGTCGCCGAAGGTATTTACTCCTCCAATCTCCGGATCGGCATAGTAAGCCTTGCAAATTTCATTAACGTCATATCCCTTTTGCTCAAGGTCACTCTTGATAGTAATATATGTCTTCAGTGAGCCGTGTCCGTATGCGTCGGTTGACTCAATGTAGGAGCCGTCCGAGAAGGTGTTGTTGAAAAGCTGGACTGCCAGGAACTGGTTTGCATATGTAACCCAGTCACCGCTGCCTGTAAATTCGGGTACATTATCTGCTACTGCCTGCAATCCCTGCATTTCACTGTTCATCCAGTTACCCTTGCCTGAATTGTATACAGTCAGATAATCTGCCGTATCCCAAATGCTCTTCAGCGCTGCCGTCAGGAAGTCCGCAGTCATATACTTACTGCTCATAAATGCCTTCATCGCATTAAGCCAGTTAATCGCTCTGATAGCACTTGTCAGTGTGGTGTCGTATGCACCGCGCTTAAGCTCTCCGTCAACATCGGCGTGATCCCATGAGGCTTTGAATACACCGCGCGACTTGTTACTCGTACCGTTACTTTTAAAGCCGCCCGTTGTCGAAATAAAATCCTGCATAATTTTCATTGCCTTATATGCATACTTTTCATCCTGCGTCATCAGATATTCATACGCAATTACAGGGAAGCTGTTAAAACGTGAAATCTGACCGTAGGAATTATTTGCCTCTATAAAGGTCGTCCAGCGCTCCATCGGGAACTGCACACTGTCGGGCAGACCGCTGTCGCTCTCCCCTCTGTCGCCAAGGCCGTTGTAAGAGTATATAAGCTGGGTGATGTCACCCCACTTAAGTGTATCACTGCTCCACGTGTTGTCATTGTGGTAAAGAACTATCAGGCGCTTATCCTGCCCGGTGGAGGAATGTCCATAAAGGACAAGACGTGCGCTGCTGACATTCTCACCCGTAACGGAGCTTACATTGAACTTAAGGTATGTTTCCCACAAGCCGTCGCCCGTGAAATCGCCATAGTTTGCGGCTTTAAGGTATTCATCGCCGCTGTAGTTTACCTCTTTATAATTTCCTGCACGTACAGTTACAGAATCGATAGCCGCGAATTTATGTGTTGTACCGTCTATCGTAAGCTCTAAAACCGGTTTTTTGCCCTCGGCGGCAGTATGCTTTGCAAATTCAGCATAGCTGTCCTCGTTATACCACGCCCTTACAGAAAAGCTTATCGTTGAGCCGGAGGTCAAATCGCCCGTCTTAAGCGATGTGCTGTAGCTGTTCCATTCATTGCCTACCCACATTGAGCCACGGTAATATGCCGTTGTCTGCAAATGCTGGAAATCGTCTGTCACCATATTTGCCCAGCCTGCATTTCTAGACGGTCTTTCAAAGGCGCTTACGTCTCTCTCTCCTCTGAAATAGGTCAGAAGCTCCTCTTTTGCAAGAGCGTAGTCATTTGCTTTAACGGCTGCCTCAACGCCTGAAAGGCCTTCATAGCTATCATAATCAAGTTTACCCTCGGTTGTCCACGCAGTGCCGTTCCATTCGCCGAAAAATTCTGCGTCTGTCATATGCTGCGGGTCTGTAAATCCCTTATCCTTTAATACCTGAACGGGAATTTCTGCCGTTTCAGTTACATTACCCCTTGAAATTGTTGCGGTAAGTGTAACTGTTACATCCTCCCCGTCATAGCGAGGCCTTGTCACACGGCCTACATTGTCAATATAATTCGTGTTGTCTGAAACCCAGGTTATACTGCAGCCGTAAATCCCCTCCGTAGGAAGGCTGAGGCTGCGCTTTACGCCTCCATCTGACAAATCCTCAAAGGGTGCAAGCGATTGCGGTGTCAGCATCGAAGCTACAGTTTCCACTGCATCAGCGTCATTTTCAATATAAGATGGCGCTACTGTAAAGGGTATTTCCAGCTTGTCATTATCATTATACGCTACGCCGTCATTGCTAAATTTCGCCGTAAGGGTGACGTTCTGCGCCTGTGTAGCGGTATGAAGCACGCCCGTTGTGCCGTCAACCGTAATTTCGCTGCGATCGGATGTCCACTCGATATAGCTGCCGTACTCCCCACGCGTGGGAAGTGTTAAATCCTCGGAAATCATACCGAAGCGGAGCATCGGGTCATTCTCATTTGCGAGTCTGTCCTGGTTTTCCGCAAGCCACGCCATATCAAGGCGCACTCTGTCGGTATTGAGCGGATATGCCTCATAGAAACGTATATCGTCTATCTGTGCCTCCTGCTTTGTTCCCGTCGTGTTGCCCAGATACATATATATACGCTTTATTCCGGCAGACGTATTTTCGGTCTCCGTCTTTTGACTTGGAATAACAAGTTTTCCGTTAACCCACAGGCTGAAGGTTTCCTCCTGTGTATTGAAAAGGAAACGAAGTCCTATACGTTTACTGCAGTCAATGCCCACTGACTTTACATTTCCGTTTTCGTCACGGTACGAAGCGGAGCCGCCGGAGGGGTTAATGGACATATTTGTGAAAATAATTTCGTCCGATACGCCCTCTACTTTAAACTTCATATTTCCTGCCTTGTTCCACACTGTACAGTCAAATCCGTACACACCCTGCTTTGATTGCATACTCTGGTCAAAGTAGTAGTATGCTTTTGTAACACCGACGTCAGCTGCCGTCTGCCGTTTAAAATAAAGGCGTTCCCTTTTAACAAAAATCTCGCCTACACTGGGGGTCTGCGACCACGCGGTGGAGGTGTCATTTCCCGCAAAGCTTTCCTCGTAGATAAGCTCCTTTATCTCGGGCTGTTCATATTCCGTTCCGCTTGGTACAGTAAAATCAAACTCAATGGGGGAAAGCCCTTCATCTGAATTGTCAAAGGTAACTTCCGCACTCATTGTTACGCTGTAATCTTCACTCTCGCTTTGTGTTACGATACCCTTCTCATTATCAATCGCTATTACCTCGGGATTTGAAGAGGTCCAACTGATAACACTTCCTGCCCTGCCCAAAGCGGGGAGCTTAATGTCATCAACTATCATCGGCTTTCCGCCCGCATCGGTTTCCTGATGCCACGTCAGCCTTTCAAGGGTAAGTGCCGCTCTGTCAAGGCTGAGTGCGGAAAACGCCGCCAGTGTCGGGTAATAAAGCTTTAAATCTGAAATCACAGCTTCGCCCTCTCCGCTATGCTCAACCTTCAGGTATTCAAGCTTTGAACAATCATCTGCACCAAGCCGTGCATTTGCAACAAGCTCTTCTTCGCACCAGAGGGAGAAGAGGCCCGTAATCGGGTCTGTAGCTATCGTTATATCTGCCGTGGTAACAACCTTCTTAATCACATATAATTGTGCATTCTCATTTTCATTTTCGCTCATATTGCCGGAGCGTGCCCATACGGCTAACCCTGCCTCTGTCATAGCAAAGCTGAAAACCTTTGTATCAAGGTCATCATACAAATCAAAGGTAGTTCCCGTGCCCTCTATATGCAAGCTCAACGCAATCAGTTCATTATAAACCTTGCCGTTTTTACCAAGCATATAAATGAAGGAGTCGCCCTTGTCAAGCTTTACACCGTTATTGGTCGGTGCAGGCGCACCGCCTGAAATTACAAGCTCTGACGGAAGCTTCTGCCCCTTCATACTGTCATTAATTATGTAACCGTTCTCCGCCGTCGGTGCAGGACAGCTTTCGCTGTATTCATCTGCCACATACGGTGCGATGGTAAAGGTTAATTCCTTGGTTTCAAATTCACTGCCTTCATCCTCTGTTTTTCTGATTGTTGCACGCAGTTTAACCTCCCTCGGTGTATCTTCAGGATCCTTTTGCAGCTTACCCTCACTTGAAATATAGTCAGGGTCAAGCGATTCCCACGTAATATAGCTTCCGTATTCACCACGGTCGGGAAGGGTCTTTAAATCCTTTGAAATTTGTCCGTTTATAGCTGCACTGTCACTCTCATCTACGTAAAACTCCTCCCGAAGGCAGGCTTTTTCCGCTTCAAAGAAATCTTCCTCAAACATTTCAGCCTTGTACAGTTTGATATTGTCAATCGTTGCACTGCTTGCCTTAGCATCATCCGCGTTCAGATACATATACAGGCTGTCAAGCGGAGTTGCGGTATCAGCATCTGCCATATAGATAATCCTCTCCCCGTCAAGCCATACGGAGAATTTGCCTGCCTTCGTGTAGAACAGAAACGTAAGCTTTGCTGCAGCTTCTTTTAAAACCGTACTATGTCCGGCTACAGTCAGTGTCTTACTGCCCGGATTTAGTGAGCTGGTTAAAATTCTTCCATCTTCGCCCAATATCTGAAATTGCAGAGTTTTTCCCTCGCTGTTTACTATTTCCGTTTCAAGGGCATATACGCCGCTAAGCCCAGTTGTCTGCGCAGCACTGAGTGATAGTGTTGCCTCTATCTTCCCATCCCCTGCTTCACGCTTAAAGACAAATGCATCATCACTCAAAACGTGAGTAGTTTCATTGAACGTATGCCCCCACGTAGTATTATATTTATTGTCCGTAAACTGCTCATCAATCAGATAGTTGCCTACTCTTACCGGCATAGCATCAGGTGCCTTAACGGTAAAGGTGTAGGTTTTTGTAATATCATCTTCCCCATCCTTACTGATTGTCGCCGTAAGTGTGAAGGTTGCATCTGTATCAAGCGCATCACGCACTATTTTTACAACATTTCCATTAATCTCTGCAACATCTGAAGCATCCTCTGTAATTTCCCACGTAATATCACTTCCGTATGCAGGCTGCGGCAGAGTTAAATCAGCCAGCAATGGAGTTTGTGTATCAATTGTATTGTCAAGGCACGCCGCATCAAGCACTACTGCATCGTCCGTATTAAAGGGACGTGCCTTGTAAAATTTGATGTTATCAATTGTTGCACTGGCCGCAGCAGTGTTTGAGTTAAAATAGATATAAAACTTTGTAAGTGACGTTATAGTCGCAGCATCTGCCATATCAAGAATTTGCTCGTCTCCAACCCACGCAGAGAATTTGCCCGCCTGCGTGTAGAACAAAAATTTCAGCTTTGCCTCATCCACATCGTCTCTGTAAATATCTGCTTCTTTTCCTGAAATTCGCAGGTTTTTATTGGATAATCTGCCGGTAATTAAATTCCCGTCTGTTCCCTGCACTTCAAAGAACAATGTTTTTTGAGCATTATGTGTCAAATCAACCTCAAAGCCATAAACACCGCTATAACTTCCCCCTAAGGACAGGGTGGATGTTTTCTTTGCATCTGCACCCTTGAGTGTATATGCATCATTTTCTAGTATGTAATTCGTTCCGTCGAAAGAATTACTCCACATAGATGCAGTTGTACTTGTCAAAACATTCCCGGTAAACTGTTCATCAATAATGTAGTCGCCGTCCCTGACTTCCTCAAGCGGCGAGGTAGACGAAGTATCATCATCAGTGTTATCGTCACCACCCGTGTTATCATCACTACCTGTATTGTCGCCGCCTGTATTGTCGCCGCCGGTATCTCCTCCTGATGACGTTGCCGCATTGTAGAATTTGATATTATCAAGCGTGGCAGACATTTCATCTGTCCCGCTGAAATACATATACATATATTTTAAATCAGTTGCACCGAGGCTTGTTCCAAAATCCTCTGTACGCAACTCACCATTAATCCAGACCTGAATTGTTCCTGTTTCTGTATTAAATAAAAATTTTAACTTTACAGGATTGGATGTATACGTTTTTGAAAATGTATAATTACCTATTTTTAAAGTTCCGTTTGGATTTAAAGTGCATTTCAGAAAATCTCCATCACTGCCTATCACCTGAAAATATAATGTTTTTGCACGACAGTACACATCAAATTCCAACGTATATTCTCCGCTGAAGGTTTTTTTATCCTTGTCAAAATAGATATTTGTTTTCGTCGTTGTTTTTGTTTCACCATCAGGGCTTGCAGGATGAAACAGTTCAAAATATCCTTCACTGCTTCTCTCTGCAGTACCGACATTGGGTGTCTCCCAGAAAATATCATATTCTTCATCTTCAAAATCTTCATTTATCAGATAAACTTGAGTTGCACTATCCTCCGCTGCTATGAAAAAGGCGGGCTGGCAAGAAAGCATAACAGTAAAGCATAGCAGCAATGAAATTATTTTTCTAAAATTCTTCATTGTCAAATCCCTTTCCTTTCCATAATTAATCCTTAACAATCACAACTGCGGCAGGAAGCTCTTCCGCCTCTACAAGATAAATAAATACCTCAGAACTTCCCTCCACAATTGCCTCCGGTACTCCGGGGGTAACAAGCTTGTCGCTCTTGTTATATATGTAGAACATCGGACCTTCCTTACGGAAAAGCTTGTAAAGTCTGTCGCCGCTTATATCAAGCTTCAATCCGTCTACACGTGCATTCTCCAGTATATCCAGATAATTAAGCTTCAGATATTCTGCCGTACCGTAAATTATTTTTTCGTCTTCTCCAAGATTGGAAACGTAATGATTTCCGCCAATTTTTGCTGAAAGGTGCAAGAGCGCCTTGATTGCCGTAACCTCGCCATCTTCATTTGCGCGGTAGTATATCAAATCACCCGTTTTAAGGGAAGCTGCAACATTCGCCTCCTCGGAGTCGCTCTCCACATAAACCTGCTCAACAGTTTCCCCGGTCAGCACCTCCATTATATAGGTTTCTGTGCCGTCACTGCCAATCTTTACACGAACCTTGCCGACAACGGAAACATCGTCATCATTGTGGCTGAAGTTTTTCTGTTCTGCCGGGTCACCGAATATAACCATACACTCGGCAATCTGTGTTTCACTGTCAACTGCCACACGGCAAAGCTCGCTGTCTGATGCTCCGTCAGCAACTGTATAGGGTTCCTCAAAATCCTCGTCCGCAGGATTTATTGTGTCCGGAACAAATATAACCTGAGTGCTCTCCCCTACGAAAAACGCATCTGTTGTTCCGTTAGAGTAGGAATGGATTTCCCCATTGAAAAATTCATACTCATTCTTCGTAGCCGTCTGTATATTATGCAGTGCCTTTATTTTCCCGTCAGCATCAAGCTCATAACCGACTATCGCACGGTCAAGCTGTGCCGTTGTCAAATCACTGCTCGATTTGCGTGTTTTTGTACCGTCCTGCGCATAAACATTAATAGTCTTATTCAAATCAAAAATGGTAATACCGCCGTTTGTATATATACGGCTTACGTTCTCTGTATTACCGCTTTTCTTAACCTTCTCCTCTTTAGTGCCCGGCAGAACAAGACGGATTTGCGCCGTCTTAAAGCCGTTTCCTGCGTCAAAACCGATTGCATAGCCATAATTTATACGACTGTCAAGCTCCCCTGCGACATCAACAATTTCACCTGCGTGGTTAAGCGCAAATATTCCGCTGCGCCCAAGCTCGTACTTTGACATAAAGGAAGTCAAGTTAGGCTCATAAACATAGTATTCAACTGCGCCTATGCCAACCCTTTCCTCATCCTTAGAGGTTAGAACGCCCTCTGCCTTGTCACGGCATATAACAACGCGGATTTTTTCTTCGTTCATATCTGCCCAGATTGAAACTACGTCGCCCTCGGTAATATCGGAAAATTCCATCGGCGCCATATCAGTTGACAGAAATTCATATTCCTTATCGTCATCATCAAAATCAAATGTAAGACTGTTCTTTCCGCGGAAGGTAAAGCCCTCCTCAAAATAGATGCTGTCAATAACAGCAAGGGTCTTATCCACGATAAAGCTTTCATATTCGTCAATAAATATCAGCTCGTAGTGTCCGTCACCGTCATAGTCGAGTGCCGTTACACTGCCTGCTACGGGCTTAATCGGTGAAGTATACCATCTGCCGTTATATATGGTCTGCAGACTGTCAAAACGTAATACCTGCCTATTTCTACCGTTTTCGTCTGTGTATACGCACTCACTTGCATCGAGCTTTGTAATATCACGTGCGTTGACGGTTATCTCCTCGTTACGTCTTTCGATGTGGATGCTTACCAGTGCGGGAATTGCATCCTCCGCACCATAACGGTAATACGCCGTAACATATCTTCCTAAAAGCGTCTCATCATCAAAGTCATCATATGCCATACGCAAGCCACTCACCGAGATTTCTCCCTGCTCCAGTGCGCTATAGCCGTTAAGCGCCATCTTGCCGACTGCCGTTACAAGACCGCTTACCACATACAAATCCTCATTATTTTGCATCTGCTCATATAGGGTAAGCTCCGCCTTCTTGTATTCGTTGGTGCCGTAAACAGGCTCGAGCGGATTTGTTTCTAACATATTATCTATGATAAGAACTGCATGCTCATATGTAAGTGCGTCCTGTGCGGCAGGAACATTTTTGAGTATTCCAAGTCTGCTTGCAACCGCCATATAGCCGCCTGCATAACCGCCCTCGCCCTCGGCAACATTTTGGTAACCGAGTACGCATACGGCAATTTTGATAAACTGCTGCAGCGATATTCCCTCCTCGGGTGCTAAGCGACCGTCGCCCATACCGCTGACAAAGCCCATCTCATATGCATAGTTGCTGTAAGGTACAAGCGCATCGTCCTGCGTAACATCGGAAAATACCGATGCCTCACCCGTAGATGCCATCTCGCCGCACACATAAAGGCGCATCAATGCAAAAATCGCCTCTCCACGGGTAAGCATTGCGGAAGGCTCCTGCGTGTTTATAATACGCAGTGATGCAACCCTTGCCGCAGCTTCGTCATAGTTGCCTGCACCCAATGCAGGAAAGCTTCCAAGCATTAATATAATGCATAATAAAAAACAAGAAATTTTTTTCATAGTTAGTCTCCTATGTTATAAAATCGCAGGGGCGTTGCTCACACCGCTTTTTGGGCGGATGTGGGCATCCGCCCCTGCAATTCCGAATTTTATCTAAATTATTTAACAGGTCTTAATGTACCCTTTTCCCAGATGTAACCCTTAATAGTATATGAAGTTATATCTGTATCAAAAGTAGCCTCATAGGCATTATTCGCAGCATTAAATGTACATTTTTTCGTTGCAACAAGTGTATCACCATCAAATGCAGCAGCCAAAACTAAAACCTCATCAGTTCTCGCAGAGGAGCTGTTCCTTAGCTTGACAGGAATTGATGCCGTTTTTCCGTTAGCCGTTGCAGTTTCTTTTGCAGTATATCCTGACGGGAAGATTAATGCACCTGTTGAATAATATGCCTGTGCATATTCACCACTTGATACAACCGCTCTTACATATGCGGTATCATCAAACAATGGGAAAACGATGTTTTCTCCGTCATAGTACCCCTTACTGTCACTATAAGTCACGTAATTTGTATCAGCGAAGCTTATGATACCGTCAACCTCCGAAGTGATGAAAGAATTTATATCTGTAGCTGTGCTTGCGACTCCGTATACATTCATAAAATCATCAGTTGCTTCAAACACACGGATATTGTCAACGTAGGTTATGTTACCGATTGCACCTGCAAAAAAAGAAATACTATTGATAGGGTTAGCAGTATTCAATTCCACATCTTTCGCAACCCTGTCACCATCTACCCACACATCATACGTAGTATCTAAAACCAAAATCGTAATTCTTGCATAATCTGCACTTGCTACATCATCATTCACAAAAGTTTTTGACGACACAACCACATCGTCTTTTTTAGTTTTGCCATCGGGCAGTTTATAGACTGTTAGTCCGTCTGTAGTCCCACCAAGTCTCGCCGGCACAGCAGAGGCTGCATAGCTTCCAAGGTGGACATAGGTATTCGCATTACTCTTAATGTCAAACTGAATTACAAGTCTGTTCTTATTTGCTGGTGCTACATAGTCGGTATCTTCCGTGAAATACCAGTTGTGGTAAAGCAAGGGTTCGTTGTCACTGTTATATCCGTCTGTTGTAATCTTAAGCTCACCGTTTTCAGTTACAACAAAGTCATCAGCATTACAAAGATACGCCTTTGAAGATTTTTGTGCTCTCAAAACATTGTTTTTCAACGAGCTCCAAGGTTCTTTTTCTTCGTTATACGCGCCTTCATATTCACTCGGAAATGTTTCAATATATGCACAATCGTCATCTGCCGGTGTAGCAGGAATGAGTGTTGTATCCACTAACGGAGTTATACTGAAATTATCAACATACAGCTTTCCGGCAGTCTTGTTGGAGGCTCGCCATATACGGAAATTTGTAATTGTTTTTCCCGCATTTCTATATGCACGTCCGTCTATAACAGGCGCATCGGTCATAACGTTTTTATCACCGAACCAAATATAATACTTTTCAGCATACTTGTCGACCAGCACCTGAACCTTTACATATTCGTCGCAGGTATATACAGCAATTCCATTATTTTCACTATTTTCACTATTCTCAACAATATTTATCTTTCCATCGTTGAACTCCAGCATACACACCGCATCACTCTGAGATGTTCCCTGTCCAATAAGAAAGCTCGTCGCTATTGCACTGTCGCCGATATCATTATCATCGCTGTCCTTGGTCAGTGTCTTAAATTCAAAAGAAAATAAATCAAGCCTGTTCGTAACGTAATTCTTTACATTCGCCCTGAAGTCAAGCGTTGCTGCTTTACTTGTTACATCCTTTTTCACAGACATTGCACCGTCGTAGGTAATAGTGTTCCCGTTACTCTCACTAAATATCGTTGAAGAACCGGCAT
This sequence comes from Clostridia bacterium, assembly GCA_045596985.1. Lineage (GTDB taxonomy): Bacteria > Bacillota > Clostridia > UMGS1883 > UMGS1883 > UMGS1883. The sequence goes on from JAZODM010000033.1 coordinate 25,245, forward strand.
CAAAGCTATATGAAAGGCTCTCCTCTCCAGGCTCAGAAATCTTTCTGATAGTCTGAAGTCCGTCTGACACAGGAACACTACTTGCTCCTACAGGCACTACACAAGTCGCAATCATACATATTGCCAGAATTAACGTTAATAATTTTTTCATTTTCGAAAACTTCCTCTCATTATAATATAATTACTTGTTCAGTTTTTCCCAGTATTCTTTCATTTCTGCAGTAATCTTATCAAGTCCGTTTTTCTTTATTGTCTTAAGCTCTTCGAAGAATTCATCAATGCTGATGCTTCCAACGATTGCCTTTGTTTCCTTCTCCTTCAGTGCTGCATACAAATCTGTTCCCTTTGCAAGGCTTGTTTCAGTTCTGAATGCACGAAGCGGAGTAACAACGTATTTTTCATTTTCGTAGTATGCCTTGTAGGTAAGCTTTTCAAGCTCTGTCAGCTCTTCAAGCTCTTTTCCGTAGAACATACACTGGTTGTATGCGTCAAGACTGCGGTTATATGCCATATTTGTGGGTACGATACCCTCTTTTCTGATGTCTACCCAGCCGTGGTTGAACTGACTGCGGATTATAGGTGCGCCATCAACCATATCGTAGTGCTGTCCTTCTATACCGTAGTTCCAGAGGCGTTCACCCTCCTCTGAATATGCCCAGTCAAGGAACTTCATACATTCTTCCATTTTTTCCTCTGCCGCAATTGTAATGCAGTTTCTGGAACCGAAAAGTGCTCTTCCGAGGATACGCTTCTTTCCGTCGATACCTGTAATGGGCTCCATATAGTCAAACACTGCGTTCTCGTCTGTCTGCTGCAGAAGCTCTGTAACCTCACGAAGACGTGTGGAATACGGGAAGCCTAAACCTGCGTTGTTGTTGTTAAACAAGCTATATACTGAATTTTCGTCAGTATTTCTTGAGAAATATTCCGGATCTATAAGACCGTTTGTGTAGAAACGGTTAAGCGTTTCAAGACATTCTCTGTAATTGGGATGCTCAAAACGGGAGATGTAGTTTCCGTCCGCATCAAGTGTCCACATTCCCTGCTCGCCCGATTCTGTGATGCCGTACATCATATAAAACGGCGAAAGGAGACCTGCATACGGAATTACAAGGTCTGCACCAAGCTTCTTGGGGTTTTCCTTGAATGCGGTAAGCACCGCCTCAAGCTCTTCAATGGTTGTGGGTGCTTCAAGGCCCAATTTTTCAAGCCAGTCACGTCGAACACCCATAGTACGCTGAGCAGGAAGTCGCAGTATGTACGGAAGACCGTAGAGCTTTCCGTCTGCGGGATGGATAAGGTTTTTCATATCCCCCTCCTGCAAAACACCCGTAAAGCTCGGTGCATATTCCTCAAGCGCATCATCCATTGGAAGGAGCGCTCCCTCGTCAATCCATCCGTTCATTGTTGTTTCGTCCATATTAACAATGTCGGGCAGATTTCCCGATGCAAGCGTTGCATTAAGCTTTTCTGAGTAGCTTGCGCTGGGTGCCTGAATAAGCTCCCCTTCAACGCCTGCCATCTCAAACATTGCCTCGATAATCTGTGTTGCCTGCCCGCCGTTTTCAGAAAAGCTCATCATAAATTTGATAGTTGGCTTTTCACCGCTGACACTTTCTTCCTTCTTGCCGCAGCCGACAGAGCCAAAAGCAATGGCTACACATAACAATATCAGCATAATTCTTTTTTTGTTCATATAATTCCCTCCAACTTTATTTTTTTAATTAAAAATAGAAAATTGTTGTGTATTTTCAACTTTCCATTTTATATTTTCCATTTAACCCTTGACCGCACCTGCCGTTACACCCTGAACAAAATATTTCTGTATAAACGGATAAAACAGCAGCACCGGAACCGTCGCAACCATAATCGTTGCATATTTTACAGAGTCGCTTGCCACAATACCTGTTTCCGCATCATTTGCCGCACGGCTTGACTTAACAACAATGTCGCGCAGGAAAATCTGCAAAGTGTATTTATCAATATCATTGAGGAACAGCATCGGGTCGAAGAATGCATTCCAGCACGCAACCATTATCCACAGTGCAACAGTGGAAAGGATTGATTTTGAAAGCGGAAACACAATCTTAAACAAAATCTGCATATCGTTACATCCGTCGAGCGAAGCACTCTCCTCCAGTGATTTGGGAATATTCATAAAAAAGCTTCGCATAACGGTTACGTTATATCCCGATGTCAGCGCCGCCAGTACCAGACCGTTAAGACTATCTAAAAGTCCAAGCTGCTTCATAACAAGGAAGCGCGGTATCATACCTGCGTGGAAAAGAATTGTGATGGAAATGAAAATCAGAAAGAACTTTCTTCCCGGCAGGCTATCCCTTGAAAGCGGATATGCCGTCATTGCAGTACATATAACACCCAATACTGTTGTCATAACCGTAACATATATTGTATTTTTATAGCCGGTATAAATCATTTTGTTTGTCAGCACACCCATATACGCTTCCACATTAAAGCCCTTGGGAAAAATGGAAACAAGGCCGCTCGAAACATAACCGGAGCTGCTCAGTGATACGGCAATAACGTGCAAAAACGGATACAATGCAGCTATACCGAAAAGCAGCAGTACGGTATAAATAACACCTGAGTATACGCGGTCACCAATACCGGTTTTAATTTTTTTCTTTTTAAAATTTGCCATTCTTTTACCCCCTTACCACATACTGTACTCAGACACACGTCTACTGAGCTTATTGCACAGTACAACGAGGATAAATCCTATGGTGGAGTTAAACAGGCTGACTGCCGTTGCATAACTGTAGTCGTTATCTGACATACCCCTCTTATAAACATAGGTGGATATAATCTCCGAAACCTGCCTGGTAGTATCCGACTGCATAAGATATGCCTTCTCAAAGCCGACTGTCATAATGTTGCCGACCTTTATAATCAGCATCATAATAACGGTATTCAAAATGCACGGGATTGTAATATGTACAAGCTGGCGAAGACGTCCTGCGCCGTCAACTGTTGCCGCCTCGTAATATGTGGGGTCAATACTGGAAAGAGCTGCAATATATACAATTGCATTCCATCCTGTCTGCTGCCATATCGACGATACGGTGTATACTGACCTGAAATACGACTCGTTTCCCAAAACAGATGTACTCACCCCTGTGAAAGAGGAAATGAGCTTATAAACCGGCCCGGGCGGAAGACTGCTGAGCATAGAATTTATAAGTCCTACCAATACAACCGTTGAAATAAAGTGCGGCAGATAGGATATTGTCTGAATTGTTTTCTTAAACCGTGTTGCCCTTACCTCGTTAATAAAGAGTGCAAAAATTACTGCCATCGGAAATTCAAACAAAATACTGTACAAATTCAAAATCAGGGTATTTCTTATAATCATCCAGCAATCAGGACTGCTGAAAAAGTCGTAAAAGTTTTTTAGTCCTACAAACTCACTTCCCGTAATACCCTTCAGCAGCTTAAAATCCTGAAACGAAATTCCAAGCCACGCTATAGGGAAGTATTTGAATAACGTAAAATACAAAAGACCGGGGATAAGCAATATGTACAGATAGCGATGCTTCCAGATTTCGGAAAGCAAGCTTTTTTTCTTTCCCGTCTTTTTCAGAGCGATGTCACTCCCCATTTAATATTCCTCCTTTTCATTTTGTAAATCATTTATGTTGTGTAATCATTGTACCAAACATATAGCCCCAAACACAATAGCAGGTTTTTTACAATTGCGCCGTTTTTTTCACTTATTTGAAATATAATCAAAAAACCGCATAAGAAAAGGGAGAAATCCCTAAGATTTTCTCCCTTTATGGCTTTCAGCGCTCAATTTTCAGTTTTACATTTGTAATAAGTCCTGCTGCCTGTTTATCCTTGCTGTACTTATTTGCAAGGCTGCTTTTAACAAGCACACGCAGATGGTTTTCACCGCTGTTTATATATGACGTGATGTCAAAAACAAATGGCGCCCATAAGCCTTCACCTGTACTGTGTCCGTTAACGATAACCTCTGCCTGCTCCCTTACATCGCCCAGATCGAGAATTGTCCTCTCCCCATCTTTGGGGAAGCTATCAAAGTGTGTATCGTATTGTATTGTACCAAAAAATCCGTGCAGTTTTTCTTTTGCATCGTGCAAAGTCATCTGTGTTTTTTCTCCGTTTATATACCAGTGTGTAAGCTCCACCTCTTTTAAATTACCTTTTTCATTACACAGTGTTATCACCGCTTTTTTATCAAGGGAGCTTCCCGCACAGATAACTATACTCTCTCTGCGGTTTAAGGATATTTTCATATCATCAGAAAACGTTCCCTTCCACGGATTAAATATCTCTGCACTGCCGTCGCATCCAAGGGTAAGATTAGTGCATATTTCTTCCTCACCTTCATTTACGAGCAGATAAAAATATTCGCCGTTTTTCTTAACACAGCTTACACGCAGGTCTTTGCAGAAAGTATCTGCCACGACAGTTTTTTCGACATACCCGATAACATCACAAATATCATTCACAATAGTAATGCCGTCAGGCAGTTTTGCATTTTCAGGTGAAAATGCAATTACCTTAACCCCTTTTTCCGCCATTTGACAAACATCAGCGTCTATAAGTGATATGTCATCAATAATAAGGGTTTTGTATCTTTGATTTGCAATTTTTATTTCACCACCTGAAACCTCGCACTCAGAAAAAAGCTCCTGCTCCAGATAGTTAAATTCTATCTGATTTTCAAAAAGCACTCTTACAATTTCGTGTGGGAGGCGCTCTGCCTCACACAAAACGGCAACCTGCGCCGTATTTACACCGTCTGTCATAAGAGAGCACAGCCTTTTTACATATCGTGCATATTCACGGTAGTTATTCCACCAGATATTATTCGGGCCGACATCGGGCGGTCTTTCCCCAAAGCGTCTTTCTCCGTTCATAGAGTAGAAAAATGCGTGCGGAACGAGCATATTTACACCACGAACGATCAGCCAGTCTGTCATCCACTTCATATCATCAAAGGAAAATGCCCATTCGTTGGAATTTTTTCCGCTGCAGGCAAAACATTCGTTAAGATTACGGCGTCTGCCCCTGTGCCGTGCCGCATCGGCAGAGCATTTTGCCTGAGTGGTTTCCTCCCCGCAGACACCCATATTATTTTCAGGCGCCACACGCCTGAAAATAAGATCCTGCCCCGGAGTGTGAAAATATTTTAAAAGGCCTATATCCTGCGATTCACCGGGATGGCCCATAAGGGCAATATTATGCACCGCACACCAATCATAAATTTTTTTGTAAAAAGTCTGCTCAAGCCGTTTTCTAACTGCACCTTCATATTTTTTTCGTATTTGTTGCGTATCCTTACCAACATCATACCAAAGTGCCGCAAGCTGCGTTTTATACAATCCTGCACTTAAAAAGCAGCCCATAAAATCGTCCGTCCACGGTCGCATTGTTTCGTCCCCTTCGCGCCCCATTATGCACGGCTCGTCCGTAAAAATACCAATGACCGTATTTCCGAAATACTTTGATAGGGTGCGGTAATACTGTTCGTGCGTAAGTCTTATAAAGCACTCCACCGCCGCTTCACTTAATAAGTCAGCGGATTTTGGGGGATTTTCCCAATCATCCTCCCCTATATGTATTCCCCTTATATGACCGTTTGTAAAACCCTGCACAAAGTGGAGAGCAACAAACCCCTCGGGAAGCTCTCCGTCCGTTATTTCGAATATGCTTTCGCACTCAAGTGCATTTTCAGCCGTCTTTCTTGCCGCAAGGGTGCAAATATACTTTTCATCGTTGTTTAATGGTGGGTTTGCTGTCTGCGACTCAATCACTTTTAAGCCTTTCGATGCAAATTGCGGATTGGTTTTGACAACCATTCCGTGCGCCGAGCCTGACGGATACATCGCCTCGTCATACAAAACAACCTGCATACCTAATCTTTCCGCTTCCTCTACTGCGCATTTCACACTTTCCAGAAATTTATCCGACATATACTGTGTTGAAAGGGGAATTCCCATTCTGGGATGAATTACAAAGCCGTGAACCTCTTTGGAACGCATATCGTTTATTTGTCTCACGATTTCCTCATATTTAAGCTCATCATTCCAAAACCAGAAAGGTATTGGGGAAAACTCAGCAGGAGGCTCAATCAGACTTTTTCTCATTTTTTCATTCATTGTGTCTAATGCATCCTTTCTCACAAGCTTCGCTTGAAATTCTCCGGTGATTGTCCCTCGTATTTTTTAAATGCATCGGAAAATGTTCTGTACCGTACAAAACCAACCATTTCCGAAACCTCAAACAGCTTGGCGGTTTTATCCGCGCAGATGATTTCCTTTGCCTTTTCTATGCGGAATCCGTTAAGCATCTCAATATATTTTTTTCCCGTAATTTCCTTAAAATATCGGCTGAAATAGCCTGCTGAAAATCCAAATTCCTTTGCTATTGTTTCTAAGGTTATCTGTTTCATATAGTTATGCTCAAAGTATTCATTTATTTTTTCAAGCAGAATATTTTTTTCTCTGTCTGTATCTGCAAGCTGTTCACCAATCATGCGGCAAACCCGTTTAAGGTACTCGCACAGCTCGCTCACTGATGAAAATTTTTCCACATCTGTATATGGCTTTACATTCATCAGAATATCGTTTGCGGAATATCCGCTGCCGTTTATAATATTAATAAGTGTAATTACAAAGCTGTTGTAAAGTTGCAGGATTTCACTGTAAAGAAGGTCATTCCCCTCAAACATTTCTTCAATTACACCATCAAGCTGTTCATAGTCGCATCTTGTTATGAAGCGATGTATTTTTTCATCATACCGGCTGAAATTCACATAGCTGCTCTGCTGCAAACTACCATCGCTCAGTTTCAGAAATTCATATCCGCAAAGCCTGCTTTGCATTATAGAATTATACAGTTTCTCATACGCCTCGGGAAGCTTCTCCCACGCTATCATCACTTCACCGATGCACACGCTGACCGTTATATCAAGTTCCTTTTTTATATCCTTTTGTACCTTGATAAGAACATCTTTATAATCAATATGTAAATCGTGGCAAATTATTATTCCAATATACTCATTATCATAAAATTCGTGAAGGCTGTCATATTTTCCGTCACAGTAATTTTTAAATGCCGCTATGAAGCTATCCTTTACATACGTCTGAAAATGATAAAGCTGAATATTTTTCAGCACCTCTTTCAGGCGGTCAATTTTTACCAGCAAAACAGTATACTTCTCCGTTGCAAGACGTATATTAAAATCATTAAGTCTGTTTCTGAAATCAGAGGTGTCGCTTATGTACCCTTTGATAAAATTATATAAAAACAGTTCTTTCAGATATGAAGAATATGTTTCTTTATATTCTACAAGCTCTGAATGCATCTCATTAATTTCTATAAATTTATTTTCAATAAATGTCAACTCCGACTTGTCAAGGTCGCTTGGACTTGTAGGCTTAAAAAGATTGACTATATTTGTAATCGGCTGATATATTCGCCTTGAATACGTTCTGGCAACCCAAATACCCATTGCTATTATAAACATACAAACAATCAAAATCAAAAACCATACATATCGAAATTTCATCACATAATATGAATTTTTTACGCAGGAAAATATCTTCAGGTTTGTCAGCGGAACTTCCTTTAATAAAAAGTTCATCCTTTTTCCGTTAAACTTCATCGTTTTGTACTGCTTGCTTGAAATTTGTTTCAAAAACTCCTTGCCAAGCGTTTTTCCCTGCATAAATTCATCGTTTCCTATCTGCAGCAGAGAGTCATAATTTTCATCAAGGAGCATAGCCGTCCCTGCACCGTCTAAGTTTACTGTATCGATTATATCCGACAAAAGACTGCTGTCTAAAATACAGATTTCGAAAATATTGCCTGTTTTGATTTTTTTGTCAACAGACTTAATATACATCAGATAGTTTTTTTCACCGTCAAAATCCGTACGGGCGTTTATTGAAACAAATTCTCCGTTGTTTTCATCAAGAAATATGCAAAATTCCTCCCTGTCCATATTGAATGTTTCATATATTTTTCTTTTTTCTCCGCTCGTAGAGACAGCAATATCTGTGTTTTTGTAATACAGATAAATCTCGCTTATCACATCGGTCTGTGCTATAATACGCTGGAGAGAATTTTTAACATTAACAAGTGCAAATGAACGCTCGAGCACAGAATTTTTATATGTATCAAGCTTTAAAATATCAGAATTTCCCGAAGCATCATATGACGCATTATAAATAGCATCAATTTTTTCACGCAATATCTCCGTCGCACTCTCCAGTACCGACACCCTAATGTTTTGTGTTTGTTCCAACTGCTGATGCGCTGAAATCATCATAAAAATACTGCCCAAAAGCAAGATAGGCACAATTATAAGAATAATATAGCTGACGAAAAGCACATCAACCATCTTTTTCGGTTTCATAGATTTTATGTATTTTTTCAGTTTTGCAGAAATATCAATTTTCATTTTCATGCAGCCTTTCATAAAAGTTAATTCTCAGGCAAAATTATTTCCGATTATTAATAATCCACTATCTTCTTAAGTCTACGTACGCTGATTATATCATTTTTTATATGACTTTTCAATAGCGGTTTTTTTACTTAATGTGACGTTTTTCCCCTCACGGGGGACAAATCTCCTCTATTCTGCCATCAAACCGAAAGCATTGGTCTGTTCAAACACTAAAATTATATTATGAATACGAAACATCGTACACAACGATATTTATTTTTGAATTTTTCACTTTTTTTGACTAACATTTTGACTGACTGACTAACAGTTTGACCAACATTTTATTGTTTGTTGCGGTTTATTAGCTACATCCTATAAATGGCTTAACAGTTGGCTTTATGGGCATTTTTCGCCTTTGTTAAGCGATTTGTGAAAATCGGGCTTTTTCGCTCTCTCACGGCGAAGACCGGGGTTCGATTCCCCGTGGGGTCACCATAACGCGCATAGACGAACCCTTTTTATTGTGGCTCTATAATATCTATTGGGGCAAGAAAAATATCAATGTATATTAACTAATCCCCAAACCGGAGAAGTCTTATATATATTGCCGGAAAGGTATTCCTCATATCTAAGCAAATATATGAGAAGATATACCCGTGAGGAGCGCAAAAAAGTTAAATATTTTATCAGTGATATGTGGAATCTATACACCAATATGGGTGTGCTTCGTTTTTTTATTGTTCTTTCTTCAGGGAATCGAACCCTGAGAGGGCAACGAGCCTGAGTGCTGCCGGTGGCAGAAAGAACGAAGGCGTAGGGTTGTGCAGAAACAGGAGCAATGCAAACAGCAGTGCAGCAGAGCGACATTGTTTCAAACGGAAGAGCGCCCGGAAAGTATATTGCTATGCAGTTATATTCGGCTTTGCCGAGTGATATTGTGCTTCGCACAGTTTAAGGAGAAATATAATATATCAAATTATTCTAAAAAACATTAAAAACCACTGGACAAATCGCTGTAGAAATTGTATAATATCAGTATTGGGGATTAATCCCGACAACATAATTTGGAGTGTGATTTTAATGAAGCTTATCATCAAAGACAACTATGACGAAATGTGCGCATGGGCGGCTGGGCATATTGCCGATGCGATTAGTAACCATAAGGAGGATCGTCCCTTTATACTCGGACTTCCTACTGGTTCATCACCGCTTGGCGTATACAAAAGACTTATTGAAATGAATAAGGCGGGCAACATCACCTTTAAGAATGTTGTAACATTTAATATGGATGAATATGTAGGTCTTCCCAGAGAGCATGACCAGAGCTACTGGTATTTTATGCACGACAACTTCTTTAACCATATCGATATTCCTAAGGAGAATATAAATATTCTTAACGGTATGGCAGAGGATCTTGAGGCAGAATGTCAGCGCTATGAGGATAAAATTGCTTCATACGGCGGCATTGACCTTTTCCTTGGTGGAAGCGGTGTAGACGGTCATATTGCCTTTAACGAGCCGTTTACTTCCCTTTCTTCACGCACAGGTGTACGCGCTTTGACACAGGATACACTTATCGCAAACTCCCGCTTCTTTGACAACGACCCCGAAAAGGTTCCGAAGACCGCACTCTCTGTTGGCGTCGGCACAGTATGCGACTCCAAGCAGGTAATGCTTCTTATTAACGGACACCACAAGGCACGCGCACTCCGCCACTGTGTAGAGGGCGGCGTTGACCACGCATGGACCATCAGCGCGCTCCAGCTCCATAAGGACGGCATCATCGCCTGCGATGAGGCTGCTTGCGGCGAGCTTAAGGTTGACACATACAAGTACTTCAAGGACGTTTGCAGAAACGAGAAGTAATTTAAACAAAAATATAATGTGATGCACCGCTTTTATCGGCGGTGCATCA
>JAZODM010000034.1:0-2067 GCA_045596985.1 Clostridia bacterium
CACTCAAGATACAGATGCCAATATCATATAGTATTTGCACCCAAGTATCGTAGAAAAGAAATATATGGACAATTAAAGAAAGATATAGGCGAAATACTGCGAAAACTCTGCGAACAAAAGGGAGCAGAGATAATAGAGGCAGAAGCGTGTAAAGACCATATACATATGTTAGTAAGTGTGCCACCACATATAAGTATAGCACAATTTATGGGATATCTCAAGGGAAAAAGTTCATTAATGATATTTGATAGACATGCGAATCTAAAGTATAAATATGGCTCAAGGCATTTTTGGTGCAGAGGGTATTATGTTGATACAGTGGGCAGAAATAAACGAGTAATAGAAGAATATATAAAGAACTAATTAGAAGAGGATTATGCATGTGATCAAATAAGTTTAAAGGAATATATAGACCCGTTTACGGGTTCTAAGAATATGTAGGAAAAAAAAGACAGCCGCACGTGAGCGGCTGCCTGTAATAGTAATGCGTTGCCAAACTTCGATGCCCCTTAGAGGGGTTAAGTCCGTAAAAACCCCTTATAGGGGTTGTGCAAGCCACCGGTTTCACCGGTGGTTATGACTATAATTATTCTTCAATCATTTTTTCTAAAACAGGAACAACGTAATCAAGCCAGTCGCCTTCGAAAAGCTCAATCATACCTGCATCACAAGCAGCTGCAAGCTTAGGCTCCATTGGAATTTTACCAAGTACGGGAATTCCGTGTTCCATAGCGATTTTATCAATATGGCTGTCACCAAACACGCGGATTTCCTTACCGCAGTCGGGACATTTAACATAGCTCATATTTTCAACAAGACCGAGTATCGGAATGTTCATCATTTTCGCCATATTAACCGCCTTTTCAACAATCATAGAAACAAGCTCCTGAGGAGATGAAACAATGATTATGCCGTCAACAGGAATTGACTGAAATACAGTGAGCGGTACATCACCCGTTCCGGGAGGCATATCGATAAACATAAAATCAACATCAGACCAGATAACGTCTGTCCAGAACTGCTTAACTGCACCTGCAATAACAGGGCCTCTCCAGATTACGGGGTCTGTGTCGTTCTCTAAAAGCAAGTTAAGTGACATAAACTCAATTCCTGTTTTGCTCTTAGCAGGGTACATTCCTTCTTCTGTCGGCTCTACATTTTTAAAGCCCTTAAACATCTTAGGAACAGACGGGACTGTGATGTCCGCATCCAAAATTGCGGTTTTAAAGCCCTGTCTTTGTGATATTACAGATGTAAGTGCGGTAACTAAGGATTTACCAACACCGCCTTTACCGCTTACAATTCCAATTACTTTTTTAATTTTTGACATCTCGTGTGGTGCTTCTAAAAAGCTCTCAGGCTTTCTTGATGCACAATTTTCACTGCAAGATGAACAATCGTGATTACAAGCTTCGCTCATTTTAAAAAAATCCTTCTTTCTATTTTACATTAATTACGATACATAAGGTTTAGATGCAAACCTTTTAAAGGCTTCTCCTTGAGGAGAGGCTCCGCCGCAGGCGGTGGTGAGGTGTTGTAGGGTTTGGCGGTTTCCAACAAACCTATAATTATATTTGCGGCACATCCTAAAGGCTGTGCCCTACAATCCACCTCATCCGAGTTGCTTCGCAACCCACCTTCCCCTCAAGGGGAAGGCTTTTTTATATCGCCAAAATTCGACATCTCCATATAGTTCGTGTCAAGTCAGAAATAAAAACTATATTACTACGCACATTATACCACACCAAAAACTTAAAAACAACACAAACAAAACTATGCAAGCCGTGCTCGCTAATTTTGCGCAAGACAAGACAGAAAAGGATGGACAGAACTCATGTACGGTCATCCTTTGATAACGCAGTATTGCACGAAATTCGTGGGCACGGAAAACAAAAAAAGAAGTAAGCGATTGCTTACTTCTTTTCAGTTCCGGCAACGTTCTCCTTTCCCGGGCAGTCACCCGCCAAGTATCCAAGACGCTAAAGAGCTTAACTACTGTGTTCGGTATGGGAACAGGTGGGACCTCTTTGCTATCGTCACCGAATATCGTGTGTTGTTGCACACTCA
>JAZODM010000035.1:0-7449 GCA_045596985.1 Clostridia bacterium
CAAAGTCATCCTTTCGCAGCGAAAAGTTTCTTTGAAAATGTTCCGCTGCGAGAAAAGGGCTTTCGCTCGCGCACCGCTCACCGCGGTAGCCCTTGCAAGGAGTTAAAATCAAGGTACACGCCCTTGATTTTAACGGATTTAATGTTAAGGGGAATCCCCTTAACAATCCCCTTTATACTTCTCTATAAGAAAGGAAGGATACCAAATGTCACAGAAAAACACAGGTAAGGTAATTTCGGTTATCGGACCTGTCCTTGATATTAAATTTGAAAACAGCGAGCTTCCAAAGCTTTTAAACGCAATTGAAATTACGCACAATGACCGTAAAATCATTGTTGAGGTTGCACAGCACATCGGCGACGATGTTGTCCGTTGTATTGCTATGAGCTCTACTGACGGTCTTGTTCGTGGAATGGAGGCTGTTGATACGGGCAAAGGTATAAGTGTTCCCGTAGGCGAATGTACTTTGGGCAGAATTTTCAACCTTCTTGGTGAGCCGGTTGATAATCAGCCTGCCCCCGAAAGCACTGAAAGATGGGAAATCCACAGAAGTGCCCCCAGCTATGACGAGCAGGAAAGCACTACCGAAATTTTAGAGACAGGAATTAAGGTAGTTGACCTTATCTGCCCCTATGCAAAGGGCGGTAAAATTGGTCTTTTCGGCGGCGCAGGTGTTGGTAAGACAGTTCTTATAATGGAGCTTATCAATAACGTTGCCAAGCAGCACGGCGGTCTTAGTGTATTTACAGGCGTTGGTGAAAGAACACGTGAAGGTAACGATTTATATAACGAAATGAAGGAGTCAGGCGTTATTTCAAAAACAGCCCTCGTTTACGGTCAGATGAATGAACCGCCTGGGGCAAGAATGAGAGTTGCGCTCTCCGGTCTTACAATGGCGGAATATTTCCGTGATAAGGAAGGTCAGGACGTTCTTCTTTTCATTGATAATATTTTCCGTTTCACCCAGGCAGGAAGTGAGGTTAGTGCGCTTTTGGGACGTATGCCCTCCGCCGTTGGTTATCAGCCAACCCTTGCAACAGAAATGGGTGCTCTTCAGGAAAGAATTACCTCTACGAAAAAGGGTTCTATCACATCTGTTCAGGCTGTATATGTGCCTGCCGATGACCTTACAGACCCCGCACCTGCAACAACGTTTGCACATCTTGATGCAACAACAGTTCTTTCGCGTCAGATTGCATCGCAGGGTATTTATCCTGCCGTTGACCCGCTTGATTCAACGTCACGTATTCTCTCCCCTGACGTTTTGGGAACGGAGCATTACGAAACTGCACGTGCAGTACAGAGAATTCTTCAGCGTTATAACGAGCTTCAGGATATTATTGCCATTATGGGTATGGACGAACTGAGCGAGGAGGATAAGCTTACCGTAAACCGTGCACGTAAGGTACAGCGCTTCCTTTCACAGCCGTTCTCCGTTGCAGAACAGTTTACAGGTATGCAGGGTAAATATGTTCCCGTTAAGGAAACAATCCGTGGATTTAAGGAAATTATAGAGAGTAAGCACGACGATTTACCCGAATCTGCATTCCTTTTTGTCGGTACAATCGACGAGGCAATCGAAAAAGCTAAAAAGGGTTGATAATATGAACACATTTCAATTGCAGATAGTTACCCCTGACGGTCTGTTATATGACGGAAAAGCTCAGAAAATTATTCTCCGTACAACGGAGGGTGATGTTGGTATTCTTGCAAATCACTGCGACTATGTAACACCTCTTTCAATAGGTATAGCACGTATAATTACAGATGAGGGTGAGCGTAAGGCTGCCTGCTCGGGCGGAATGCTTTCCGTATCAGGCGGTCTTGTCAGAGTAATTGCATCCACCTTTGAATGGGCGGAGGATATTGATGTTGAGCGTGCCGAAAGAGCAAGGACAAAGGCAGAGGCACGTCTTGAAAAGCATAACCACAGTGAGTATGAATACAAGCTTGCACAAATTAAGCTAAAGAAATCGCTTGCACGTCTTGGTGCATCAGGAAGAAGGTAGGAAAATGGCTGAAAAATACGGCACAATTCCCCCTAAGTTTACAAAAGCGTGGTGGGAATATTTCTGGATGTATTATAAGTGGCATACTATTATAACTGCGTTTATTATTATAGTAATAGGATCAACAGTATACCAAAATATTACTGCTCCAAAATATGACGTTACGCTGATGTATGCCGGCAAAAATATGTATAACGAAGAGGCAACGATGAAAATTGAAGAAACCCTCTCCCCTCTTTGCGTTGACGCTGATGAAAACGGGGAAAGTGCACTTCTTTTCTCTCAGCTTAACATTGACCTTACAAGTCAATCTGACGGCGAATATCTGATGGCAATGGTTACAAAGCTTCAGCTTTCCCTTGCGGAAGATGACGTATATCTTTATATTATGGATAAAGATACTGCACAGTACTGTATGGGCGATGATACTGAAAATGCAGTTTTAGCGCCGATTTCAGACTGGCTTACGGCTGATTTGACAGAAAAGGAAACCTACAGCGTCAATGGGATTGATTACGGAATAAAGCTTGATGACTGTGCGCTCTTTGACGAAAACGATATTGATTTTAAAGACCAGTATCTTTTCCTCCGTTACTACCCGCGCAAGGATCAGATGGAAAGACAACTTGCAGGATATGAAGCATCAACTAAGCTTGCAAATCAAATACTTAGCTATAAATAATATAATCACCATTGGAAATTGCCCCGTGCAATCTCCAATGGTATTTTCTTTAGGCATAAGGAATGATATTATGAAACCTGTTTCCTCTCCCAATCTTCCAAAAAACAGTGTCAGTGTCTTCATTGCAGATGCGCCAATCCCTGGCGCAACTGTAATAACGCCCCCGAAAATCGAGGTGCTTCCCGTGGCACTTTCGCGTCACGCTGACCTTTCAATAGCAATAGTTTCCACAAAAAAAGCAGTATGTCCGCCTGAAAGCTATGCATACTATAAAAGTGCACTTTCTCCGTACGGCTTTGAAATTATAGAAGGAAAAACGCATCTTGGTTGTAACTACCCGCTCGATAGTGCATATAATGTTTGTATAATCGGTAAAAAATGTTTTTTAAATAAAAAGGTATGCGACCCGACTTTATATGATATACTTATCAGCGAGGGTTATGAGATTATCTTCGTTAATCAGGGATATACAAAATGCTCTATCTGCCCCATTGATGAAAACACCTTTATAACTGCTGATAAAGGCATCTATAAAAAAGGCATAGAAATGGGTTTTGAGGCGCTTTTAATTTCAAACGAGGGTGTTTTATTGCCCGGCTATAAAAACGGCTTCTGGGGCGGCTCGTGCGGTCTTGCATCGCCTGATACTCTCCTTGTAAACGGCGAGGTTGAAACCCTTAAATCAGGAAATTTAATTAAAGAATTTTTAAATAAAAAAGGAATTAAAATTAAAAATCTGAAAAAAGGAGAAGTTATTGACATAGGCTCTGTTTTACCTCTGATGACTACATACTAATTTATGAGGTGATAGCTTTTGGATTTTAATACTGCCGTAAAAATGCCCTCTAATATCTGTATTGAGGATTTTGCAGGGCAAATCAGTAACGAAATTCTGGATAAGGTGGAAGCACCGCTTTTATATAAAATTACAGACCGGGAATTTCCTTTTATGCCGCAATCAGAAAAGCAGGAAATATATAATATAGCACTTAAAAATTCACATCCCTGCGAGGATGACCTTATGGGAAAGATGCTTTATAACAGACGTAAAGCACTGATAGAAGAAAGCGCACTTGATTATCTTAAGGAAAACAGCTATATTATTCTCAGCGGCTTTATAAATTTCAGGCTTGAGGAATATAAGAATGAGCTTAAAAAGCTCTGCCATAATGCGGCAGAGGAATTCAGTGCCCTTCGGGAGTATGATGAATTTTTAAATATGCTAAAGTTTTTTGTATCTGTGCAATCTCCCAAGGAAAAGACCGTTCACATCATAAAAAAGGGTGACTGTCTGCGTATTTTCAATAAATGGCACAAGGACATAACCGATTATTATGCCGAGGAATTTGCCTTTGCTACAGAGGAATTTACGGGTGACGATATTATGTTGAGCGCCCTCATCACAATAGCACCCAGAAAAATCATAGTCCACGATAAACGTGAAAACGATAAAATATATGACACCCTTGCATCCGTATTTTCAGAAGTTGAGTTTTTAGGCTGACAAGGTCAGCCTTTCAAAAAAGCTCCGAAATTCGTTTGAATTTCGGAGCTTTTTTTATTTTTATATAATTCGTTAAAATCGGGGGCGTGTACCTCGATTTTAACTCCTATAAAGGGCTGGCACGGTGAGTGCCGCGCGAGCGAAAGCCCTTACCTCGAAAGAGAATGTTTTGCCCTCAAAACTTCTTTTTCGAAAGGCTGACCTTGTCAGCCGACTTATGCAAGCTCTGCAAAGTACTTAATTGTACGTACCATCTGGCTTGTGTAAGAATTTTCGTTGTCATACCATGAAACAACCTGTACCTGATAAAGGTCATCTGCAACCTTTGCTACCATTGTCTGTGTAGCATCGAAGAGTGAACCGTAACGGATACCTCCGATATCAGAAGAAACGATTTCATCCTCGTTGTAACCGAATGACTCACTTGCAGCTTTTTTCATAGCGGCATTGATGCTTTCCTTTGTAACGTCGCTACCCTTAACAACAGCTGTAAGAATTGTTGTTGAACCTGTGGGAACAGGAACACGCTGAGCAGCACCGATAAGCTTTCCGTTAAGCTCAGGAATAACAAGACCGATAGCCTTTGCAGCACCTGTAGAGTTGGGAACGATGTTAACAGCACCTGCACGTGCACGGCGAAGGTCACCCTTACGGTGAGGACCATCAAGAATCATCTGGTCGCCTGTGTAAGCGTGGATTGTAGCCATGATACCTGACTGGATGGGTGCATAATCGTTAAGAGCCTTTGCCATAGGAGCAAGGCAGTTTGTTGTACAAGATGCAGCAGAGATGATTGTATCATCCTTTGTAAGTGTATCTTCGTTTACGCTGTAAACGATAGTCTTGAGGTCATTTCCTGCAGGAGCAGAAATAACAACCTTCTTAGCACCTGCATCGATGTGTGCCTGTGACTTTTCCTTTGAGCAATAGAAACCTGTGCACTCAAGAACAACGTCTACGTTAAGAGCACCCCAGGGGCATTCCTTAGCGTCCTTAATTGCATAGATTTTAATTTCCTTACCATCAACTGTGATGCTGTCTTCACCTGCAACTACAGTGTGACCGTCATATCTGCCCTGAGATGAGTCATACTTTAAAAGATGAGCAAGCATCTTAGGATCTGTAAGATCGTTAATTGCTACTACCTCGTAGCCCTCTGCACCGAACAATTGACGGAATGCCAGACGACCGATACGTCCAAAACCGTTAATTGCAACTTTTACTGCCATTTTAAAACATCCTTTCGTGTTTAAAAATATATAAATAATAAATATTATTTAATAACTCAGATAATAACCATTGACTCGATAACAGGTGTAACCTTTGGTGTCTGCCCGTCAAATCCTACGGGGGTAGACGCAATCTCATCAACGATTTCAATGCCCTTTGTTACCTTACCGAATGCCGCATAAGCTCCGTCAAGGTGGGGCGCATCCTCGTGCATAATAAAGAACTGACTTGATGCACTGTCAGGGTGCTGACTGCGTGCCATAGAAATAACGCCACGTGTATGCTTAAGAGTGTTGTTAAAGCCATTCATCATAAACTCACCCTTAATATTCTTGTCACTGCCGCCCATTCCTGTTCCGAGCGGGTCACCGCCCTGAATCATAAATCCCTTTATAATTCTGTGGAAGGTCAGTCCGTCATAAAAAGAGGACTCTACAAGCTCTTTAAAATTAGCAACTGTTATCGGGGCAATTTCAGGATAAAGCGCAAGCTCTATCACTCCTCCGCCCTGCATAGTAATTCTTACATTAACATTTTCAGCCATAATATTCGCCTTTCCAATTTATATAATAAAAGGTAAAATTTACATATCGCTAATATTATATCGTTTTCCCTTTATCAATGCAAGCCTTTTTTTCAGTTTTTACTGCAAAACTTTCATTTTTTAAGTATATTTTTACCATAAAAGGCATATTTATACTTCTTCATCTTCGCTATATCCAAAGGACGTTTCCCGAACCTCATCAATACCGTCATAGTCAGGTATAACGTACGAGCCTCCGCCGATATCCTGCGCCGTTCCGGGCATCGTAATTGTTTCTATCTTGTCTGTGCCGATGGAAAGCATTTGCATAGCGCACGCAACTGCATCGCCCGGCGTCATTGAGGTTTCCATATTATCTGATATAATTCTGTATATATCGTCAATCTTTCCTACATATCGCATCTGAAGCTTCTGCTCTGCAAGGGCATGGATAAAATCCTGCTGCACCTTAATTCTGTCAAGGTCGCCATTCTTATATCTTCTGAAACGAAGTAGCTGCTCGCACTTGTCACCGTCAAGATGCTGAACCCCGGGCTGCAGGTCAATACGAAGATCCTGATAGGGGTCTGTGTACCTCATCCTTTGCGGAACATCAAACTCGACTCCGCCCAGCTCATCAATAGAATCACGAAACGCCTCAAAATTGACCTTCACAAAATGATGTACGGGAATACCTGTGAGCTGCTTCACGGCAATAATTGCCGCCTCACTTCCCTTTTTACCGTTTTTATGACCTACGGTGTGAACCTCTGTGATTTTGCGGTTAACACCGGCATATTTAACACGTGTATCACGCGGAATACTCATAACAACTGCATGGTCATTTTCGGGGTCAATCTGGGCAAGCATCATAACGTCAGTTCTAAGCCCTTCCTTATCCGTTCCCATTATAAGAATATTGCACTTTTCCTTTGCAATCTCAACCTCATGAAGGGTGCCTGCTTCAAATTCACTTACTATACTGCTGTATGGTGTTGTATAAATTTTCGCGGCGTATATACCGCTCAGCGCAGCAAACACCATTAAAAGCGATATTAAAACGCCCTTTAAAAAGCTGCTTGCGCTCCTTCTTTTCTTTCTTTTAGTCATAATAACAAACCTCTCTGCAGGAGTAATTTAACCCAAACTATCTCATTTTAAACAATTTTACCACAAATCGGTCATTAAGTCAACGGATATAGAATTTTTACTCCAAAATTAACATTTTATTCAAAAAGAAAAGCTTCTTCTATACCTTTTTGGGTGAGCATCAAAATTTAAAAATATTTTTGCAAAAAAGTATTGACATTTGGGTAAGCTTTTGTTATAATAATCAACGTTGTCGATGGTGGTCGACATTATGGGAGCATAGCTCAGCTGGGAGAGCATCTGCCTTACAAGCAGAGGGTCATAGGTTCGAGCCCTATTGTTCCCACCATTTGGCCCGGTAGTTCAGTTGGTTAGAACGCCAGCCTGTCACGCTGGAGGTCGAGGGTTCGAG
>JAZODM010000036.1:0-3174 GCA_045596985.1 Clostridia bacterium
GCCGCTAAAATGTGCGGATACGACAGCTGTGCCAATTTTTCAAGAATGTTTCGAAGACGGTATGGCAAGTCTCCCACAGAAAGTATCAAATAGAGTAAAATTTTTGTTTAGAAGTAAACTACCTGCTTGTGTAATCAAAAAATGTTTGCACCCAATAGTCACTGCGCTTCTCGAAAATTATTTAACTGAAAACGTACTTGCTTTTTCTGAGTGAGCGCGTTGTAGTTCAAAGAAAACGGTAGGAGATCGGCCAAAGTATAATATGTGTACCAAGGAGATGGATTCTATGAACATAAAAGAACTGACTGTTATGATTGATTGTTCCCGTAATGGCGTGATGAAGCCGGAAAAGGTAAAGGAATTTGCTAAAATTATAAAAAATATGGGCTATACCGGTTTGATGCTCTACACCGAGGATACCTACGAGGTGGAAAACGAACCATATTTCGGCTATATGCGTGGCGGCTACACCATGGCGGAATTGAAGGATATGGATGCGTATTGCGGGTCTATCGGCATCGAATTGATTCCCTGTATTCAGGTGCTGGCCCATCTGGGGCACCTCCCCCGCTGGGAGGAATATGCTCCCCATATGGATATGGCAGATGTGCTTCTTGTGGGTGATGAGCGAGTCTATACACTGATTGATAATATGCTCTCTACGATAGCCAAGTGCTTTACCACCCGTAAAATCCATATTGGTATGGACGAGGCGTTTTGCTTGGGAATGGGGCGGTATTTGCGACAAAACGGCTACCGCAACCAGCTCGATATTTTGCTGGAACATCTGAGCCGGGTGAAGGAACTGACCGATAAATACGGTATGCAGATTATGATTTGGAGCGATATGTTCTTCCACCAGGGGGGCGGCTCTGAAGGCTTCTCCCAAGAAATTTTGGACATGGTACCTGCGGGCGTAGATCTGGTGTACTGGGCCTACAATGAAAAAGATAAATCCTTTTATGACAAAAATTTTAAGGCCCATCAGCAGTTTGTGAACAACAAAACGGTGTTTGCCGGTGGTATCTGCACTTGGACAGGCTATGCGCCAAACCTGCAGATTGCTTTGGATTCTACGGAATCAGCAATAAAAAGTGCCCGGGAACACAATATTGATCATATTATTATGACAATGTGGGGAGACGACGGAAAAGACTGTTCCTTTTTTTCCGCACTGACCGCTCTGTATGCCGCAGCACAGATGACCGATGGCAATTTTGACCGACAGGATATCGCCGAAAAATTCTCTGCTATGTTTGGCTACGACTTTTGGGAATTTATGAATTTAGAGTTGCCCAATATTACGGAAGACGAAGAAAGCCATGTTCATAACCCCAGTAAATATCTGCTATTCAATGACCCTCTGCTTGGTTTGTTCGACTACACCGTCCACAATAACCTGAAAGCCCGGTATGCTGCTGCCGCCGAGGTTCTGCAAAGGAGTATCAACGGACGGGAATATGATTACCTGTTCGATTTTTACGCAAAACTGACCCGGTTACTCGCCCACAAGTGTGATTTAGGCATTCGCTTGAGAAACGCCTATATCGCAAAAGACAAGGAAACACTGAAAAAACTGGCTGACGAGGAGTTCCCCCCTATGCAGGCACTTGTACGCCAGGTCTATGAGGCATACCGGACACTCTGGTACAAAGAGAATCAATCCATAGGTTTTGAAATGCAGGAGATGCGTTTTGGTGCTTTGCTGCTGCGTAACGAAAATTGTCAGCGAATGATTTACGAATACTTAAACGGTGAGCTTCCGGTCATTCAGGAGTTGGAGCTTCCGCGTTTGCCGGGTCACTACGGCAAGGAGGGAAAGGGAGAGTTCTTCAATTCCTATATCCAAACCATTTCTGCCAATTCTAACGCATATTAAAATGGGAATACAAAAGGTGCGCCACGGTTAAATCGTAGCGCACCTTTTGTATTCCGTTGTCCTGTGTCAGAATTTATCGAAAGTGTTAGACGCGCGGTATTGCAGAGGCGAAAGACCGAATTTGCTCTTGAAAAGCCGGGAAAAATGGGGATAGGATTCAAAACCGGCGGATTTGGCAATGTCAACCATAGAAAAAGAGGTGTTTTTCAACTGGTTGCAGGCATGATTCAATTTCAGATCATTGATATAACTGACTAAGGTTTGTCCCATATATTTTTTAAATTGCTGCGATAGGGCGGACTGAGAATAGCCGGACATTGCGTATATATCGGTCATATGTATGGGATTGGAAAAGTCGATGCTTTCCAGCTTTTGCACAAACTGCTGCAGCCACTTGGGCAATACCTTGGGACTTTCTGTAACAGTTTGGGGCAGGCAGAAAAAGCTCAGAGCAAAGGAATACAGCGATTGTACCGCGGCGTTCATATAATGGTCGGTTTGGGAGCGGAGAATCAATGCCTGAATATCCTTGACCACACTGAATTCGCTGTCGTTAAAGTGAATGCTCTGCTTGGAGATTTCCGGATTTTCTGTTCCGCACAGACTTTTGAACATAGCGGCAGCACGGGGCAGGGAGCAGGTGAGATTGATATGCTGGGATGTGTAGTGCTTGTACTGCCGGTGCTGATGATACTGACCGGGAAATATCAAGAACGCATCTCCGGTTTGCATAACGGTAGAACGGTTGCCGAATTGGTGCAGGAGCTTCCCGTTGGTGACAATAAAAAGCTCAAGGTAGTTTTCGTGAGCGTGCATATCGGAACTTGGGGAAGTCCAAATGTGAAAGGTTAATTCGTGCTTGGAATTCATTACATTCTCCGGTGCGTTTCCTGAAATGCCGTGGGGGATGTTATAGAAAAGCTCCCGTGAGTCGCGGATGAATTTGGATGTTTCGCCGGTCTTTTTTTCCTGTGTATCGGTCATAGCAGACACCTCCAAGAAAGCTTCTTATAGTATAAATATAGCAAAAATGTAAAAAAAATCAAGTGTATTAAAATAGAGATAAGCAACAGGAGAATTTATAAAATATGGAAAAAGATTTAAATAATCTGAAGTTGCGTAAAAACTTAGAACTTTTAAGGGGAAAATATTGTAAAAATGCTAACAAGACGCGGGAGATCGTAAACTAAAAAAATCAAAAAATGTAATAGAAATATCATTGCTGTTAAAACAGTCAAATGCTATAATTTATAATAGCTTGGAGTATCGTATGCTTGTGCTATATTCACAATGCG
>JAZODM010000037.1:0-14412 GCA_045596985.1 Clostridia bacterium
CGAAGCGGATGATTTAATCATAGGCTTCAAAGGTCTTATCAATGACAGTTATTCAAAGGATATACAAAGAAAAGTCATATACGGCTTCAGACAAAAGCAACAAAAAGGTCTTGTAATGATTCCGCCAATGGGATATTTCAAAGACAAGAACACCAACGAGGTTGTAATTATCGAAGAGCCTGCCGAAATCGTTCGGACGATATTCAAACTTTATCTTGAGGGCTACGGCTTAAAGGCAATAGCAAGAATACTAAACGAGAAAGGTATGAAATCCCCTGCATACTATCAGTTAAAGCTGATAGGCAAAAAGCAAGGACATAACAAACCTAAAATTACAAGCAGGTTCTTATGGGATTACTCATCAGTGAAAAGAACTTTGAAAAATGAGTTCTACTGTGGAACAGTCGTAAATCATCAGAATGAGCGTAGCAGAATTACAAAGCGACAGGTTGCAGTTCCGAAAGAGGAACAGTTCAGGCATGAGGATATGGTCCCGGCGATCATTCCCCGTGAAATGTGGGAACGGGTTCAGGAATTCCTAAATGCCAAGGTAAAGAAAAATGTTCGTGCAAGCGAGAACAAACCATGCCATAAGTATTCAGGATTGCTACAGTGTTCGGACTGCGGATGCTCATTCGTAGCAAAGGTCAGAAAGACAAAAGGCAATCCCGACAGAGTTGAATATGTGTGCAATGGTTACCATCGGTACAGCGAGGTTAACTGTACATCTCATAGAATTCGTGAAGAAATGCTTGACCAGATTGTACAAGCCGAGCTTGCAGGAATACGATTGGTATTCGATGACCTATGGGAGAATGTAGAAGCTGATGTCAAGAAATGGGCAGCAGGAAAATCTACAACAGAGAAAAGACTCGAAAATTTGAAAGAAAGAATTTCTGAGACAGAGCTTGAAATCCAGAAAATCCTTATGGAAAGGATTGAGGATAAGCAAAATGCTGATATGTACGACAAGATGATTGAGACAAGGCGAAATGACATTGAGAGCTTCAAAAAGGAAGTTTATGAGATAGAAAATCTTGATAAAACTATCAAGGATAGAAAATCTACTCTTAAACATTCCATAGAGCTGCTCGATGACATCATAGCCGAGAACAACATCAGTAATGCAAATCTGCACCTGATGTTCGACAAAATCATCATTGAAGAAACGGACGAAGGATTAAATCTTGACCTGAGATTAAAATCCCCGCTCATCAGCAAGGCAAAAGAGTCTTTGCTCAAAAAATATATGATAGTAGATAACCAAGTTTTATAGGAAGGAGCGTGAGAATATGACAAAAAGGAATGATATGAAATCAATAATTATTGAGCTAGCAGACAAGATGCATCGCAAAGATATTAGCAGAAAAATTAAGCCGAGCAAAAAAGCGAACAAAAAATAATTGTTCGCATAGCGATAAACAAACACCTGAAACAACAAAACACTTATAGGGAAATCCTATAAGTGTTTTGGGTGGTGGTGCGGATGACAGGACTTGAACCTGCACGCCAAAGACACAAGAACCTAAATCTTGCACGTCTGCCAATTCCGCCACATCCGCATATTAAGTTTTCATCTCTTAATTTTTACACGGGAGAGGTTACCCGAGGAGGGGCATATCGCTTAATCCTCATATATGAAAACGGAAAAAACCGTAATCAACAATAAAATCACATACAGGACGGAACCTAAGTCTAGCGCGTATGCCAATTTCGCCACATCCGCATATTAAGTTTTACCTCTTGATTTTTACACGGGAGAGGTTACCCGAGGAGGAGCAAAATGCTTAATCCTCATCTATGAAAACGGAAAAACCGTAATCAACAATAAATTCACCGAGGTGGATGAAGCAAAATCTTGCACGTCTGCCAATTCCGCCACATCCGCACATTAAGTTTTACCTCTTGATTTTTACACGGGAGAGGAAACCCGAGGAGGAGCAAAATCGCTTAATCCTCATATATGAAAACGGAAACCCCGTAATCAATTTTTCTTTCACCGAGGTGGATGAAGCAAAATCTTGCACGTCTGCCAATTCCGCCACATCCGCACTTTCAACGACAATTATTTTATCACAATATATTATAAATAGCAATACATTTTTATTCAAACTTAATAATATTTCCCGTGTTCAGGTTTACAAGACGGGGAGCATAGGAATAGTTTGCGATGCAATAGAGTGTTCCGTTTGGTGCGATATAGTAGTAGCCCTTGTTATCGAGATAAACTCCTGAAAGTTTATTCTTTTCGTTCCATCCGAGATTTTCAATGCCGTTTGCACTCTTTTTAAAAAGATATTTCAGGAGTTGCCAAGGATTCCGTAGCTGACAGTGAGTCGTTATTCATAGGCAAGGTGCTATTTTCACTTTTACATTACTGCTTTGTGCGCCTACAAGAACAGACGGCAGAAGCATGCACAGTGTAAGTAAGGATGAAAACAGTTTTTTCATAATTATCACCTCAGAAAAAGTATATCATAATGAGTGATGCAAGTATAAATAATTTCTTGACTTTTGTTAGATGATTGTAATATAGTATTAAGTGAAATTAATCGGCAAAGGAATGACATTAATGATAAAAATACTGTTTGTCTGCCACGGGAATATTTGCAGAAGTCCTATGGCGGAATTTGTAATGAAAAGAATGGTGGAGGAAGAAAAGATCTCGGGCGAATTTGAGATTGCCTCCGCTGCAACAAGCACCGAGGAATTGGGAAATCCCGTTTATCCGCCTGCGAAAAAAATCCTCGCAGAGCACGGCATATCCTGCGCAGGAAAAACGTCAAGACAGATGACAAGTGATGATTACGATTATTATGACTATATAGTTGCTATGGATAGGAAAAATCTTAGGAATATGCAGAGGTTTGTCGGCACAGACCCGCTGAAAAAGGTATCACTTCTGATGGAGCATACGGGGAGGAGCTGCGATGTTGCAGATCCGTGGTATACGGGCGATTTTCAATCCACGTGGAAAGATGTGAATGAGGGATGCAGGGCAATCCTTGAGAAAATAAAGAGAAGGGAGCAATAAAAAGCTCCCTTCCCTTTATTTTGGTATAATAAGTGCCGTTCCGGGCAAAACTTCTTCACTGCTTTCAAGTGCGTTGGCAAGAAGAATATCGTTTTGGTCGATTGCATAATCCTTTGCAATGTCCCACAGAGTTCTTCCGTCAGAAACGCACGAAACGATGATTGACGGACGCTCGGGCGGTATATATTCACCGATACAGGCATCGTATATTACATCGGTAGTAGTAGTACGTATGCACTGTACATTCACGTCGACACTGCCGCGTATTTCAACACAGTTTTCCGAATCAATCGTATAGCTGATATTTCTAAGCTGCGCATCTGCCACGGGTGTCAGCATACAACCGGGGGAGTCGCACTCAATTGAAAAATCAATATTTGCTTTGTGACTGTATACGGGGGAGTTTTCGTCACTGCTGAGATAAAGCAGATAAACCTCTGTATACCCGCTTATATGGATTTTTCCGCCCTCTGTATAGCAGCTTTCGGTAAATGGTCGTGCAATAGTCTGGTATATTGTACTGATTGGCGGAAAAGATGTAGGAAGAGTAATCTTTTCCTTGAAATCAGACGTATTATGTATAACAGTTTCAATATCGTCTACGCTGATTTCGCAGTGGCTGCACTGGAGTGCACCGCGCGGAATATATGCATCAACTACGCAATGGCACTCTGTACGCGTGCGTGCAATAACTCTTAAAAGTAAATCTGCCGATAACTCAATCACGTTGTTTCTACCTTCTTCGTTTGCACAAACCGCGGCATCGATATCTGTCAGCTTAACAGAGTATTCATTTGTCATATCGCTGCGTATACCATCAACTTCAAGAACGTGTGCAAAGGAAAGTTCCGTCTGCGCATATTCCAGTGCATCCTGACTTTTATAAAGTACAGTGACGCGTACATTTCCTTTTATTATAGCTTTATCGTCAATAACCTTTAATTCACTGTCAGTTACCCAGGCATCCGTTTTTAATATTTCTTCAATATCTGACTTTCCCTGCGAAAGTTCGAAAGAGTCGGTAATGCTCGCATTACTTTGCGCGTGTGCGCATATTGTACCGGAATAAACAGTATTTTTCTTCGTGCAGGCGCCCTCTATGTCACTGACGAGCTCTAAATTATGCTGCGAATACACACGCAGAGAGGTCGCAAGCGTTGCACGCAGCGTAAGCTTACGGCAATTCGCAATGTTTACCGCAAGGTCGCTGACATCAACATCAACAAAGGTCAGCATAGAATCGCCGATATTACTGTCCTTTATAAGATTTGAGAACTCACAGGAGGAGGTAATGGATTTTACACATTTTTCCTCGTCATCTGCAAGATAAAGAATATTGAATGTTAATGTTCCCGATACGATTACCTGACCGCTGCGTGTTTCGCAAAGCGATACCTTAGGGCGCGCGCTGAGCTGAAGAACCTTGAGTATATCAGGCTTACTGTCGGGTACTATAACATCTGTTTCTGCTGTGAAATTGTTTTTAGTGCGGCAAACACCGCTGCACACGGATAAATTTTCATTTTTAATATTTATTTCCATAATTCATCCTCCTTACAAAACGAATATATGTTGAGGGAAGGGGCATTATGCAAAAAATATTCCAAAAAAAAGACAAAAAAAGATGACAGACAAGATAAACCGTCTGCCACTAAAAGGAGGGAAAATGAAAAAAGTTTAAGTACCTTTTCGGTACGTTTATATAATAACTGATTTTTTGACAAATTTCAATATTTAAACTATAAAAATCAAACATTGAATAAAAACATTTTTTGTGCAGTTTGCACAAAAACAGCAAAAAGCATAAGAAAAAACGAATTTGGAATAATACCCTGATTACTAAAAATAAATTTCGCTAAAATTTAGTTGACTATTTAGAAAAAAAGCTGTATACTATTATAAACAGTATTTTGATAAGGAGCTTGCATTTTATGATTTCCAAAGAGATTATTGTGCAGAATCAAGTTGGATTGCATGCGCGTCCGGCAACATTTTTCATACAGAAAGCGAATGAGTTTTCTTCGGGAATATGGATTTCGAAGGACGAGCGCAGAGTCAATGCAAAAAGCTTGCTTGGTGTTTTGTCTTTAGGAGTAACACGCGGGATGCGCGTTACCTTGATTGCAGATGGTGCAGATGAAGAAGTGGCAGTTAATGAGCTGGCAAATCTTGTTGCAGCAAATTTTGCAGAATAACTTTTAAAGCCTGACTGAGTTGTCAGGCTTTTTTGAATATGAAGGAAATCCCGCGCATTATTTGATTTTAGGAAAGGGGTCATATATGCAGAAACGAAGATTAATAATATGTGTTCTTCTTATCGCGCTGCTTTTTACTGCCTGCACGCAAAGTACAAATTACTCTGCGGTGGAAAGTGTCAGTAGCAATCAAAATGCAGCACAGTTTCATTTTATAGATGTAGGGCAGGGTGATTGCACTTTAATCCGCAGCGGCGATACTAATATAATGATAGATGCAGGAACTACACAAAGCGGCAGTGTTATATGCGAATATCTTTCAAATCTGGGCATAGACTATCTTGACTGCTTTATTGGCTCGCATCCGCATGAGGATCATCTGGGCGGTGCGGCGGCAGTGCTTTCAAGTGTAGAGGTAGGGTCTGTGTATCTTAATGGGGAAACGTCTTCCTCCTACTTTTTTGAAAGGTTTGTCGATATACTTTTGGAGGAAGAAATAACACCGCTTATCCCTGACATCGGATTTATTTATGATATAGGGCCGTTCAGACTTGAATTTTTGTCACCTGAAAAGGATTTTGGAAATACAAACGATAATTCGCTGGTGCTGACGGTGGAGTATGGCGATGTAAAGGCTCTTTTTACGGGTGACGCAGAACGCTCTGTTGAATCAGAGCTTATAAAAACCGGCAAGAAAATAAGTGCTGATATCTTAAAGGTAGCACATCACGGAAGCCGCTACGCTTCGTCGGCAGAGTTTCTTAACAGAGTATATCCGGGTGTTACCGTAATTCAGTCGGGAAGTGGGAATTCATACGGACATCCCCACAAAGAGGCGTTAGAGCGTATAGAGGCGTGCGGCGCACAGATTCTCAGATGTGACAACCTCGGAACAGTGGTTTTGTCAACAGACGGAAAAACAATCTTCAATGCCTCCGGCGAAGCATATGAGGAAAAGGAAGAGCGAGACGTAATTGAGCAAATCTATATAGGAAATAAAAAGTCAAAGGTTTTTCACTGCGAAACGTGCCCCAACCTTCCTGGCGATAAAAACCGCATTATATTTAACGAGCGTGAAGATGCAGCAAAGGCAGGATATTCTGCCTGCGGAAACTGTAATCCATAAAAGAATACAAGTTTAAGCATAGTAGGCTTGGCTCTCTATGCTTGAAAAAAGGAGTGTTTAATTTGAAGGTTATGCTTTTTAACGGAAGTCCGAAGAAAAATGGCTGTACATATACAGCACTTACAGAAATTGAAAAGGAATTAAACAGTGAAGGAATTGAAACCGTAATTTTCCACGCAGGGGCGGCAACAAAAGGTTGTCTTGGCTGCAACTACTGCGTAAAAAACGGAAAATGCATTACAGATGACTGTGTTAACGAGGCGGCAAAGCTGCTTGAGGATGCCGATGCGGTAGTGTTTGGCTCGCCCGTTCATTATGCTGCAGCATCAGGAATGATGACCTCCTTCCTTGACAGACTTTTCTACAGTGCAGGCGGAAAGCTCAAGCACAAGCCCTGCGCGGTTGTCGCTTCCTGCAGGAGGGGTGGCTCCACGGCAACTCTTGACCAACTTTTAAAATATCCTGAATATATGCAAATGCCGATTGTGACTGCGCAGTACTGGACAATGGTGCACGGAACAACACCCGAAGAGGTTAAGAAAGACCTTGAAGGAATGCAGGCGATGCGTACTTTGGGAAGAAATATGGCGTGGCTATTAAAATGCATTGATGCAGGCGAAAAGGCAGGGGTAAAAAGGCCTGAAACCGAAGAAAAAATAAAGACTAATTTTATCAGATAAGAGGAATGAAAATTGAGCAGTAAAAAATTTGATGCGTTTAAAGAATACGTAAAAGATAAAAGGATAACGGTGGTAGGTATCGGTATAAGCAATCTACCGCTGATAAAATTTCTGTGCGAAAACGGGGCATATGTCACCGCCTGCGACAAGAAGACACAGGCGGAGCTTGGTGAAACGGCGGAGCAGTTAAAAGCTATGGGCGTTATGCTCAGCTGTGGTGAGAATTATCTGTGCAATCTTTCGGGTGAACTTATTTTTAAAACACCCGGTATGCGTTTTGACCATCCTGCCCTTTTGCAGGCAAGGGAAAACGGTAGTATAATAACAAGCGAAATGGAAGTGTTTTTCGAGGTTTGCCCCGCAAAAATTATCGGTGTAACGGGCAGCGACGGAAAAACAACTACCACGACGCTTATTTACAATATACTGTGTGAAAGCGGTTACAAGTGCCACCTTGGCGGAAATATCGGAACACCGCTTTTATGCAGAACGGACGAAATCAAGGCGGAGGATATCGTGGTAGTAGAGCTTTCAAGCTTTCAGCTACATACAATGAAAAAGAGTGCCGATGTAGCCGTAATTACGAATATGAGTCCAAACCATCTTGACGTGCATAAGTCTTATGAGGAGTATATTGAGGCAAAGCGCAATATTTACATTCACGCAGGGAAAGACAGTGTGCTTGTAGTAAATAAGACAAATGATAAGTCATACGAATGCAGTCAAAGTGCTAATGGCACAGTACGTTCTTTCGGCTACGATACAGAGTGTGATGTTTCTTCCGACGGAAAATCAATTTATGCCTTTGGAGAAAAGCTTCTTGATATTTCCGACATTAAAATCCCCGGGGAGCATAATGTTCAAAACTATATGACCGCCATTGCGGCGACATACCCCCTCTATAAAAAAGAGGCAGTGAAAAAGGTTGCACAGACCTTCGGCGGTGTTGCGCACAGAATTGAATTTGTACGCCTTCTTGACGGGGTGCGCTATTACAACAGCTCGATTGATTCAAGTCCGAACAGAACGATAAATACACTCAAGGTATTTGACAAGGTAATTCTTATCGCAGGGGGAAAGGACAAGGGAATTCCCTATGACGAAATAGGGGAACACATTGCACATAAGGTAAAGTACCTTATCCTGATAGGAAAAACCGGCCCCATAATAAAGGCTGCCCTTGATAAATACGTAGAAAAAACGGGAGTGGGTAAGGATATAGTAACGCAGTTTTGCACAACTTATGAAGAGGCGGTAATGTGTGCGAGAAATGCCGCAACTTCAGGCGATACAGTGCTGCTTTCAAACGCAAGTACGAGCTTTGATATGTTTAAAAATTTTGAAGAGCGCGGCAATTTGTTTAAGCGCATAGTTAATAGTCTGTAGCCGAAAGAGATGATTTTATGAAGATTTGCGAATATCTTAAAATACTTGACGGTGAGGTTGGTGTCAGCGGCAGCGAAAATCCCGTCCGCAATTGTGTGAAGACACTTTTTTCGAAATTTTGTGACGAGGTTTACACCGACACCCTCGGCAATGTTATAGGAGTAAAAAGGGGTAGAAACGAAAACGCCCCCTCACTTATGATTGAGGGGCATATGGACGAGCTTGGGCTGATGGTAAGTGAAATCACGCAGGAGGGAAGTCTGAAATTTGTGCCAATAGGCGGGTTTGACCCCAAAATTCTTCCGGGGACGGAGGTAACAGTCTGGGGAAAGGAAAAGCTTTTTGGTGTAATCGGGGCAAAACCGCCGCACCTTATAACTGAGCGTGGCAAGCTGCCTGCACTTTCTCAGCTTTGCGTTGATATAGGCTTCTTTTCAAAGGAAAAGGCACAGAGTCTTGTCAGCGTAGGGGACATTATTACGTTTAATACCTTTTATACACAGCTTGACGGCGATATTGTTGCGGCAAGATGTATTGATGACCGTGGAGGTCTTGCCATAGTTATAAAGGTGCTCGAAATGCTGTCAGGTTATGAGCTTGACAATGATATTATTGCAGTTGCTACTGTTCAGGAGGAGGTAGGTCTGCGCGGCGCAAAAACTGCCGCAGCACAAATCTCGCCGGGATGTGCCATTGCAATAGATGTGTGCCACGGAAAAAGTCCCGGTGTATCTGATGATGCATATCCCTGCGGAAAGGGCCCTGTCATCACTATGGGGCCTAATCTTCACAGTAAGATGACAAGGAAGCTTATAGAGCTTTCAAACGAAGATAATATAGATATTCAGCTCGAAGCGTGCGGCGGTGATACGGGTACAGATGCATGGGAAATTCAGGTTTCGGGCAGTGGTATACCTACTGCACTTATTTCAATTCCCGTAAGATATATGCATGCAAATTATGAGGTTGCAGACTGCTCCGATATGGAAAAGGCTGCACGACTTATTTCAACCTTTGCAATAAGTCTGAAGGGCGGTGAATGTTTATGCTGGTAAAGGAGCTTTGTAATCTTGGCGGCCCGTCAGGATTTGAGGATGAGGTGCGCTCATTCATCAGGGAAAGGGTCAGCGCTGACGAGATTTACACCGATTCAATCGGAAACCTTATCTGCCACAAAAAAGGAAGCGGTAAAAAGGTTATGGTTTCCGCGCATATGGATGAGGTGGGACTTATTATAACCGATATAACGGAGGAAGGCTTTTTGAAATTTTCCACGCTCGGCGGTATTGAAACGGCTGTGCTGTGCGGAAAAAAAGTTCTTATAGGAAAAGACCGTGTGCCCGGTATTGTAGGAAGCAAGGCCATTCACCTTCAAAAGCGTGACGAGGTTTTAACTCCGCTTAAAATCAAGGATTTATCTATAGATATCGGTGCAAAGGATAAGGAAAGCGCAAAAAAACTGGTAAGCCTCGGCTCTTATGCAGTGTTTGACGGGGAATATACGGAGTTTGGCGAAAATCTTGTAAAGAGTAAGGCTCTTGATGACCGCGTAGGCTGCGGAGTGCTGATGGAGCTTATGGAAGAGGATTATGACAGTGACATATATTTTGTTTTCACAGTTCAGGAGGAGGTAGGTCTGCGCGGCGCACTCGTTGCGGCAAACACGATAAATCCCGACGTTGCACTTGTAATTGAGGGAACAACCTGCTCCGACGTATACGGCAGTAAACCGCACAATCAGGTAACAAATCTTGGCGGCGGCGCTGTTATGACTGCGATGGACAGGGCGGCAATTTCAGACATAGAATATTTTGATTTTATTATGAAAACGGCAAAGGAGAATAACATCCCTTTGCAGATAAAACGTACTGCGATGGGCGGCACGGATGCAGGTGCAATTCAAAGGAGCGGCGCAGGCGTAAAAACAGCGGTACTTGCTGTACCATGCAGATATATACATTCACCCGTGAGCGTGATGTGTAAAGAGGATTTGGAAAGTGTTTTAAAGCTTTCCAAAGCGGTGCTTACATCGATAGAAGGGAGTGACCTTTAATGGAGCTTTTAGAAAAATTAACCGCGTGTATTTCTCCCTCGGGCAGGGAAAAGAGTGTGCGCAATGTTATTGAAAATGAGCTTAAGGAAGTCTGTGATGAAATATATACTGACGCTTTGGGAAATCTTATCTGCCATAAAAAGGGCAGCGGAAAAAAGGTTATGCTTACAGCACATATGGACGAGATAGGTTTTATGGTAAACTATATTGACGAGAATGGCTTTGCACGTTTTTCTACCATCGGCGGTGTCCAGAAATACAACTCTATAAATTCCTGCATTGAGTTTGAAAATGGTATACGTGGAAAAATTTCATACGAAAATAAAGAAAACCCTTCTACCGTTTCGTTTGAGAAAATGTATATTGATATTGGCGCATCCTCGCGCAAGGAGGCAGAGGAGAGCGTGCAAATAGGAGATATGGCAGCGTATGCTTCCAACTTTTCAATTATTGGTAAGCGCATAATGGCAAAGGCGCTTGACGACCGCGCGGGCTGTTGGGCGCTTATACGCGCAATGCAGCAGGCAGAAAAGTCTGAAAACGATATATATGCAGTCTTTACCGCCCAGGAGGAGGTGGGTCTGCGCGGAGCGAAAACTGCCGCAGCACATATAAATCCCGACATAGCAGTTTCGGTAGACGTTTCCAATGTAGGCGATACACCACAGTCGGAAGAACTTAATCTTTCGCTTGGAAAAGGCCCTGCAATAAAAATAAAGGATGCATCCTTTATAATTCACGAGAATGTGAAAAATATGCTGCTTGACTGCGCAAAGAAAGCTGATATTCCCTATCAGATGGAGGCGGCAAGCTACGGCGGTACAGATGCTGGTGCAATTCATCTTTCAGGCGGAGGCGTCAGGGCAGGCACGATTTCAATCCCTACGCGCTATATCCATTCAGATAGCGAAGTTATAGATAAGGAAGATTTGGAAAACACCTGCAGATTGCTGGAAATGGTAATCGAAACTAACGCAGAAGAATATTTATCCTTCTGACGGGAAGAATAGACTTTAAAAGAAAATAGTAAAATTTCGTAAAAAAACAAAAAATTGCGAAAAAGATATTGACAAAAGGGAATATATTTGCTATACTTTTAAAGTCGCAAGTGCGGGTGTAGTTCATTGGTAGAACACCAGCCTTCCAAGCTGGATAGGTGGGTTCGATTCCCATCACCCGCTCCACTTTTTTGCCTATTATACGGCAAAAGATGTGCCTGTAGCTCAGTTGGATAGAGCAACTGCCTTCTAAGCAGTAGGTCCTGGGTTCGAATCCCCGCAGGCACGCCAAAACATGGTGGGTATAGCTCAGTTGGTTAGAGCGCTAGATTGTGGCTCTAGAGGCCGAGGGTTCGAGTCCCTCTATCCACCCCACTTTCCAACCTGAGTTGCACTCAGCATTATGATGTTGGGCTGTAGCCAAGTCGGTAAAGGCACCAGACTTTGACTCTGGTACGCGCAGGTTCAAGTCCTGCCAGCCCAGCCACATACGGGCCATTAGCTCAGTCGGCAGAGCACTTGACTTTTAATCAAGTTGTCCGGGGTTCGAATCTCCGATGGCTCACCAGTTAAAAACCGCTTAACTAGTAAGGTTAAGCGGTTTTTACTTTCCTCTCAAAAACGGTTAAATTTTCAACTTTCTAACCATTTTCTAACCAAATTCTAACCGCTACTGTGCTTTTTTATCAAATAATCCGTTTAGCGTACTGCCTAATTTGCGTTTGTGGTCAAGATTTAAGTGACCATAAATATTCATTGTAGTTCCAATATCAGCGTGTCCTAACCATTCGGAAATTTCTTTCATCTGCCAGCCCTTCAGTATGAGTATACTTGCACAGCTATGCCTGAGGTCATGCCATCTTAAATGTGGCATATTATTTTTCTTTAAGGTTTTAGTCAGCATCTGACTTGGATAACTTGGATGGCGCATAGAGCCATCTTCTTTTGTAAATACATAACCGCTTTCCTGATAACAGTTGCCGAATAATTTTTTGTATTCGTTCTGCTGCTTTTTTATTTTATGCAGAATTTCTTCAATGTCATCAAGAAGTGGGTATACACGCATACTTGTTTTGTTTTTTGTACTGTCTTTACAGGCAACAATGTCGGTGTTTAAAACTACTGTGTGCTTTATAGTCAGAGTTTTGTTTTTAAAATCAACAGCATCCCATTTTATTCCCAGAAGCTCACTACGTCTTAATCCGTAAATAGCCGTTATATACACCATATCATATAAAGGTGTACCTTCTGCGAGCTCAAGCAATTTACTGCATTCTTCCGCAGTGTAAAACTTAGCTACGCTCTGTGGCTTTTCCAGTCTCGGAATTTTTGCATACTGACACGGGTTGTTGCTTATGAGTTCATCGTGCATTGCTTTTTTGAAAACAAGATTTAAAATAACCCTATGATGCTTTAAAGTGCTTTTGGAAAGTCCTCCGGGCTTTCCGTCAAGGCGACCACTTGTAGCTTTGTAATGATAGTAGTTTTCAATATCTTTAATCTTTACATCTTGCAGTGCCAGTTTCTTCTTTTCAAAATATGGGATAATATGTTTTTTAGTATATTGCGTATAACCTTGGTAGGTAATTATATCAACCTGATACTTTACCTCATTAAGCCACTTATAAATAAATTCAGCAAAATTAATTTTGTCGCATTCTGCAGGGGAGTCAGTATATGTAAGAGCAATTTCAGCCATTGCTTGCTCTGCTTTTCTCTTATTCCCACGCTTGGCTTCTATTTTAAGGTTATGCCACTTGGTTTTTCCATTGTTGTGAAAGACGGCATAATATTTGCCGCTTTTTATCTGTAGACTACCTGTCATAATTTCTTTGTCTCCTTTCTCTGTCAGATAGTCCGTCAACGATATAATTGTATCACTAACAGACTATCTTTTCAAGACTATCTTTGTACATCTTCGGGCATAACAATACCGTAAAATTAACACCCGTTACCTCTCTGTTTCCAGATATGAATTGAATAAGTTTCCCTTTATATCGGTGCTTTGAGGCTTGTTTATTTTCTCTGTCTCCATTTAGTATGAGATGTATTCCCTGTTGGCATATTGCCCGGTTAGTAATATTCCCGCAACCTTATTCAAGGTGAAATAAATATTCTGCGGTTAGCATCATACCTGCTAAACTCAGGTGCGTTCCAATGAAGTTGGTATTGCCGATGCTGAAATATGTCATAACGGTGACATATGTAAAATATTTCGCAGCCGCTACTGCGTTTGGTTTACTGTCTTAAACCTACAGGTTTTGAAAGTGTACGCATACAAACCTGTTAAAAACTTTGCGTTTAAAAACTATTTACTCAATTCATTTACCTTTGCCCGTACACTTATCTGTAAGACAGTACAGATAAGTGTCTGTAGGACTTCAATTCTCCTTGTATTTCAGACAAAAAAAGAATGCAGAGTAATCCTTTTTGGATTTAATTCTACATTCTTTTAACCTCTTTATTCACTTTGTCAGCATAGCTGACTTTTCGGAGCATTTAAGTTAATACATCTGTTACTAACTTAAATAACTCATATTAATTCATTAACCTTATAAAGTGTAAAATACAAACAAACCTATAAAAGCTCCCGATATACGACTGCCTGAAAGCAGGCATAGTTATACCGCTTACTTTTATTACAATCACGACATCTGGTATGCTAAGAGCTATCATTAAGCCCTCGGGAACCCCCCACGCACATAAATAATCTATGTTTATAGATTATCATACTAAATAGCCGTTGTAAAGCAGATTGACAAAAGTTTACAATTTAACAATAAATCTGTCAAAGTGCCTTTACACTTTACTTTGTTTATTAACCTCAAATTCATGAAAAAGCGATTTTTGGGCATAGTTATCCCGTTAAAGGTGGAATAAATAACTCAAAAAATAACGCTTAACTGCTTACCATTTTAACTGCTTACCATTTTTACGAGA
>JAZODM010000038.1:0-1521 GCA_045596985.1 Clostridia bacterium
ACGCCGACAAGCATGCCGTAAATGAGCATAAAGAACGAGGCAACGCCTGCAATGAAATTCCAGAATGCTGTTAACATAAATATTACTTCCTTTCGGTCTTTGATATATTAAAATAATAGCAGTTATCCGAGAGAAATTCAAGTGAAACAGCGAAAAGTAAGAAACATAAAATTTTTTAAAAAAATATATTTCTCTAATGTTCCTTTAATTTTCTGCCGTTATTATTAAGTCACAGTCAAGGACAGCTAACAAAACAAAAACAAAAAACCAAACCGATAAATTTAAAAATGAAAGGAAATGATCTTATGAAAAAACTTACAGCTTTATTACTCGCAGCTCTCGTTCTGCTCTCTCTTTCGGTAACAGCGTTTGCCGCACCGTCCGATAATCTGATTTCGGAAAAAGAGGCAAAGGCAATCGCCCTCAAGGATGCAGGCTATGAAGAATCCGAAGTCAAATTCATCAAAGCAAAGCTCGACTATGATGACGGAAGATACGAATATGAAATTGAATTCAGAGCCGAAGGCAACCTTGAATACGATTACACAATCAACGCCGAAAACGGAAAAATCGTTGAGTTTGACCGTGACTACGAAGGCCGCGACAGATTTGAATTCAACCTCTTCGCATTCCTGAGAAATCTCTTTAAGAATCTTTTCAGAAAGCTTGCCTAATACCTCCGGGCAGCAATTTGAAGACTAAGTAAAATAGGAAGCCGTGCACAACGCACGGTTTCTTTTTTCTGTCTGCAGAAAAGTCGCAGAAAACAAAGGAATAATAAATAACACAAAATCAAGGCGAAGCCTTGTATATCATCAATTCCGCAGGAATTGCATATCATCAACGGTGTAACCGTTGTATATCATCATTGCGAAAGCAGGTATACAGCCTACGGCTGATGAAATGCACACTGCGTGTGATGATATGCGCCTGACGGCGATGATATGCCATTGCTTTCGCAATGGATAAAAAAAGACAAGTTTCTCTCGAAACTTGTCTTTTTTGGCTGGGGAATAGGGATTCGAACCCCAACAAACAGAGTCAGAGTCTGTCGTGCTACCGTTACACTATTCCCCAACGACGAAATATATTATATCCATTAATATACCAATTGTCAAGCACTTTTTTAAAATTTTTCTTATTTATTATTTCTTCTTTATTATTTATTATTTAATAAGCTTATAGTTTTCCCACTTGCCGAACAACAGGTAAATACACGCAGGTATTCCCGTGCCGAAGGCGGCGAGGCCGTAGCCCAGGAAAAAGCCGTAAAGCCCCATATTCATAACTATACCGAACAGGTAGCTCAAGCCCACACGCAGCACGAGTGCATCCGTAAGGCCGAAGGCAAGCGTTATTTTTGCGTTGCCCAAGCCTCTTAAGAAGCCGAAGCCGGTGCGCATAAGCGTCATTGCAGGGAAGCTCCACAGTATTGCCGAAACGAAGACCGCAGAAAGCTCGATAACCTCGGGGTCATCGGTGAAAACAGCATAAATCGGCTCGTGGAAAAGCACTAAAATA
>JAZODM010000039.1:0-7560 GCA_045596985.1 Clostridia bacterium
AAAAAAACCACCTCATACATATTTTATGCTTGAGGTGGTATATAGGTTAATAAAATGTTGCAAGCTCCTGCGCGGGCGGAGAGGTCACTGCAATTTCGTCAACATAGATTACAGGCCCCTTTGAACGGTAAAGCTTACAGTATTCATTTTTGATTGTGCCGGTAACCATTATCCAGTCACGGCTTTGAAGTGTGTGCTTATTCTTGCATATACATACAATGGGACGGTATTCAACATCATCTATGCAGCACGTCATAACGTGACGGCCTGCAACAAATATGTTTTTATCCATACGGCTGTCATATGCAACAATACCCTTAAACTTGATAGCCTTTCCGTTATATTTATCGGTTTCTTCTATCAAATCTCTGTACCATATGGCATAGTCGGTATCCTCGATTTTGATAAGCGGAGCATCTATGTCAAAGGGAAGCGGGTCTTCTATATCGTCGTATTCAACAGTCCCGTCCTGATATTCATACGCAATATCGCAGCCACGGCTTACACCGCGCACAATTTTGTGAAGCTCCATTTTATCAATATCTTTTGTCATACGGTTAAAAACTACAAGCTCACTCGCGCGCAGCTTATCAACCGTCAGATTACGCATGTTGGCATTATAGGTTATAAAGGTCTGTGCATCGGCGAAGGTCATACACTGCACAAGAGTAAAGCTTTTTGGGAAGCTGTTTAAAATTCCCTCAAGCTCCCACATACCGTTATATTCAATAATTACGCGCTCGGCATTACACTCCTTCTGCATAGAAGAAAGGGAGGAAGAGGAGAGAGAAGATAAGTCATCTATAAATTTAATAGTTACATTACTGCCTGAAAAAAGTGAAGGCTCATATTCTTGGACGCCCTCCTCGCATACTATGAGGAGGGTTTTTTCACCTGCGTTAAAACGTTCATCGCAAAGGGTATCCTGGATAAATTTCGTTTTTCCCGATTCAAGAAATCCGAGGAATAAATATACGGGAATATCTTTCATTTGCAATCAGTCCTTTCAGTTAAAAAGCTTTTTAAGCGCGTCTTCATTGATGCCCGCACCGATTACGCAAATTCTGCCGATGGCAGAGGCACTGCCTGTGCGGACATCCGCCTCGCCCGGAACATAGTCAAAATGTATCCATTCGTCTTGCCCCTTTACTATGCCCTTTGCACGGAGAACTGTGCCGTATACTTCTTCATTGGAAAGGGAGTTAAGCGCGACATTTACTTCCTCCTG
Source organism: Clostridia bacterium (assembly GCA_045596985.1). Classification (GTDB taxonomy): domain Bacteria; phylum Bacillota; class Clostridia; order UMGS1883; family UMGS1883; genus UMGS1883. Next base: position 1,229 of record JAZODM010000039.1, read on the forward strand.
AGTGTAGGTGCGCACTGTTTCGCATCCCCAGCTTGTAAAGACGTCATCTGCATGATGGTGATGCTCATGATGCTTGTGACAGTGGCAATGTTCATCGTGGTGGTGGTCATGCTCATGACAATGACACTCTTCGTCGTGGTGGTCGTGCTTATGATGACAATGCTCATCGTGGTGGTGATGGTGGTCGTGCTCATGCTCATGACAGTCACATTCCCCATCGTGGTGGTGATGAGCTTCATCATGACACGTTTCATGAACGTGGTTGTGGTCTGCGTGGTGATGACCGCACTCAGGACAGATATGTTCATCGCGGAGCTTTTCTATCTCTGCTTCAAGGGTATCACATTTTTCAATTACGGAAAGAATAGCCTTGCCGCTAAGCACTGCCCGCGGTGTTGTTATAATCTGTGCATCAGCGTTACGCTCTTTTATAAGAGAGATACATTCAGAAAGCTTGTCCTCCGATACGCCGTCGGTATGACTTAAAATAATGCAGGATGCGCTTTCAATCTGGTCATTAAAGAATTCGCCGAAATTCTTCATATACATTTTGCATTTCTTTGCATCTGCAACGGCACAATAACTGTTAAGAACGATGTTTTCATCTGTTACACCCTGAACCGCGCGGATAACGTCGCTGAGCTTTCCAACACCTGACGGCTCGATAAGAATGCGGTCGGGGGAGTAGTCACAAAGCACCTTTTTAAGAGCCTCGGCAAAGTCGCCGACAAGACTGCAGCAGATGCATCCTGAGTTCATTTCATTAACCTCAATTCCTGCATCCTTCATAAAACCGCCGTCAATACCTATTTCACCAAATTCATTTTCGATGAGAACGAGCTTTTCGCCGTTATATGCCTCCTTAATAAGCTTTTTTATAAGAGTGGTTTTCCCCGCACCGAGAAAACCTGAAAAAATATCAATTTTCGTCATCAGACAACACTTCCTTATAATAGAAATATTCGTATTTAATTATAAAACTTTTTTTTCGCTTAGTCAAGATTCTTGACAAAATACGCCAGGAATAGTAAGATATTAATTGAAAAAATTGTCCGGAGGGTATATATGAAAAAGTTGCTGCCAATTTTGATGTGCGCCGTACTAATGCTTTGCACTACTGCATGCACATTTGAAAATACTATAGAAAAAAGCCATAAATTACAGATTATAACTACTATATTTCCGCTCTATGATTTTGCACGTCAGGTAGGCGGCGAAAAGGTAGAGGTAACGCTGCTCCTGCCGTCGGGCGCGGAGGTTCATTCCTACGAGCCGTCACCGAAGGACATAATAAAAATAAAGGAAAGTGACCTCTTTATAAATTTGGGTATGGATGCAGACCCGTGGACAGACGCGATTATAGGTGATGCTGAAACAAAGCCACAAAATGTGCTTTCCGCGATGAAGTGTGTGGAGCTTTTGGGCGAGGAGCATAGTCACGAACATTCATCGGCTATGGCATTATATGATCAGCACATATGGACATCGGTTGAAAATGCAGAGGAAATTGCAGAGGAGATTAAAGATGCGCTTTGCCGTATAGACCCTGAAAATGCGCTCTATTACGAAAAGTGCGCGGAAGAATATGAAGATAAGCTCTCACACCTTGATGAAAAATTTAAAACCCTTACAGAAAAACATCGGGGGAGCACTATCGTTTTTGCAGACAGGTTTGCATTCCGCTATTTCACTAACGAATATGGGCTTGAGCATTTTGCAGCATTTCCGGGATGCTCGTCGGAGAGTGAGCCGAGCGCTGCTACCGTGCATAAGCTTATAAATATTGTTAAGCAGGAAAAAATTCCCGTAGTATTTTATACGGAAACTTCAAACGAGAAGCTTGCCGACACTGTATGTGAGGAAACGGGCGCAGAAAAAATGCTCCTTCATTCCTGCCATACAGTGACAAAGGAGCAGCTTGAAGGCGGTATTACGTATATAGACCTTATGGAAAATAATTATATGGCACTAAAAAAAGCCTTGGAAAAAGAATAAATTAGCTATTGACAAATGAACAGAAGTATATTAAAATAAAATCGCATGGAGTTTTGGAGTGCACTTGTTTTACGGGATGAGTGCGCTCTTTTTCTATTTTCTATTAAATTTGGAGGAGAATATAATGGCAAAAACAAATATTGTGGATTGGAAAACCATTACAGATTTTGTGGTGGACGCATTCGTAGGCTACGGAATACCGAAGGAGGACGCAGAAATTTGTGCAGACGTACTTTTGGAGTCTGATAAAAGGGGTATTGAGTCGCACGGTGTAAACCGCTTTAAACCAGTTTACCTCGACCGCATTAAAGCAGGTATTCAGCAGGCAGTGACGAATTTTGAGATTATAAAGGAAACCCCTACAACTGCAGTTATAGACGGACATCACGGAATGGGTCAGGTAATTGGTTATAAAGCTATGACTATGGCTATAAAAAAGGCGAAGGAATACGGTATGGGTATGGTTGTTGTACGTAATTCCTGCCACTACGGTATTGCCGGCTACTATTCCTCTATGGCAACAAAAGAAGGCTGCATCGGTATGACAGGTACAAATGCACGTCCCTCTGTTGCTCCTACACACGGTGTAGAGGGGATGTTTGGTACAAATCCCTTTACAATTGGCGTTCCTACTGATGAGGAGTTTGATTTCAATTTTGACTGTGCAACATCAATTACTCAAAACGGTAAGGTTGAATATTATGAAAGAATAGGCGAGGATGTTCATCCCGGTACAATCATTGGAATTAATGGTGAGGCAATTGAAGGTGATGCAGGAGTAGCACTTAAGAAAATTCGTAATGGCAGTGCAGCGCTTACAACACTTGGCGGAATAGGCGAAGCTCTCGGTGGATATAAGGGTTATGGCTTTGCTATGGCAGTTGAGTTTTTCTCATCCATCCTTCAGGACGGTGCATACGGAAAAGACCTTGATGGTAAGGACGAAAATGGTAATATCCGTCCGTATCAGCTTGGTCATTGGTTTATTGCAATTGACACTGACCACTTTATGGGAGAAGATATTGCCCGCAAAAAGGCAGGAGAAATTTGCCGCAGTATGCGTGCTTCAAAAAAAGCACCCGATGCAGAGCGTATATATACTGCAGGAGAGAAAGAATATGAAATCCGCCTTTCAAGAAAAGACGGTGTGCCGATTAACGAATCTGTACAGAAGGAAATCACCCAAGTAAGAGATGAACTTGGACTTACACAGTATAAGTTTCCGTGGGAGGATTAAAAAATGGACATCAGACAGGAATCATTAAAAAAGCATTATGAATGGAACGGAAAAATTGAGGTTGTTTCCCGTGCGAGCATAAATACAAAAGAGGATTTATCTCTTGCATACACCCCCGGTGTAGCAGAGCCGTGCCTTGTTATAAACAAGGATATTGATAAGTCCTATGAGCTCACACGCCGTTCTAACCTTGTTGCGGTTGTTACAGACGGTACTGCGATTTTAGGACTTGGCGATATAGGACCCGAGGCAGGTATGCCCGTTATGGAAGGAAAATGTTGCCTTTTTAAAGAGTTTGCAAATGTGGATGCGTTCCCTCTATGCATTAAGTCAAAGGATGTTGACGAAATTGTACGTACCATTTACCTTCTGTCAGGAAGCTTTGGCGGCGTAAATCTTGAGGATATTTCTGCACCCCGTTGCTTTGAAATTGAGGAAAAGCTCAAGGAAATATGTGATATTCCCATTTTCCACGATGACCAGCACGGAACTGCAATTGTAGTTGCGGCGGCACTTATAAATGCACTCAAGCTTGTAAAGAAAAACATTGGTGATGTAAAGGTTGTAATTAACGGCGCAGGCAGTGCAGGTATTGCAATTGGAAAGCATCTTATGAATATGGGCGTGAAGAACCTTACATATTGTGACAGATTTGGTATTATATATAAGGGAAACCCCGAAAATAACTCTGCACAGGAAGAAATTGCGAAGGTTACAAACCTTGAGGGCAAAAAAGGAACTCTTGCAGATGCCCTCTGCGGAGCGGATGTATTTATCGGTGTTTCTGCACCAAACCTTGTAACGGCAGATATGGTTAAAACAATGGCAAACGATGCAATTATGTTCCCGATGGCAAACCCCACACCTGAAATTATGCCCGATATTGCAAAAGAGGCAGGGGCAAGGGTTGTCGGAACGGGAAGGTCTGATTTCCCCAATCAGATTAACAACGTTCTTGCATTCCCCGGAATTTTCCGTGGCGCACTTGACTGCAGGGCGAAGTGCATAAATGAAGAAATGAAGGTTGCTACCTCTTATGCGTTGGCGGCACTTATTCCTGATGATGAAATAAATGAAGAAAATATAATTGTTTCACCGCTTGATAAAAGGGTTGCTCCTGCAGTGGCAGAGGCAGTTATAAAGGTTGCAAGAGAAACAGGGGTTGCAAGAATATAATTTTTGTGGTATACTAAATAAATCTTGTCAGTATCGGAGGAAAAGCTACTATGAAAGCTACGCAAAAAAGCATCAGTAATAAGGTTATTGCGGCAGTTCGTACGAATGAGGAGCTTTTGCGTGCAGCAGCCTCCGAGGTCAGAATAGTTTTCCATCTTTCGCCAAACATACTTACGCTTGAAAATGATATAAAAATTCTGCACAGTGCAGGGAAAAAGCTTTTTCTGCATCTTGATTTAGCCGACGGTATAGGTCGTGACAGAAGCGGAATTGAATATATCAAAAGGCTTGGCATTGACGGAATTATAAGCACAAGAACGAGTATTATAAAATATGCAAGGGAGCTTGGAGTATTTACGGTACAGCGTTTCTTCATTGTTGATTCTCAATCGATTTACACAACGATAGAAACGCTCAAATCCTCCAAAGCGCAAATGATAGAGGTCATGCCCGCAATGGGTAAGACGATAATGAGATTAAAGGAAGCTGTAGATGTGCCGATAATTGCAGGCGGACTTATAGAAACAAGGGAAGAAGCCATAGAAGTTTTAAAAAGCGGTGCATCGGCAGTTTCTACAGGAAAGGCACAAATATGGGGTGAAAAGAATGAGTAATCTGAAAGACAAACGCCTTTTTCTTTTGGATATGGACGGAACAATCTATATAGATAATGAACTGTTTGACGGAACACTTGATTTTCTTGCACAGGTAAAGGAAATTGGCGGCAGATACATTTTCCTTACCAACAATTCTTCAAAGAGCGTTGATAAGTACATAGAAAAGCTCAAAAGTCTTGGAATAGATGCAACGAAAGACGATTTTTTGACATCTACGGATGCAACAGTGCTTTATTTAAAGGATAAAAATTACAAGAAAATATATGCGCTTGGTACAACGTCATTCAGGCAGCAACTTGCAGAGAGCGGATTTAATATAACAGATAAGCTTGAAGATGATATTGACTGCCTGTGTATGGGCTTTGATACGGAGATTACTTTCCAGAAGCTTGAGGATGCGTGTATACTCCTGGGAAGAGGGGTGGACTACATTGCCACAAATCCCGATTGGGTTTGTCCTACATGGTACGGATATGTTCCTGATTGCGGCTCAATTGCACAAATTCTTGAAACTGCAACGGGAAGCAAACCAAAATTCATTGGTAAACCACAGCCTGATATGGCGCTTCTTGCAATGAAAGCCACAGGCTTTTCCCCGAAGGAAACAGTTCTTGTAGGCGACAGACTTTACACTGATATTGCATGCGGCGTAAATGCAGGAATAAGCACAATATTTGTGCTAAGCGGTGAAGGCACAATGGAAGACGTAAAAAACAGTGACACCAAGCCGGAATTTATATACGAAAACATACGCAAAATTTATGAGGATATTCTGTAAATAAATGATGCTGAATTGATACTCAATTTAAGAGTCATTTAAAACGTACATTTTTTGACACATTTTCATGATGTGTGAAAACAGAATGCGAGAGTTTGAGTTACTGCACAATCAAAAAAGCAAGCCACAAAAGTGACTTGATAAGTACTCGTAAAAAGTTGGTTGCGATAGCGAGTCGTAACGAGGACGTTTACAACTGAGTAGACGAGCAGAGCGAAACTTTTTACGAAAAGGAGCAGCAACAAAGCGAATGAAAAAGGACTGCACAAAGCAGTCCTTTTGATTCAAGCGCTGTTGGTTGCGACGCGGCGGAGAAGGAGGGATACCTCTTCGAGCCTGACAGCACTATCGTTTCTTGTTTCGTACGGCATAGCCGCACTTACAACAAACGCATTGCTGCCACTCCTTATTGCTCCCTTCATCTGCCACAGGCAGCGGTCGCAAACGTCCCCCACGCGCCTCCGGCGCTCGGTTTCGAATCCACCTTTAATTACTGCACAATCAAAAAAGCAAGCCACAAAAGTGACTT
>JAZODM010000040.1:0-7044 GCA_045596985.1 Clostridia bacterium
GACAAAGGCAGTGGGATATGATATAATATTCGAGTACTTGTGGTGAGCCGCATTGATGCGAGTGTAGTTCAATGGTAGAATTCCAGCCTTCCAAGCTGGGGATGCGGGTTCGATTCCCGTCACCTGCTCCATCCATTTGCGCCAATAGCTCAGCAGGATAGAGCAACTGCCTTCTAAGCAGTAGGCCGGGGGTTCGAGTCCCTCCTGGCGTGCCAAATTTTATATGGTGGGTATAGCTCAGTTGGTTAGAGCACCAGATTGTGGTCCTGGGGGTCGTCGGTTCGAAGCCGACTATCCACCCCATTTTTTAAAACAAATGATAAATTCGACCACGGAAAATAACTGAAGATGTTGGGATGTAGCCAAGTGGTAAGGCACAGGACTTTGACTCCTGCATTTCGCTGGTTCGAGCCCAGCCATCCCAGCCAATTTTCTAACAACTCAATATGGGCCATTAGCTCAGTCGGTAGAGCACTTGACTTTTAATCAAGTTGTCCGGCGTTCGAATCGCCGATGGCTCACCAAAACAAAAATCCTGTCGAAAGATAGGATTTTTGTTTTGTATTATTCAATATTCATTATTCATTAAGCTCGACAGGATTTTTTAATGAATAATGAATGATGAAGTCGCTTCGCTAATGAATAATTAATAATTGAAATTCTATGATCTTGCAGACTACCGACTTCGCATGCTCAGTCGGCAAAGCACATAACTCCAAAAAAGTTTTTTGTCAACTTTTTTCAGTAGTAAGTTTAGCGCCGAACATTCTCCTTTCCCAATGCGAAGAAGACGCCTGTTCAGACGTCTTCTTCTTTTGTATACTTGGTACATTCTTTAATTAACTTTGAATATTCCTCGCTATCAAAGAAACCGAAAGTTGATTTTTTTGCTAATTGATATCCAAACAAAAAACATTGTAGCTTTTCTTCTGATAACACTGTTTCAAAAGAATTTTGTAACGAATGAAAATAGCTTCCGTTATAATCTTCGAGAAGTATATCTGCTGTAGGTAACGTAATGAGAAGGTATTCTTCTGCGTCGGTATACTTTTCATCAAATGGAAAGTTATAAATAATTGAGTTTATTATTTGTAATAATTTTTTTCTCTGTCTTTCGATTTTTTTATCGTATAAATCCATTTAAATCACCTGATTATAATTATAGGACAATTTGCTCCTAAAACCAATAGGGCATTATGTCATAATTATATGGGTGATATTTATGAATGTTGCAGAAAGATTGAAAAATTTACGTAAAGAAAAAGGGTTTACTCAAATTAAAATGCAGATGCTCACAGGGATTGACCAAAGCCACTATTCTAAAATGGAAAGAGGTAAGAGGTACTATACTTATGAGCAATTACGGAAAATTGCCCTTGTTCTTGATACGAGTATGGATTATTTAGCAGGAATAACGGATGAGAAAAAACCATATCCCAGAAGGGAAGAATAGCAAAAGCGGATGTAAAATGTCACGATTTGGGGACTGTCCCCAAATCGTGACATTTTTATGGGCTTTTTTGCTTCTTTACATAACCTCATTTCCCAAAAGCTCCTCTAAATCCATTGCAATGTTTTCAGGAAGTGCGCTATAAAGTGCATTTTTTATATCGTCTTTATTAAAGCGGCAGGAGGTAAGTGCGGATGAAACGCTTTCAGGCAAGCTGTGGTCCATTGCATCCGTATAAAGTCTGACATCCTTAATTTCACTGTCTGACACCTGAAGTTCAAGCCTGACATTTCCCCAAGTAAAATATTTTTCGCAGGAAAATGAAATAGGCATAGGTGTGTCATAAAGATATTCTGCGCTTTTATATTTTTCTGCCAGCTTAGAAATTTCTTCGTTATTAAGAGTATTGATAACTGTAATCGGTTTTGAATAAACTTCTTTAAATGCCTGCGCCATATAATTTTTCATATCGTTGCACGTAAGAGAGGGCGAAAGCTCGCAAAGATTTATCGTACGTGACTTTACAGATTTAACACCCTTTGCCTGAAGCTTTGCAACAGGCGGGGTAAGGTAGCGTGCCATCTTTTCCATATCAGCATTTATAAGGATTGTTCCGTGGTGGTACGATTTCCCCTTCGAATTATAAAACGCATTTCCCGAAAACTTTCTGCCGTCTGCCAGTATATCGTTTCTGCCTGAAATCTCGGTCGCTATTCCTGCAAGGGCGCAGGCTTTCTTAATAACCTCAAGCTGTTTTTGAAGGTTGTAATTTTCACTGCTGCACAAAAACGTGAAGTTAAGATTACCAATATCGTGAAATACGGCACCTCCGCCTGAAAGGCGGCGGGCAAGGCGCACACCCTCTTTGTCAAGAAGCGCAGTGCGACATTCTGCCCAGGCGTTTTGGTTTCTGCCGATGACAACCGTGTTTTCGTTCTGCCACAGATAAAGTGTGCAGGCGTTTTCGGGCGTGGTATCAAGAAGATATTTTTCAACCGCCAGATTATTGTAAGGGTCGAAAGAGTCGGATATGTATATTTGAAGCTTTTCAATCATATAATCACCTTCCAGTTATATTCATTTTATAAGATTTTATAAGAATTTTTTAAAATAGTCAATATTCATCTTGAAAAGATGATATAAATGTGTTATAATATGTTATAAATATTGTAAAAATAATAAAATTATGGATGCCTGGAGGGTATTATGAACCGTATTCGAAGAGAACGGATAAAAGAATATTTGGATGACAGAAATATAGCAACGATAAAGGAACTGAGGGAGCTTTTGCCCGATATTTCACTGATGACGCTCCACCGTGACCTTGATGCGCTGGAGGAGCAGGGGTTTTTAGCGAAATACCGCGGTGGTGTAAAGCTCGTTCATCAGATGGGCGATATGGAATTCAGCGTTCGTCTGCGTGATAATAACCGCGGTAAAATGCGTATGGCGCAAAAGGCACTCTCGCTTATAGAACCGTACAATTCCGTATTCCTTGATGCCGGCACGTCAAATTTATTTATTGCAAAAAATCTGCCGGATATAAATTTGAATATTGTAACAACAAGTCCCGGAATTGCGCTGGAGCTGTGCAATCTGTCCCATCCCATGGTTACTATGTGCTGCGGCGCGCTGAATCGTAACAATCAGTCGGTTTGCGGACAAAACACACTGGAAATGCTTAAAAAGATTAACATAGATGTTGCCTTTATCGGCGTTTCAGGCTGCTCTGCCGACGTGGGATTCACCTGCGGAACAGAGGCGGATATGCTTGTAAAGAAGCTTGTCATAGAAAAGGCGCGCACAAGTGTGCTGATGTGCGGAAACGAAAAATTGAAAAGACTTATGCCGTATACTTTTGCAACTATGAAGGATGTAGATTATGTTATAACCGATAATCCATTGCCTGAAAGTTATATGGTAGCGGCGAGGGAAAGCGGTACTATTATATTGTAAAACAAAAAGAATTGTTTTTGGACAATTCTTTTTGTTTTTTAGCATAAAAGTAATTGACGAGCGTGTTAAGTTATGTTATAATTAACAATATATCAAAATAGGGAGGTTTTTGCCTTGGCTAATGCTGTAATTATGCCCAAAGCCGGTATAACTGTTGAAAGCTGTATTATCGGTAATTGGGAAAAGAAGGTTGGCGATGCGGTAAAGGTCGGCGACATTTTGTTTACATATGAAACTGACAAAGCCAGCTTTGAATGTGAATCTACCGCAGAGGGTACATTGTTGGAAATTTTCTTTGAGGACGGGGACGAGGTTCCATGTCTTATGAATGTGTGTGCAATCGGCTCTGAGGGTGAGGACACGAGTGCACTGCGTCCTGACGGCGCTCAGGCTGCTCCTGAGGCACCCGTAGAAGCTCCTAAGCAGGAAGCTCCTGCACAGGCAGTTTCAGCACCTGCAGAGACAACTGTAAGTGCAGACGGAAAAATTGCCGTTTCTCCGAGAGCGAAAAAGTTGGCGGAGCGCGCAGGTGTGGATGCATCTATGGCAACACCTACCGGCCCTAACGGAAGAATTATTGAACGTGATGTAAGGACTCTTATGGATAATCCTGTAGCAGCTCAGGCAGCAGCCGTAAGTGCAGCACCCCAGGCTGCAATTGAGCAGGAGTATGAGGATGTGAAGTTCAGCGGTATACGCCGTGCTATCAGCAAGTCTATGCATACTTCTCTTTCTACAATGGCGCAGCTTACACATAATACATCATTTGATGCTACTGCAATCTTAGCATACAGAAAGCTTCTTAAAGCATCAGAGGGTGAATGCAGCGGTATTACACTGGGCGATATCGTTTTGTATGCAGTTTCAAGAACGCTTTTAAATCATCCCGATTTGAATGCACATATGCTTGATGATAATAACATCAGACTCTTTAAGCATGTTAATCTTGGCGTTGCCGTAGACACTCCCAGAGGTCTTATGGTGCCCACAATATTCAACGCTGACCAGAAGAGTCTTCTTGAAATCTCTAAAGAGGTTAAGGAGCTTGCTGCGCAGTGCCGCGAGGGTAATATCAGCCCCGACAAGCTTTCAGGCGGTACATTTACCGTTTCAAATCTTGGTAATATGGGTGTTGAGTCCTTCACACCTGTTATAAATCCTCCTCAGACAGGAATTTTGGGTGTATGTGGCACAGTAGAGCGTGTTAAGAAGGGTAAGGATGGCGAGATTAAGATTTATCCTGCAATGGGACTTAGCCTTACATATGACCACCGTGCAGTGGATGGTACACCTGCGGCACGTTTCCAGAAGGAACTTGGTTACAATCTTGAAAACTTTACCACTTTGTTGGCAAAATAAGGAGGTAAGATTATGGAAATTTTTGACGTATTGGTTTTGGGTGGTGGCCCCGGCGGATATTTGTGCGCGGAGAGAGCTTCCCAGAATGGACTAAAAGCGGCTGTTTTTGAGAAGAAGGCACTTGGCGGTACTTGCCTTAATGAGGGATGTATCCCGACAAAGACACTTCTCAATTCATCTAAAATGTATCGCCATGCAAAAGAGAGCGAGGCTTTCGGTGTAACTGCCGAGGGTGTAAAATATGACCACGCTAAGGTTGTTGAAAGAAAAGACAAGGTGGTAAAAACTCTCGTTTCAGGCGTGGGCGCTACTATGAAGGCTAATAAGGTTACCGTTGTCAGTGCAAATGCCACTGTTAAGGGTAAGGATGAAAACGGATTTTTGGTTGAGGCAGACGGCACAGTATATGCCGGAAAGAAGCTTGTAATCGCATCAGGCTCTGAAACGGTTGTTCCGCCTGTACCCGGTCTTAAAGAAGGTTTGGAAAGTGGTTTTGTAGTTACAAACCGCGAAGTTCTTGACGAAAAGACACTTCCCGGGGAAATGGTTGTTATCGGCGGCGGCGTAATAGGTCTTGAAATGGCTTACTACTTTGCAAGCGTTGGAACAAAGGTAACTGTTATTGAAATGATGCCCAAGATTGCAGGTGCGACAGACGCAGAAATCTGTAAGGTGCTTACCGATGCTTTTGAAAAGCGTGGTATGGTGTTCAAGCTTTCCTGCAAGGTGCTTGAGGTTAAGAAAAACAGTGTTATATATGAAGAAAACGGCGAAAAGAAGGAAATAAAGTGCGACAAGGTACTTCTTAGTGCAGGACGTAAGCCCTCTACAGCAAATATCGGTCTTGAGACTCTTCAGCTTGATATGGACAGAGCGGCAATAAAGACAGACCGTCACCTTTGCACAAATGTTTCAGGCGTTTATGCTATTGGTGACTGTAATGGTAAGCTGATGCTTGCACATACTGCCTACAGAGAGGCAGAGGTTGCAGTAAATCATATGGTTGGAAAGAATGACGAAATGCGTTATGATGTAATTCCTTCCGTAATATATACCGATCCCGAGGTTGCAAGTGTCGGTCTTAGCAAGGAGCAGGCAGAGGAAAAGGGTATGAAGGTCAAGGAGGTTAAGCTTCCGATGTCCTATGCAGGCAGATACCTTGCAGAAACAGAGGGCGGCAAGGGCTTTATAAAGCTTGTTGTTGATACAGATAAGAAACGCCTTGTAGGCTGCCATATGGTAGGCTCATACGCATCAGAAATTATTATGACTGCTACAATGATGGTAGATACAGAAATGACACCAAACCGTCTGCAAAAGCTCGTATTCCCGCATCCGACGGTTGCAGAAATTATCAGAGAAGCAATTTTTCACATATAAGTAATTTCACATATAAGTAAGGAGGAAGTAAATTATGCCTAAGAGTTTATTTGTTGATCCTGTCGAGACCTTAGCTCCCGGCAAAATTACCTTTAAGGACATTCCCGTAAATGTCTATAACAAAACAATCAAGGAAGAGCGTAAGCGTTACAGTGATGATGACCTTGTTCGTATTTACCGTGACATTACAGTTCTTCGTGAGTTTGAGTCAATGCTCAGCCTTATAAAGACACAGGGTGTGTATAACGGAATTGAAACTACATATCCCGGCCCTGCTCACCTTTCTGTAGGTCAGGAGGCTGCGGCAGTTGGTCAGGCTTATCTTCTTGACCAGAATGACTTTTCTTTCGGTTCACACCGTAGCCACAGTGAAATCCTTGCAAAGGCACTTTCCTGCATACACAAGCTTAGCGAGCAGGAACTCATGACAATTATGGAGGGCTTCCTCGGTGGTAGCGCTCTTCGTGCGACAGAAAAGCTTGGCAAGGTTGATGACGTGAAGGAGCTTGCAATCCGCTTTATCCTTTACGGAACACTTTCTGAAATATTTGCCCGTGAAACAGGCTTCCATAAGGGTATGGGCGGCTCAATGCACGCATTCTTCCTTCCCTTTGGTATCATTCCCAACAACGCTATCGTTGGCGGCTCTGCTGCAATTGCAACAGGTGCGGCACTCTTTAAGAAGGTTAACGGTAAGCAGGGTATCGTTGTTTGTAACAGCGGTGACGGCTCAATGGCACGCGGTCCCGTTTGGGAGGCAATGAACTTTGCCGCTATGGACCAGTTCCACACACTTTGGGAAAGCCATCAGGGTGGTATGCCCATTCTTTATAACGTATTCAATAACTCATACGGTATGGGCGACCAGACCAGAGGTGAAACAATGGGTTATGATATGC
>JAZODM010000041.1:0-6341 GCA_045596985.1 Clostridia bacterium
TCGTCCACAGGGATGATGCCGTCAGCCTTATAGCCAAGGTCTACATATACTTCTGTGGGGGTAATGCCGATAACGTTACCCGTTACAACCTGTCCTGTATTTAAAGTGACGAGGGATTGTTCAAATGCCTCGGCAAATGTATGCTCTCCATTTCCTTGAATATTAGTGTTTTTTTCTTCTACCATGGTTTCCAAAACCTCCTTAATTATATGCTCCGGTGTTGATGCACCGGCGGTTATACCGACCGAATGTCCAAGCTCGGCAATATTTTTTGGAAGCTCACTCGCCTCCTCCACCAGAAAGGTGTTTTTGCAAAGCGATGCGGCGATGTCAAATAGTTTTTTAGTATTTGAACTGTGCCTGCCGCCGACAACTATAAACACATCACTCTCTTTTGCAAGCTCTGCGGCATATTTTTGTCGTTCATTCGTAGCACTACATATTGTATCAAAAACTATAGCACTTTGGCAAGTGTTTTTTATAATTTTCGTAATTTTTTTCCATAATTCCCGCTCGAAAGTTGTTTGAGCTACAACACACACACCATTTTTAGCAGAAAATGTCAGTTTTTCGGCTTCCTGGGCAGTTTCTACAACAAAAGCGCTGTCATTGCACCATCCGTTTATTCCCTTGACCTCAGGATGGTCTTTATTACCTATAATTACAATCTCCTGATTTTCGCTATAAGCAGTTTTTACTATATTGTGTATTTTCTTTACGAACGGGCACGTCGCATCAATAAAATCTATGTTATTTTTTGTAAGAAGCTCCTGCTCCTTCTGACTTATACCGTGACTTCTTATGACAACGGTTTCGCCTGAGGTAGCCTCAAGCGGGGAATTTATGATGCGTACTCCTTTTTTTTCGAGCGCATCTGTCACGAAATGATTATGAATAATAGGGCCAAGTGTCGCAATCTTCTTACTTTCCGCGCCGTCCTCGGCAATTTTCACAGCCCTGCTTACGCCAAAGCAAAAGCCTGCCTTTTGCGCAATTTTTACTGTCCGTTTATCCAATTAGCACACCTCTTTGAGAGCGTAGATTGTGTCCATAAGATTATCTGCAAGGGTTTGCATTTTCTCGGCATCCTGCACATCTTCGCAGTATTCTTCATAAGAAATAGGCTTTCCGTATGTAACAGTATTTTTAGTAACATATGCCGGAACTATCGGCACACCTGACTGTATTGCAAGGCGGATAATTCCACCGCCTACTTCCTTTCGCTGACCGTCTTTCATCCTTGTTCCTTCGGGGAAAATCAGTGTCGCGCCGCCCTTTTTCATTATTTTAAGCGTTGCCATAACTGCTGCTGCATCGCCCCTTCCCCTTTTTATCGGGAAGGCTCCCAGCGCCTTTATAAGATTTCCCAGGAAAAACACCTTGAAAAGCTCCTCCTTCGCCATAAAGGTGAGCTGACGTTTGCACCCTGCCGCAATTAACACGGGGTCGATTGCACTGGTGTGATTTGAGCACAGAAGAAACGCTCCGTCTGTGGGTATATTTTCTTTTCCCTTACTTTTAAAAAGTATAAACACTTTTAATACGGAGTTTACTACCCCGATTGCAAAACTATAAAAACTCATTTCAGATTTTCCCTCACATAATTAATTACTTTATCGATAGATTCCTGCAATGTAAGCTCTGATGTATCAATAACCTCTGCCCCGTCTGCAACTGTAAGCGGTGCAAATTCACGTGTAGAGTCATTTGTATCGCGCTTAATCATTTCATTCTTTACATCCTCGAAGTTTACACTCTCGCCCTTTGCTATAAGCTCGTCATATCTTCTTTTTGCACGTGCATCAACAGATGCAGTTAAAAAGATTTTAATTTCGGCATCAGGCAGAACATAGCTCGCAATATCTCTGCCATCCATTACTACATCGTGGTTTTGTGCAAGCTTACGCTGCATATCCACCATAGCAAGTCTGACGGCAGGAACTCTTGAAACATTGCTTGCTGCCATTGAAATCTGCGGTGTGCGTATCTGGTCTGATACGTTCTCTCCGTCAAGGTAGATGTGCTGTTCCACACCTTCGTGTCTTATGTCAATATCAAGAGAAGGTAAAAGCTCTACAACGCCTTTTTCGTCATTTGTATCAACATTGCACCTTACAGCCTTTAATCCAACTGTGCGGTACATTGCACCCGTGTCGATGTATACAAACCCAAGTGCTGACGCCACCTTTTTTGAAATTGTACTTTTTCCTGCACCTGCAGGGCCGTCAATCGCAATTTTAGTCATTTTATTTCATTTCCTCCTTTGCAGCTTTTTTCCCTGCGAGAACGCCGGTTGAAAAAGCTATTTGCAGATTAAATCCACCGGTATATGCATCCACATCAATAACCTCACCTGCAAAGTAAAGACCACCTACAAGCTTGCTTTCCATTGTAGAGGCATTGATTTCTTTCACATTTACTCCGCCCGAGGTTACAATTGCCTCATCTACGCCGCGATACCCTTTAACAGTAAAGGTAAGATGCTTTAATGTATATAAAAGCCGTTTTCTCTCTTCCTTTGTAATAGAATTAACCTTTTTAAATCGGTCAATTTGCGACCTTTCTATTATATATCCAATCATTTTTGACGGAAGCAGGTCAGAGAGTGCATTTTCAAAATTTCTGTTCTTATACTTTTCAAAATCTCTTAATATTCTTTTGTCGAGTGTTTCATCGTCAAGTGCACTCTTTAAATCTATTTCTATACGCACACCGTCAGGGTTTTCACCCATATGACTGCTAGAAGATAGAATAAGCGGCCCTGTAAGACCATAATGCGTAAAGAGCATTTCGCCAAAATCACTGTGCAACTTGCGGTTATTTTTGTCATATACACTTACGCTGACATTTCTTAGAGAAAGCCCCATAAGCGCTGATGTATCCTCTATCGTTTCAATGGGTACAAGGGCAGGCTTAATCTTTGTCACAGTATGCCCAAGCTTTTGCGCGATTATATATCCGTCACCTGTTGAGCCTGTTTTAGGATAGCTTTTTCCACCCGTAGCTACGATAACCTTATCTGCAGAAAGTACCTGCGTGTCGGTTTTAACACCACTGACTTTTTCACCATTAGTAATTATAGTCTCTGCCCGTCCGCGGATTATTTTTACACCAAGCTCATTTGCCTTTCTTTTTAGTGCATCTACAACATCCCTTGCGCGGTCACTTTGTGGGAAAACACGTTCCCCACGCTCTGTTTTAAGTGGCACACCGCAGTTTTCAAAAAAATCCATTACATCATAATTTGTAAAACCGTAAATGGCACTGTAGAGAAAGTTTGCGTTTGTGGGAATGTTTTCAAAAATTTCCTGTGTTGCGCACGCGTTTGTGACGTTGCATCTGCCTTTTCCCGTGATGAGAAGCTTTTTTCCAACATCGGAATTTTTTTCAATTACCGTTACCTCCGCACCGTTTAGCGCCGCAGTAATTGCCGCCATCATACCTGCCGCACCGCCACCTATAACCAAAACCATCATCTTTTCCCCTGTTCCTGCGCTACGAAAAACACTCTTTCACTGTTTTTACGGGGCGCATTAAAGCTTAAATCATCATAAATATTAAGAACTCTCATTCCGGCTTTTTCAATAAGTGCACTTATCTCCGATATATCATATGCCCGTTCAGTGTGCTGCTCGTCAAATCTTTGATATGCACCATTTTCCTTGCAGAAGAAAGTCAGGTAAAAATCGCAAATTCTGCGCCATTTATCATACTCGTTCTGCCAGGTACAGAATACATCATCATTTTCGAGTATAAAGGTGTTATTTCCTATAACATTTTCAAGCTTGTAGCGTGTGTTAATATCAAAAATGAAAAGCCCGCCCGGATCGAGGTAATTATTTACAAGGCGCATTACCTTTAATAAATCCCTCTTATCGGTAATATAGTTAATACAGTCAAGGCTTGAAACTATAAAATCAACCGTTCCGTAAAGCTCAAAGGTGCGCATATCCTGATTAAGATACAGTATATCCATATCCAAAGATTTATCACGCGCAACGCAGAGCATATCCTCCGAAAGGTCAACGCCCGTCATTTCTATACCGCGTGCGGCAAGCTCTGTTGTCATATTTCCCGTTCCGCAACCAAGGTCAAGCCCGAGTTTTGGCTTCAGTCCGTAGCGGTCAAAAATTTTAAAATAATACTCAACCCATTTTTTGTAATCAACATCATTTATTAATTCATCGTATAAATAGGCAAACTCATTATACATATCAATCACCCTTTTCGAGCTTTGCATAAAGTCCCAGAAGGTTTTTCGTTCCTACACTTTCAAAAGCAATTTCGTAATGAATATCGTTTCCGACGCTGTTTGCACTGATAATAATTCCCTTGCCGAACTTTTTGTGAATTACACAGTCCCCTGCGCTGAAGGTCTGCGTATTTATGCACTTTGGCGCAGATGTCGGCGCACTCGCAAATAGCGAACTTTCAGGGGCATTATGGCTTATACTGCGCGGCATTTTTATGTCGAAATCGGCTACTGTAGGAGAATTATCAATTACCTCTGTAAGATTTTCGGGGATTTCATCCAAAAATCTTGACGGCTTGTAGTTTGACGTTTTTCCGTAAAGCATACGACTATGCGCACAGGTAAGGTGTAGCTTTTCCCGTGCACGGGTTATTCCCACGTAGCAAAGTCTGCGTTCCTCTTCTGTTTCTTCGCTGCTATATGCGCTCATAAAGCTTGGGAAAATACCCTCGTCAAAGCCACATATAAACACAATCGGAAATTCAAGACCCTTTGCCGCGTGCATTGTCATAAATACGGCAGCATCAAGCTCCTCGTCATAATTATCAATATCACTTATAAGGGCAAGGTTATCCATATAATCCTCAAACGTTGCCCCCTCATTATTCTCTGTATAATTTGCGGCACCGTTTATAAGCTCACCGATATTTTCGTCACGCTCCTGCGCCTTTTCATCTGTTTTCAAAAACTCTTTGTAGCCGCTTTTTTCATAAACGGCTTCTATAAGCTCAGGAATTGTATTTTCACGGGCAAATGCGCAAAGCTCGCTGATTAGATTATAAAAATCGGCTACAGATGCACCGAGCGTATCAAGGTGGTTTCCTATAGCTTTAAGCAGGCTGCAATCCTCCCTCACGGCTGCCGCTGCAATCTTGTCAAGTGTAACCTTACCGATTTTCCTTGACGGGGTGTTTATAATTCTTTTAAGGCTTATGTCATCATCAGGATTTTTAATAAGCCTTAAATACGCAATCATATCACGGATTTCCTTACGGTCATAGAACCTCAGTCCTGCCAGAACTCTGTAGGGTACTGCCTTGCGCATAAAGACTTCTTCAAGTGTTCGCGAGGAGGAATTTGCCCTGTAAAGCACTGCCATATCACTGTAGCGGTAGCCGTTAATGCTGAGTGAATACATCTTATCTGCAATATATGATGCCTCATCATGTTCATTCTGTGCCTTGTATACTGTTATTTTTTCGCCCTCACCCTTATCTGTCCAGAGGTTTTTACCCTTTCTGCCATAGTTATTCTTTATAACATTATTTGCCGCATCAAGAATGTTTTGCGTTGAACGGTAATTCTGCTCAAGTCTTATAACACGTGCATCGGTAAATTCCTTTTCAAAGTCAAGTATATTTGATATATCAGCACCCCTGAACTTATATATACTCTGGTCGTCATCACCAACCACGCAGAGGTTTCTGTGCTCCTTTGCAAGCAGCATAATAAGCTCGTTTTGTGCCTTGTTTGTATCCTGATACTCGTCAACTAAGATATAACGGAACTTGTTCTGATAAAAGCTGAGGACATCAGGCGCATCACAAAAAAGCTTTACCGTCAGCATAATCAAATCGTCAAAATCAAGGTCATTTGCCGTCTTTAGCTTCTTTTGATAAAGCGAATACACATTTGCAATCTGTTTCTTTCTGTAATCATCACCGTATTCGAGTGCGTACTCTGTGGGGGTTAAAAGCTTGTCCTTAGCAAAGGAAATCTCGCTCATAACACTTCTTGGCGGAAATTCCTTTTCATCAAAGCCAAGCTCCTTAAGGCACTCCTTAACAACTGATTTCTGGTCGTCTGAATCAATTATATTAAAGTTTCTGTCATAGCCGATACGGTCAATATCACGTCTTAATATTCGCACACACGCAGAGTGAAATGTTCTTACCCACATATCCCTTGCCGTTTCGCCGATAAGCTTTTCCACACGGTCTGCCATTTCCTTTGCCGCCTTATTGGTAAAGGTTATGGCAAGAATATTCCATGGTAATACGCCTTTTTCACCAATCATATATGCAATTCTGTATGTCAGCACACGTGTTTTTCCGCTGCCCGCACCCGCTAATACCAGAAGAGGGAAGTC
>JAZODM010000042.1:0-1946 GCA_045596985.1 Clostridia bacterium
GCAAACAATATTTTGTGGTTATATTGCCCAAAGCAAAAAAAGTTATACTTTTTTCGAAAAAATATAAAAAAATGCTTGATTTTTGGTCACTTTACTGTTACAATGAATGTCCGTGAGTCCATATACGCTGTGCCGTATCGCGGTGTAGATGGCAATTTTTATAGGAGGAGGTGGCTACCACACAATGCCCAACATTAAGTCTTCTGCAAAGAGAGACCAGATCGCCAAGGTTCGTAACATGAGAAACAAGGCTAAGAAGTCCGCTCTCAAGACCGCTATCAAGAACTTTGATAACGCAGTCAGCGAGGGTAACAAGGAAGCAGCCGTCAGCACCTATAAAGTTGCTGTTAAAGCGATCGACAAGGCTGCTGTCAAGAATCTCATTCACAAGAACAACGCAGCACACAAGAAGAGCGCTCTTACTGTTAAGCTCAACTCTATGGCTGACTAATTCAGGTTTTTCTAAAGCCGTTCCGAAAGGAACGGCTTTTTGCATTCTGAGGACATCACGAAAATCCAACGCCGTTTCTTTCGGAACGGCGCTTCTTTTTTGCCCACTTATGAACGATAGGTAAATTTTCTGAAAACTCTGCGCCATTTCCCTTTATTACGAAATTTTGGAGTGCTATACTTTGCGAAAAGCAGGCAAAAATTAATCTATATAAGAAATCAAGGCGAGGTTAATGAAAATCATACGCAAAGCAAAACTCTTCTTCAAAGAAACGCCGCATATTTGGCTTGCACTGTTCTATCCGGCATTCGCAATATTGTTTTTCACGCTCGAAGCATATATTCCGAGCGCAGAAGGCTGCTGGATCGTCCATTCACCGCTCGATGACGCGATACCCTTTCTCGAAATTTTCGTAATACCGTATATTATGTGGTATCCGTTCCTTGCGCTCACGCCAATCGCGATGCTCGTGGTGCGCGACGCCGAGGGCTTCAAAAAGCATCTGTATTTCATGATGCTGAGCTTTGGGGCAGCGCTTGTTTTCTGCTTTCTTGTGCCCAACGCGCAGCCGCTGCGCCCCGTGGTAATGCCGAGGGACAATCTCTTCACCAAAATAATCGCAGGGCTTTATAAAGCCGACACCCCGACAAATGTTTTCCCGAGCATGCATGTAATCGGCAGCATCGCGGGCGCGGCAGCCTGCCTGAACTGCGAAAAGCTCAAAAAGCTGCGGGCCGTGTGGATCATTCCCGCGGTTTTGATATCGCTGTCCACCGTATTCATCAAGCAGCACTCAATAATCGATGTTTTCGGTGCAATTGCCGTATGCGTGCCGCTGTGGATATGGCTGTACGGCGGAAGAGAGAGGAAAAAGAGCCATGAAAATAGGAAAAAGAATATCCGAAGGCTTCATCCCGAAGCTGACAGCGACCATAAAACAGAATAAAGCCGTTTTCGCGGTGTATATAACCCTGCGCGCGATCGTTCTGGCGGCACTCATACTCAGCATTGTACGCCTCGACTGGGAAGGCACGTTCATCTGCGTGCTGGTTCTCGCACTTTTCACCGTTCCCGCAATAATACAACATAGCTTTTCCGTGGAATTTCCGACTCTGCTGCAGATAATCATACTGCTTTTCATCTTCGCGGCGGAAATTCTCGGCGAATTGAGCGCTTACTACATTCAATACAAGCATTGGGACACCATTTTGCACACAACATGGGGTTTCCTTTGCGCCGCGGTCGGTTTTTCGCTCGTTCACATTTTAAATTCAAATGAAAAAATCAAATTTCAGCTCTCCCCTTTCTATCTTGCGCTGTTTGCGTTCTGTTTTTCAATGACAATAGGCGTGTTCTGGGAGTTTTTCGAGCTGTGTGCGGACAGGCTGCTCGGGCTTGATATGCAAAAGGACACTATTATAAATTCTCTGCGCAGCGTAACGCTCGACGAAACAGCGAGCAACATCCCAATACTTATTGAAAATATAACCACCGT
>JAZODM010000043.1:0-3561 GCA_045596985.1 Clostridia bacterium
TGTTGAATGATTTTTCTGTCATTGCCCTGCCCTTGCGCATAATTTGTTAATGAGAAAAATTATGTGAAAGGTTTGAATAATGGACAACGCAAGGGTAATACATTACTTTTTGGGTTCTAATTCCCGCAACGGTTTTTACTCGCTTTACAGCGAACTCACAAACCCCGAGGACGGCGAATTTCTCTGGGTAATAAAAGGCGGGCCGGGCTGCGGAAAATCCAGCTTCATGCGCTCGCTTGGCAAGGCGGCGGAGGAAGCGGGCCTTCCCGTTGAATATGTCCACTGCTCCGGCGACCCGCACTCGCTCGACGCGGTGCGTTTTCCGTCGCTCAAAACCGCCTATGTAGACGGCACCAGCCCCCACGTTATCGAAGCCGTGTACCCTGGCTGCGCCTCGCTTTATCTGGATTTGGGCACCTTTTACGACGCCGGAGCACTTGAGGGCAGCCTTGGTGAAATTGTTCGCCTTAACCGCGAATACAAGGCGCTGTATGAGCGCGCTTATGCCTTTCTCAGCGCCGCCGGAAGCATTTCGCCCACAAAGCTTTTTCCCCTGTGCTCGCAGAAAGCGCGGGACAAAATACGCAAAAAGGTTGCCGGAGTGCTTTCCCGGGAAATGAAGGCGCTGGATAAAAAAGGCAGCGTGCGAAGCATCTTTCTCGACGCAATCAGCTGCGAGGGCATCGTTTCCTATTCCGAAACGATACCTGCGCTGTGTTCAAAGGTGTGCGTTCTCGATAACGGCTTTGGACTTGCCGGATTCTATTTGGATGAGATATGTGCTGCAGCAATTGCGCGCGGGTACGACGCCATTGTCTGCTGCGACCCGCTTTCGCCGGAGGAAAAACGCGCTGTCTGCTTCCCAGAGCTTTCGCTCGGTTTTCTTTCTCTCGACAAGGGTGAAACATACACAGGTGAGGTCTACCGCCACATCAGACTCGACGCACTTGTTGACAGAGAGAGTTCCACTGCCTACCGCCATGAGTTCAGGCAATGCCGCAAAATATATGACATGCTCGTTTCATGTGCTGTGTCTTCGCTAGCTCAAGCCAAAGCATTGCACGATGAGCTGGAGGCTATATATAATCCTCATGTGGATTTTGATGCGCTTTATCAGGTGGCAGAAGACCACAAAACCTGGCTTCTCGGGAAATAAAAAAACGGGTGGAAGCACGCTTGCAGCTTCCACCCGTTTTTTCAAAACAGACTTCTTATAAGGTTTTCAATAGGAATATAGGCTATCGGGAGGAAAACGGCGGGAAGCATATTGCCAACGCGCAGCTTTTCCTTGGTCAGGCCGAGCATGTTTATCGAAAGGCCGATAATGAGCAGACCGCCGACGGCGCTCATCTGGTTTATCATAGCTTCAGACAGGAACGGCCCGACATATATTGCAAGCAGTGTTATCACGCCCTGATATACCAGCACGCCTGCTGCAGAAAACGCAACGCCGATGCCCATTGCCGCCGCAAGCGTAACGGCGGAAATGCAGTCAATAATGCTCTTGGAGAGGATTATCGTGTAATCATGGTTTATACCGGCCTCGATACTGCCGACTATCGCCATGCTGCCGATGCAAAACAGGAGCGTTGCCGTCATAAACCCTTCGGTGAAACGTCCGGAGCCTGTTTCTGCTTTTGTGAACTTATTCTTCAGCTTTTCGCCGAGCGAATCGATCCTCTGTTCAATTTTGAGCCATTCACCAATGATAACGCCAAGCACCATGCAGATTATTACGCACAGCGTATTTTCGTCCTTGAGCGCGCTGGATACGCCTATCATAGCAACGCACAGAGCCAGCACAACCATAATGGCGCGGGATATTTTTTCGCTGAGTCTGCCTTTGAAAAGAAGCCCTGCAACGCTTCCCACCAGAACCAGAACAGCATTTATTACTGCTGCTATCATTTTTCTATCACTTCCACAATTTAAACTACCGGTTAATGATAATATTTTCCCTTACACTTGTCAATGGATAAAAAGTGTGCTAGTATAACTGAGTTGTAATTAAATACGCGGGCATGATGGAATTGGTAGACATGCGAGATTTAGGTCGTGTCACCTTAGTGGAGGATTTTTAGGGCGTGCAATTATCATTAAAAACAGTCGGTGCTTAGCCCCGACTCATATATGCGGGCGTGGTGGAATTGGTAGACTCGACGGATTTAGGTTCCGTTACCTCAGTGGTGTGCGGGTTCGAGTCCCGCCGCCCGCACCACTTTAAATTAAGAGGCCGGATTGTTTGCAATCCGGCCTCTTAATTTAGAAAATCTTTATGAGAACAACCAAAAATATTGGAGTTTTTTGTTGAGAATCTGCTTGCAGTTTGATAGAGTAAACACAAAGAACTTAGGTTAATCAGACACTCTTACTTGGGGGAATATCATGAAGATGAATCCTTTTTACAGTGAACAAGAGTTCACCAACTCTGACGAGCTAATTACGCACCTCACTCAGCTTGCCGTAAATAAGAACAATGTATTCCGTGGATATGGTAAACAAAGCGAACTATTTCCAAACATTATTAGAGAAAAAGACTGGAGAGAACAAGAAATAAAGCTTCTTCATGAATTTGAACGTTATGGTCTTCAGTATTTTTCCGCGAACAACCCTATTGACTTCATGTCGTATGCGCAACATTACGGTCTGCCGACAAGGCTTCTGGATTTTACATACAACCCCTTTATCGCTTTATACTTTTCTTTGTTTACTCCCAAAGGCACAAACTATACTCACGAAGAAGATAAAACGTATTATTATATCCGTTATTGTTCTCTTAATGATCAAATTCACATTAGAACTCTGCCCTATTTTGATGAAACACTGTTCCGCTCCGCATCTTTTTCCGTACAAAGCAGTAGAATGATTTATTTGCTCAATCGGATTATTCAAGGGCTAAAGGAAGAAGCGGATGAACAGGATACAGGAGTTAAAGCTATTGTAAACTATTTTGCTCGAATATACTGCGATGACCATCCAAGCAGAAGTGTAGAATCTCTCTCTAAAAGCCCTGATTTCAAGCCGTTTTTAGATGATGGAATAACGAAATTTGAGCAAAAAAAGATTCTTTTTGTTGACGCCAACCAATGCAATCAAAGAATAGTAATGCAACAAGGATTATTTATGTTTCCTTATACATTGGATATTGAAGAGCATTCTCGCATTTTAAAAAGCAACACCAATGTAATAAAAATCCACAAAAAAATACGCGATGATTTGTTGGACTATCTTGACACTATCGGAATTAACGCTTTTAGATTGATGCCTGACTTACAAAACGTATGCTATGCAGTTAAACGAAAAGTTATCGATGAGCGACAGGCCGTGAGCCCTTTGTTTAAGAAAAAAAGTGATGTGCGAACCTCAAACATTGACGAGCTTCATTCTCTTTTAAAAGAAGCATTTGACCGATACAAGAAACCTCACGGCTATGCTAATATAGCTCCAGTGGGTGCTTTTTTAAAGCAGTCTCTACCTAATTTTGATATACATACATATGGTTTTTCAAAACTTTATGATTTAATTGCCTCCTTCCCAGACAAATATGAAATAAAAAAAGAG
>JAZODM010000044.1:0-74720 GCA_045596985.1 Clostridia bacterium
CCAAGGTTTTTAGCCGTTTTTATTAAAGAAAGTTTCTTGAAGAACACCTCATCCGTCAACCTTCGGTTGCCACCTTCTCCTCAAAGGAGAAGGCTATTTTTTATTATCTGCTTGTGGTTGACCGACTTTTTCGACAGTCTGGGGCAGAACGAAGTAAATCGTTCTGCCTTTGTATGTTTTTTATTAAAAATTCGCAAGATATAAAAAAAACTATTGAAAAACAGAAGAAAAAATGTTAAAGTATATAGTTGTATTTGTTTAATAACAAATTTTTATGATGGATGTGATTCAAATGGCAGAAAAAGAAAGAAGAGTCGGCACAATTTCAAGAGGTATCCGTTGCCCCATAATCCGTGAAGGTGACAATCTTGCAAAGATTGTTTCTGATAGTGTTTTAGAGGCGGCAGAATATGAAGGCTTTGAGCTTCGTGACAGGGATGTTATTTCTGTTACAGAGTCTATTGTTGCAAGGGCGCAGGGTAACTATGCCGATATTGATGATATTGCCCGAGATGTTAAGGCAAAGCTTGGTGACGGAACAATTGGTGTTATTTTCCCCATTCTTTCACGTAACCGTTTTGCTATATGCTTAAAGGGCTTTGCAAAGGCTGCTAAGAAAATCGTTCTTATGCTCAGCTACCCCTCCGATGAAGTTGGTAATGAGCTTATAAGCATAGATAAAATTGATGAGGCAGGGGTTAACCCGTACAGTGATGTTCTTTCTCTTGAACGTTACCGTGAGCTTTTCGGAGAAAACAAGCACGAATTTACAGGCGTTGACTATGTAGAATATTACGGTGATTTAATCCGTGAATGTGGCGCAGAGGTCGAGATAGTTTTTGCAAATCAGGCAAAGACAATTCTTGACTACACAGATTGTATAATCAACTGTGATATTCATACACGTGCACGTACAAAGCGCATTTTGAAGGCTGCAGGTGCAAAGGTTGTTTGCGGTCTTGACGATATACTCACTTCATCTGTAAACGGCAGCGGCTATAATGAAAAGTACGGACTTTTAGGTTCAAACAAATCTACAGAGGAGAAGATCAAGCTTTTCCCGAGAGAATGCAGCGACCTTGTTCTTGAAATTCAGAAAAATATACTTGATGCTACGGGTAAGCACGTTGAAGTTATGGTATACGGTGACGGTGCATTCAAAGACCCGCAGGGTAAGATCTGGGAGCTTGCTGACCCTGTTGTTTCACCTGCATATACAGACGGTCTTGTAGGAACACCCAATGAGCTTAAGCTTAAGTACCTTGCAGACAACGATTACAAGGATTTGTCGGGTGAGGCTCTTAAAGAGGCAATTTCTGCAAGTATTAAGGCAAAAGAGGATAACCTTGTAGGCAATATGGCGTCGCAGGGTACAACACCGCGCCAGCTTACAGACCTTATCGGCTCGCTTTGTGACCTTACAAGCGGCTCGGGTGATAAGGGAACACCGGTTGTTCTGGTTCAGGGTTATTTTGATAATTACACAAACTAAGGATGACAAGGTCAGCCTTTCTAAAAAGAAGTTTTGCAAGCAAAAACCTGCCGAAAGGCAGGTTTTTGTTTATCATTTTATAAAAGAAAGTAAATATGCTCCCAGCACTACCATAGAGCAGATATACAGTGCCGCAGTGAAAATAATCCTTAGCTGCGGTCTTTTTTTCTGCTTTTTTAAAATCGGGGAATAGAGGTTTTTTACATATGTGTCAACAATTCGCTGTGCCTCGGCGACGGCGGCGGATTCATCGAGGCAGGAGGCTTCTTCCTTTAATATAAAAATTGCCTGCTCAATACGCGGCGAGTCTATGTTATTTAACACTACTATTTTCCGCGTGTTATTTTTCATACAGATCAGCTCCTTTTTTACGATTATTGACACAAATGAAACCTCTTATTCAACAATTTACTAAAGGGGATTGTCAAGGGATCGCCCTTGACGTTAAATTCGTCAAAACCGAGGGCGTGTACATCGGTTTTGACACCTATTAATTTTACCTGAAAAGATAGCAGCGATAGCGAAATCTTTTCAGAGAGGAAAAACAAAGGTTGTGAATTGAGCTGTTAAGCGAAATGAAACCGACCTTTGTTTAGACGACGGCACGGTGAGTGCCGCGCGAGCGAAAGCCCTTCACTCGCAGTGAAATGTTTTATATAATAAAACTTTCGCTGCGACACTGTTATCCGATGTGTGCGGCGAGGACTGTCAGGTCATCGGTAGGCTCAAGGTGCGAAATTTCCTTTGCGTGTTTTAAGATCATCTGTGCAAGTGCCTCAGGCTCGCTTCCGTCGAAGGCTTCAATCATATTTTTTATCCATGGAAGACGGCTTGTTTCAGACGAGCTTACCCCGTCGGAGACGAGCACAACCATACTGCCACGCTCAGATGCAATGGAATAAACTGCAGTGTCACCGGGGACAAAGGAGCCTGCAGGAAGTGATGAGGGCGCGATATGCGTTGTTTCCTTTTGCGTTTTTGCATAGCTTCCTGCACCGCCGCATTTATAAAGTCGGGAGGTGCCGTCATCAAGGCTGATAAGGCACAAATCTATTGCGGCGAGCGTTCCCGAGAAAGCGCAAAGCAGCATAGAATTTATTATATTGATAGCACTCTGCGCATCAATGCCCGATTCAAGAAGGCGCATCAAGAGCCGCGCGCAAGAGCGGCTTTCCTCGCGCGCGATTTCACCGCTTCCCATTCCGTCGCATAAAATAAGTGCGTAGGTGTGTCTGTTTACAAGGGCATAAAGTGCATAATCTCCGCTGACTTTTTTGTTTGCTTTGATTGCGCTTGCAACGGCGGTAGTGATTGAGAAAGACGGCTTTACAACGTATGTGCACGTACAATCGGTGCAGGAGCGAAGTCCCGTGCGGACAAACGGCATCCCCAGTGAGTTTTCAAGCACCTTGCAAACGGCGCTTTCACATCTGCCGAAACCGCCGCACCCTTCAAGCTTGATACGGATTTGCGTTTCCTCCTTTTCACCGCTTACATATACACTGTGCGCCAAAATTCCTTCCTTGCGAAGTCTGTAGCGGATATCGTCTGCGGCAACACTGTCACATTCAGGCGTGGTAAGAAGTGCCTGGGCGCTTTTTTCAAGTATATCTGCAACTCCGTTAAAGCTGTCATATACGGCACCGCGGAACTCATTGATTTTCTCCGTCCACATACAGTCGTTTTTGTAAACCTCGAACATACGGCGAAATTCTGTTACAAACTGCTCGTTACGCAGACAGTGGGGCGGTGAGTTTTCAGGGGTAACTGTCTCACCGTTTTTAAGATGCGCACTCAGAACATCCATTGCATCCTTGGTCGCCTTTATATCACGACCCCAACAGTATTTACGAAGTCCGCAGCTTGAGCAGACATTACGTGCGGTGCGTCTGTAAAGTGCAAGGGTGTTAAGCTCGTTATTATTACGAAGCTCAAAAATGCGTTTAAAGCTTTTTTCGCAATCGTTTAATGTGTTGCGCGCTGTCTGCAGCTTACTTGCGGCAAGGGAAAAGGAAGGATGAGATGCAGATGAAAAATGATTTATTGTATCAAATACCCTTTGCGGCATAGCATAGAGAATGGCAGCGGCAATAGCAGTATCAAAAATATTTATTAGCACCTCTGTTGAACCGTTTGAAAGAATGGTAACAACGGCATTTGCCATAATGAAGGATACGCACGATGCCCATTTTCCGTGCTTTGAAAAATAGCCTGCACACAGTCCTGAAAGAGCAAAGGAGGCTGCGCACGCATCTATTCTGCCGCGGCTAAGGCAACAAACAATTCCCATAATTATTCCTGCACACGAGCCGTGGAGTGCGCCAAAAGCAATTGCAAAGGCAAGCACGCATAAGACGCACAGTGTTCCCGCAATGCTGAAAACGCCGCCAATTCCCCATGTTCCAAAACCGCACAGCACACCGCCTGCAAACAGTGCGAGGGAGACGGTTTCCTCGGCACTCAGGCTTCTGCGCAAACGAAGGTTAAAGATAAGCGGCATTGCTATGGTAAAGGCAATTACACTGATCCAGACGGTTGCACATTCAACAATAAGCACCACGCAGTCATAAAGCAGGGGATACCCACCGACGGTCATATCTGCAAAAAGCAGAAAAAAGCCCGAAAGCAGTACGCAAAGCGAGCTTATGAGAGAGCTTGTTTTGATATTTTTATATTTTTCGGACAGAAAACGCTCCTGGATAAGTGAAAACATTATTGTTGCAATTATGTACTTTCCTATGTTAAGAAGGCTTGTCCCCGAGAAAATAAGACCGAGTATTGCGCCAAGTGCGCATACGTATGCGCCGCCGGGGGCAAAGCTTGATGCAAAAAGCGCAAAGCCAAGCGGACGTACGCCGCCGATAAATGCCGTGCGTGAGAGCAGAAAAGCGCATATGAATTTGAGGGCAAGCTGAGGCGTGACATATTTTCCAAGCTGCAGGGGGAAATTCTCCTTTTTAAAACTGCGCTTCTGGCTTTTTCGCTTTTTAAGCGGCTTTAAGAGGGTTTTACTCATTTGTAAATCATCCTTTCAGAAAACATCTGAATATATTCTAACACTTTCAATGTGGGAATTTTTGTCAAAAGATGCGCGGGGATAAAAAAGTTTTCGTCAATAAAAAACAGTTTAATTCAAGAAAATAAAAAAAGGTGCAAAATATATTTTAAATCTGCTTGACTTTCGGTTTTAGTAGAGTATAATGAAAGACGAAAAGAGGCGTTTCGTTATGAAAAAACACACGGTAGATATGACAAAGGGCAGTATTTTCAAACACATTATCAAATTTGCAATTCCGATTATGCTGGCAGGTGTTCTGCAAACGCTTTACAATGCGGCAGATATGGTTGTTGTCGGCAAATTTGCAGGGAAGAATGACCTTGCGGCAGTTGGGTCAACATCATCTGCGATAAATCTTCTGATAAGTGTTTTTGTGGGACTTTCCTCGGCAACAAATGTTATTGTTGCAAGAAAGTTTGGCGCAGGAAATAAAAGTGGTGTTTCAAAGGCTGTGCATACCGCAATTGCCGTGTGTATATTCGGAGGTATGGCTTTGATGGTGCTGGGGATGCTTCTGGCAAGGAAAATCCTTGTTCTGATGGACTCGCCCTCTGACGTAATAGAGCTTGCCACGCTTTATATGCGGATATATTTTACAGGTATTCCCGCAATGCTTCTTTATAATTTCGGCAGTGCAACGATGCGTGCCGTAGGTGATGCGAAAAGACCTACATATTTCCTTATGGCATCGGGGCTTATAAATGTATCACTTAATCTGGTGCTTGTAATCGTATTTAAAATGGGGGTTGCCGGTGTTGCAACTGCAACTGTTGTTGCGCAGTTTATATCAGCGCTGCTTGTGCTCAGGTGCCTTATAAAAGCAGACGATTGCTACCGCCTGGAGCTTAGAAAAATAAAAGCTTATGCAGCAGAGCTTAAAGAGATAGTTTCCCTCGGTGTTCCTGCAGGTATTCAAAGTGCGGTGTTTTCACTTTCAAATGTAATTATACAGTCATCGATAAATTCTGTCGGGTCAGACGCTATGGCAGGTAATTCTGCCGCAGTCAGTGTTGAGGGAATGGTATATATTGCAATGAACGCTTTTTTCCACGCGACGCTTACCTTTGTCGGGCAGAACTACGGCGCGCATAATTTTAAGCGTATACGAAAGGGATTTTTAGTTGCAATGTCAGTTTCATTTGTGGTAGGCGCGGTGCTTTCTACAGTTGTTTCAAGGTGTGCAGGATTTTTCGTTGGTTTTTATACAGATGTCCCCGTGGTAAAGGATATTGGTGTAATGCGAATGCAGATTGTTTGCGCGCTCTATTTCCTGTGCGGAATGATGGAGGTTGCCACGGGCGCAATAAGGGGAATGGGCGTTGCAATGCGCTCGATGATAATGTGTATTATCGGTGTGTGCTTTGTCAGAATATCGGCAGTTATAATTGGTACACCATATAGGGAGGTTTCAGACCTTAAAATACTTTACTATTCATTCCCCATTTCCTGGGCGTTTACAACTGTCATATTGACAATACTGTTCTTTGCAGTATTGAAAAACAGAGAAAAAAAGTGGGTGAGGGCAATTAATGATGAAAAAAGCAGCAATAGGCATACTTGCGCACGTTGACTCCGGAAAGACTACGCTTTCGGAGGCAATGCTGTATAAAAGTGGTGAAATTCGCACCCTTGGCAGGGTTGACCACAAGGATGCCTTTCTTGATACAGATTTGATGGAGAAGGAAAGAGGTATCACCATTTTTTCCAAGCAGGCGGTAATGGAGACGGGCGGCACGAAGGTGACCCTTCTTGACACACCGGGGCACGTGGATTTTTCCGCCGAAACGGAGCGCGCGCTGTGGGTTATGGATTATGCAATCCTTGTCATAAGCGGTCTTGACGGTGTGCAGAGCCATACGCAGACCTTGTGGAAGCTTCTTGCCCGTCATGGTATTCCGGTGTTCATTTTCGTCAACAAGATGGATATATCAAATTTTACTAAGGACGAGTTAATGCAGGAGCTTGGTGAAAAGCTCTCGCCCGGATGCGTCGATTTTGAATGTGAAAATATGCTTGAAGAAGTTGCCCTGTGTGATGAAAAGCTGACGGAGCAATTTCTGGAAACGGAGAATATAGGAGAAGATGATATTTCCACCGCAATTTACGAAAGAAAGGTATTCCCGTGCTTTTTCGGATCAGCACTGAAGCTTGACGGCGTTGAAAACCTTCTTGATGCGCTGCGAAAGTATATGGTAACATATGAAAATTCCCCATCCTTTGGGGCGAAGGTCTTTAAAATATCGGAGGATGAAAAAGGTGCAAGGCTGACCCATATGAAGATAACGGGCGGCTCTCTTTGCGTGCGCGATAAAATAAGCTATGACGATGCGGAGGAAAAGGTCAGCGAAATACGCATATATTCGGGTGCGAAGTATAAGAGCGTGCCCGAGGCGCATATAGGTGACGTGTGCGTGGTATGCGGCCTTACAAAAACGTATGCAGGAATGGGACTTGGAAATGAGAACGATTCTCCTGCGCCCGTGCTTGAAAGCGTTTTTACCTACAAGGTGACAGTTACGGACGGAACCGATACGCGCGTTGCCCTCGCAAAGCTAAAAAAGCTTGAGGAGGAGGAAAACCGCCTTCACGTTATTTATAACAGTGTGCTGGGCGAAATCCACATTCAGCTTATGGGCGAGGTGCAGCTTGAAATAATGCAGCGCGTTTTGAGGGAACGCTTTTCTCTTTCGGTTGAGTTTGAGCAGAGCAGTATCCTATATAAAGAAACGGTGGAAGGAATTGTTGAGGGTGTCGGACATTACGAGCCGCTCCGCCATTATGCGGAGGTACACCTATTGTTAGAGCCGCTTAAACGTGGCAGCGGTATTGTTATTGAGTCTGACTGCAGCGAGGATGAGCTTTCACGAAACTGGCAGAGATTGGTTTTAACGCATATAAAGGAAAAAAATCACATAGGTGTGCTTACAGGTTCGCCCATTACTGATATGAAAATCACACTGAAGGCAGGTAAAGCGTATGTAAAGCATACTGTCGGCGGAGATTTTCGTCAGGCAACGTACCGTGCAATACGTCACGGACTGCGGTGCGCGCAAAGCGTTCTTTTAGAGCCTTATTATTCATTTACAATAGATGTTCCGCCCGAAAATGTCGGCAGGGCTATGACAGACCTTGAAAAAATGTATGCGCGCATTGATGTGCCGCAGATATTTGAGGGCAGCGCCCGTATAACGGGGGTAGCGCCCGTAATAGCGCTTGAGGGGTATCAGAAAATACTGACGGGATATACACGTGGAATTGGGAAAATGTCCTTTGCCCTGTGCGGATATGATACCTGTCACAATACAGATGAAGTGATTGAGAAAATTGCATACAATGCAGATGCCGACCTTGAAAACAGTGCTGATTCAGTTTTTTGTAAGCAGGGGGCAGGTTTTGTTGTGCCGTGGAACGAGGTGCACGAATATATGCATCTTGAAAGCGTTCTTGCACCGAAAAAGGAAGAGGAGATAAAAGCTCCCCCTATGCGCAAAAAAGCAATCGTCTATGACGAGGACGAACTTATCGAGATATTTGAGCGTACGTATGGAAAAATTGTCCATAAAAATCACAATGCGATGAAAACACCCAAGGATGTTGTGAGGGAGAAAAAAGTGCGTTCCGCACCGCAAAAGCAAGGCCCGGGGTATATACTGATTGACGGATATAATATAATTTTTGCATGGGACGAGTTGAAAGAGATTGCAAGGGACAGCCTCGAGGATGCACGCAATATGCTCATTGACAAGCTATGCTCCTACAAGGCATTAAGACCGCAGCAGGTAATACTTGTTTTTGACGCATATAAGGTTAAGGGAAACCGCGGCGAGGTTGAAAAGGTGCATAACATTACCATTGTATATACCAAAGAGGCGCAGACCGCCGACGCGTATATAGAAAAGGCGGCGCACGAGCTTGGGAAGAAATATCAGGTGCAGGTTGCAACGAGTGATGCGCTGGAGCAGATGATAATATTGGGCAGCGGAGCGCGCCGTATAAGTGCCGCCTCATTTATTAAGGAAATGAAGGATGTCGAGCAGGAAATAAGCGGTTTGCTCAAAGAAATTTCAAGCGAAAATATTTAATATATGAAAATCGATGCTAAATTATTCATTTTTTAGCGTTAAAAACTTGACTAAATAAAGAAAAAGCGTTATACTGTAGTGTGGTGAGTAAGGGGGAAGAGCTGTTTCTCCCTGCTCTATCGTGCATATAATTTTTTTTAACATACAAGGAGGTAAACATTATGGCAAGACAGAAAAAAACCATGGATGGTAACACCGCTGCCGCATATGTCTCATATGCGTTTACAGACGTTGCTGCCATCTACCCCATTACGCCTTCCTCTAATATGGCTGAGGTTACAGACGAATGGGCTGCAAAAGGAAAGAAGAACATATTCGGAAGAACGGTAAAGATTGCTGAAATGCAGTCTGAGGGCGGTGCTGCAGGTGCAGTTCACGGTTCTCTTACAGCAGGTGCTCTTACCACTACTTATACTGCTTCTCAGGGTCTTCTTCTTATGATTCCCAATATGTATAAGATTGCAGGTGAGCTTCTTCCGTCAGTTATTAACGTATCTGCACGTGCTCTTGCTTCACATGCACTTTCAATTTTCGGTGACCATCAGGACGTATATGCGTGCCGTCAGACAGGCTATGCAATGCTCTGCTCTGTAAATGCGCAGGAGGCTATGGACCTTGGTGCAGTTGCACATCTTACAACTCTTAAGTCAAGAGTTCCGTTCCTTCATTTCTTTGATGGCTTCAGAACATCTCACGAATATCAGAAGGTAGAGTGCTGGGATGACGAGCAGCTCAAGAAGCTTATCGATATGAACGATGTTGAAAGCTTCCGCCGTCGTTCTCTTAATCCTGAGCATCCCGCTCAGCGCGGTACTGCACAGAACCCCGACGTTTTCTTCCAGGCAAAGGAAGCAAACAACAAGTTCTATGATGCAGTTCCCGAAATCTGCCAGAACTATATGGACAAGGTTAATGCAGAAATCGGTACAGATTACAAGCTGTTTAACTACTACGGTGCAGCAGATGCTGAGCACGTAATCGTTGCTATGGGTAGTGCCTGCGACACTATGGAAGAAACAGTTGATTACCTTACAAAGAAGGGTGCTAAGGTTGGTCTTATCAAGGTTAGACTTTACAGACCTTTCAGTGCTAAGCACCTTATCGAGGCTATTCCTGCTACTGTTAAGAAGATTAGCGTTCTTGACAGAACAAAGGAATGCGGCAGCATCGGTGAGCCTCTTTACCTTGATGTTGTTGCAGCTCTTCGTGACAGCCAGTTCAAGGATATCGAAATCTTCGGCGGACGTTACGGTCTTGGTTCAAAGGATACAACTCCTGCTCAGATTATCGCTGTATTTGGTAACAACGATAAGAAGAGATTTACTATCGGTATCAACGATGATGTGACATTTACATCTCTTGATATTACAGAAAATCCCGACACAACTCCCGAGGGTATTACAAGCTGTAAGTTCTGGGGTCTTGGTGCTGACGGTACTGTTGGTGCTAACAAGAACTCAGTTAAGATTATCGGTGACCACACTGATATGAACGTTCAGGCATACTTTGACTATGACTCAAAGAAGTCAGGCGGTCTTACAGTATCTCACCTTCGTTTCGGTAATGCGAAGATTACAAGCACATACCTTATCAACAAGGCTGACTTTGTTGCTTGCCACAAGGCTTCTTATATCAGAAAGTACGATATGGTTAGCGACGTTAAGCCCGGCGGTGTATTCCTTCTTAACTGCCCCTGGACAAAGGCAGAGGAGTTCGAGGCACATATCCCCGGCCAGGTTAAGCGTTACATTGCTGAAAACAACATTCAGTTCTATGTAATCGACGGTGTTGCTATCGGTAAGGAAATCGGTCTTGGTAACAGAATTAACACAGTTCTTCAGTCTGCATTCTTCAAGCTTGCAAATATCATTCCTGCTGACGATGCAATCAAATATATGAAGGACGCTGCTACAGCTTCTTACTCAAAGAAGGGTGAAGCTATCGTTAAGATGAACCACGACGCTATCGATATGGGTGCACAGAAGGTAGTTAAGGTTGACGTTCCCGCTTCCTGGAAGGATGCAAAGGACGAGGATCTTTCTGTTAAGTTTGACGGCGAAGGAAAGCTTATTGACTACATCAATAACATCCTTACACCTATCAACTCTTTTGCAGGTATGAAGCTTCCCGTTTCTGCGTTTGTTCCTTATGCTGATGGTGAAGTTCCGCTTGGATCTTCTGCATTTGAGAAGCGTGGTATCGCTATCGACGTTCCCGAATGGAAGAGTGAAAACTGTATCCAGTGTAACTTCTGTTCTTATGTATGTCCTCACGCTTGTATCCGTCCTGTAGTTCTTACAGAAGAGGAAGCAAATAACGCTCCCGAGGGTATCAAGTATATCAATATGACAGGTCTTAACGGTCTTTACTTTGCAATGGCTGTATCTGTACTTGACTGTACAGGTTGCGGCTCTTGTGCAAATGTATGTCCCGGTAAGAAGGGCGAGAAGGCTCTCGTTATGCAGCCTCTCGAAACTCAGGAAGCGAGCCAGGCAGTATTTGATTACGCAATCAAAGTTCCTGCAAAGAAGGAAGTATTTGAGAAGTTTAAGGAAACAACAGTTAAGGGCAGCCAGTTCAAGCAGCCCCTCCTCGAGTTCTCAGGCGCTTGCGCAGGCTGCGGTGAAACACCTTATGCTAAGCTCGTAACTCAGCTTTACGGCGATAAGATGTACATTGCAAACGCTACAGGTTGTTCTTCAATCTGGGGTGGTAGCTGCCCGTCAACTCCTTACACAGTTAACGAAAAGGGCGAAGGTCCTGCATGGGCTAACTCTCTCTTCGAGGATAACGCTGAGTACGGTTACGGTATGTACCTTGCACAGAACACTCTCCGTGAAGACCTCGTTAAGAAGGTTGAGGGTGTTAAGGAAACTGCTGATGATGCTGCTAAGGCTATCATTGACAAGTTCCTTACAACAAAGGAAGATGTAAATGCTAACAAGGTTGCTGCAGAAGAGCTTGTAGAAGTTCTTTCTAAGATGAACACACCTGAGGCAGCAGAAATTCTTAAGGATAAGGAATACCTTTCCAAGAAGTCTGTATGGATCTTAGGTGGTGACGGCTGGGCATACGATATCGGCTACGGCGGTCTTGACCACGTTCTTGCAAGCGGTGACGATGTAAACATCCTTGTATTTGATACAGAGGTTTACTCAAACACAGGCGGTCAGTCTTCAAAGGCTACACCTACAGGTGCTATTGCGAAGTTCGCAGCAGCAGGTAAGGAAGTTAAGAAGAAAGACCTTGCAGCTATCGCTATGAGCTACGGTTATGTATACGTTGCACAGGTTGCTCAGGGTGCTGACAACAACCAGTGTATAAAAGCATTTGTTGAGGCTGGTTCTTACAATGGACCTTCTATCGTTATAGCATATGCTCCGTGTATCAACCACGGTATTAAGGGTGGTATGAGCATTGCTCAGACAGAAGAGAAGCGTGCCGTTCAGGCAGGTTACTGGCATCTGTTCCGTTTCGACCCCAGAAGAACAGAAGAAGGTCTTAATCCCTTCGTTCTTGACTCTAAGGAGCCCAGCGAAAGCTATGAGGACTTCCTTATGAACGAGGTTCGTTACAACTCACTTGCCCGCAGCAATCCTGAAAGAGCAAAAGAGCTCTTCGCAAAGGCAGCTGCTAATGCAAAGGCTAAGTACGCAGAACTTGTTGCGCGTGCAAGCAAGTAATTAAAAACTAAGTTGGATATGCCAATATAAAGCAAAAACATCGCAGGAAAATTCCTGCGATGTTTTTGCTTATACAGTTATTCTTAAAATAGTTTTCTTTTTTCTTCGTGCATAATCCAGCGTTGTTGCAGCACCGCCAAAGCTATGTGTTACATATGCAATAACAAAATCTGATTGCTCTACCATATATTCATTTCTTTTTGATATAGCAAATTTAGGAGGAGTTTTCTCGATGGGTGGGTATATGGTGTAATCACATATGTCGGTATTATATTTTTTGTTAAGATATGGAATTACAAGTATCGAAGTTATATGTGGATATATTTCTTTTAGTTTTTTTACTGTTTCTGCACAAAGACGGTCAAAGCTTCCGTAGCCGCCCAATAAAAATTTATCAGCACCGTTTTTGATTAAATTTTCAATCTCATAGTATAGTTTTTCTGCAAGAAAAGAATGTTCAGATACGGAAAGACTGCCGTGTCCGCAAAATGTTACTGTACTCATAATAATCCCTCAACCTAAAAAAGGTAGCGGGGCTAAATTAAAAAATGCGCAGCCCCACCCGAAAGCAGAGCTACGCACTAAAAAACGCAGGGACTCTGTTTCGAAGTTGCTACGCTTTTTTATCACACAAATAATTTCACAATCAAGAGTATGACGAAACAAGAGTGTACGCTTTTTACGATAGCGTACCTCCTGAAAGTGAAATTATTAATTTGTGTTTTACATAGTGTAAAAAAACGTAGCACTGTTATTATATCATTCAATCTTGGAAAATACAACATAAAATTTAAAAAGATATAATTTTGCAGAAAACGCAGATAATTCTTTATAAAATACAAAAGTGATATATTTGTTGATTTTCTAAACATTTGGTGCTATAATTAATTATATAAAAGTGAAAGTGGGTTTTACTATGGCACTTGAAAATAAGTTAGGTATTACTGATTCGGCTGAGCTTGCCCGTATAGAGGAAAAAATCAGTAAAAGAAAGGCTATAGAATTATTTGAAAATGGATTTTTGAACACCTTGGAAGAAGGGAAGTTTTCTGCCCTTGCGGCTATTCATAAGTATCTTTTTGATGAGATTTATGATTTTGCAGGGAAGCTTAGAACAGTAAATATTTCAAAGGGGAATTTTAGATTTGCGCCTTTGATGTATCTGGAAGCGGCACTTGAAAGTATTGATAAAATGCCGCAGACCACATTTGATGAAATCATTGATAAATATGTTGAAATGAATATTGCCCATCCCTTCAGGGAAGGAAATGGGCGCAGTACACGCATATGGCTTGACTTAATTCTTAAAACACAGCTTCATAAGGTGGTGGATTGGAGCCGTGTTGAAAAAGAGGATTATCTGCTTGCAATGGAGCGCAGCCCTATTCGAAGCATCGAAATAAAGCATATATTAAAGGCTGCTTTGACAGACGAAATTGATAATCGGGAAGTGTATATAAAGGGTGTAGACCATAGCTATTATTATGAAGGGTATACAGCCTTTAAAGCAGAAGATTTGGATATAAAACCATAAATTGAATGTGAATAGCAAAAACCATCGCAGGAATTTTCCTGCGATGGTTTCATTTTGTCTCGATTTGGGGACAGTCCCAAAATTGAGACGTTTTTGTGCAGACATATCTTGCAATATGTCTGGTTATGTGTTACAATTACCACATAATTCAAGGAGGAGTGGAAAAATGAAAAAAATTCTTACAATAATGCTGACTGCTATAGCGATACTTGTTATTATGCTTTCCTTTACAGTATCGGCATCTCAGCAGGTACAGGTAACGACTGCAAGCTTTCCCGTTGTTATAAACGGAAACATCGTAAACAATAGGATGCGTGAATATCCCTTTATTCTCTATAAGGATATTACATATTTTCCTATGACATATGAAGACTGCGCATTTTTGGGTGTGGAAAATAACTGGACCGCACAAAGCGGCAACATCTTGACAAAAGCTACGCCCTCAGGTGTTTATTGCGACTACATCAGTACACAGCTTAGTCTTGTAAAGCACGGGAAAGTTGCAACCATTGTGTCAACTCCCATAACGGTTCTTGGTGAAACCATAGATAATAATGCGCAGGAGTTTCCCATCCTTAACTACAACAATGTTCTGTATTTTCCGCTGACATGGGACTGGTCACAGAAATTCGGATGGAGTACAATTTTTCACACAAACCGCACTTTAGAGGTTACCACAGAGGGATTTGATAATGCAGGATATTGTTTCCTCTACAGTATTGATAAATCAAAGGAACCTAAAAAACTTGACATACAGAATACTGATCTGCGGTATATGATGGATACTTACATAGAGGAATACAGCTATTCGCCTAATTATTCAGGTAACCCGTCCGCCACTGCAGACGGCTACAAATTTTTATATAAACTGGTTATGGCAGACGGAACGACCACTAATCATATTACTGTAAACGACAAGCTTTACCAGAAATTCAAGCAGGACGGATGGTTTGAAATAGGAGAAGAGGAACAGGCTGTTGCAGAGTTTGCCAAAACACATTCTATGCGGGATACTGCAAGAGCAATTACTCCGCTTCCTTACATAAAGATAGCGGACAGCGATCTCGAGTCAATTCTGTATAATATAGCAACAAAATACACGACTCTTATATCAGCCGATCACAGAATATGTGCCGTAAAGGAAAGTGATGCTCAGGCATATAAGAGTGTGGGCTGGATGGGCGAGGAGGAGTACCTTGATTATTACGTAAACCTCTGCCTTGCAAGTGGTGATACGGGAAGTGCAATGACTTTCCTTGAAAAAACATTAGGAGAAGAAATCGCAGAAAACTTCGAAATAAGTGCCAAAATACCGTGGGATTATGACTATAGCCGTGTAGAACAAAAATATTATGACATTACTAAAAGCGTGCTTAATAAAATGAGTAAGGCGGTACAAGTGCGTGATGTATATGATTCAGCAAGAGTTGAAAGAGGAAAATTTATTGTCCTGAACTGTGCAGTTCCGGCAAGAAAGACCGTTAAAAGCGTGGAAGTATCCTTCGATGTGGTTGATGCCGGTGGCAAGGTAATCGCTTCGAGAACTGTTACGGAGAACATATACGCACAAAATTACACAGACGGCAAACTTTTCGTCGCAGAGGGAATTTGCTATGCCTTCCAGTCTCCTGCGGAGAATGGAATCAAAAATGTTAAAGTCAAGAAAATTAATATTGTAGATACTGACTTCCGTCCTGGCGGTCAGGGTTAAAGAAATAGCAGGAGCATTGCAAAAAATAGCAATGCTTCTGTTTTTTTGAAAATTAATGCAGGAGTGATAAAAAACACTTTATTTTGACACGCCTTTATGATATACTATCATAGATATATTATATACAGGTGATAGTGTTGAATTTACCGCAGGAATTCTTAGAAAGAATGAAAAACGATTTAAAAGAAGAATATGAAAGCTTCATAAAATGCTATGAAAAAGAGCCGTATAACGCCCTTCGTGTAAATACGCTCAAAATCACGCCCGATGAATTTTGTGAAAGGCTTGATTTTTGGGGTGAAAGAGTAGAATGGTGTGAAAACGGATTTTACTACGAAGGCAAAAAGGGAAGTCACCCCTCAAGCATAGCGGGACTTTTTTATTCGCAGGAGCCGTCAGCACAGATTGCGGCGGAGCTTGCCGATATAAAAAGGGGCGATATTGTTCTTGATTTATGCGCAGCGCCCGGTGGAAAAAGCACGCAGCTTGCATCAAAGCTTTGCGGTGAAGGATTATTGGTATCAAACGAAATAAACGGCGGCAGGGCAAAAATTCTGTGTGAAAACATAGAACGTATGGGAATAAAAAATGCCGTTGTAACAAATATGCATCCACAAAAGATGGAGGAATGTTTTGAAGGCTTTTTTGATAAAATAATAGTTGATGCACCCTGCAGCGGTGAGGGAATGTTCCGCAAGGACGAAACTGCAGTGATAGAGTGGAGCCTTGAACACACGTATTCGTGCGCGCAAAGGCAGATGTCAATTCTTGATTCTGCATACAAAATGCTAAAATGCGGCGGAAGACTTGTATATTCAACCTGCACTTTTGCAAGGGTTGAAAATGAGGATGTGTGTCAATGCTTTACAGAAAAGTACCCTGATATGGTGCTTCGGGAGAGTCATCGCCTGATGCCGCATAAGATAAAAGGGGAGGGGCATTTCTCGGCAGCCTTTATAAAAAATGGCGAAGAAAAATGTAAAAAGAGAACTCAACCAAAGCAGCCGGGAAAGGATATAGTAGAAAAATACAGGGAGTTTGAAAGGGAAAACCTTAACACATCTCTTGAAGGCAATTTTGTTGCCTTTGGAGAGAACTTGTACCTTTTGCCGCGCGAGATGATTTCGCTTGACAAAATTAAATGCGTGCGCCCCGGACTACTCCTGGGCGAAGTACGCAAAGGAAGGTTTATCCCGTCGCATCACCTTTGTATGGCGCTAAAAAAAGAAGAATTTAAACGCACCATTGCACTTTCAGATGAACAAATCAGTGACTATGTAAAGGGCACTGCACTGCAGCTTGAAGGTGAAAAAGGGTACGGTGCAATGCTTTATATAGGGCAGTTCCCGATAGGCTGGTATAAATACAGTGACGGGTATGCCAAAAATCATTACCCAAAAAATTTAAGGATATAACAGGAGGAAGACTAATGTTCAACGTATGGCATAATGTAAATCCCGAAAGAATTAAAAAAGAAGATTTCCTTGCCGTTATAGAAATTCCCAAGGGTGGGCGAAATAAGTACGAGCTTGATAAAGAAACGGGAATGATAATTCTTGACCGTGTGCTTTACACATCAACGCATTATCCTGCAAACTACGGCTTTATTCCCAGAACGTATGCCGATGACGGTGACCCGCTTGACGTGCTTGTTCTGTGTCAGGAAAAGATAGACAGTCTCGTTTTGGTGCGCTGTTATCCGATAGGCGTTATCAAAATGATTGATGACGGAAAGGTTGACGAAAAGATTATAGCAATACCCTTCAGTGACCCGACCTATGCCGCATATAAGGAGCTTGGGGAATTGCCGGAGCATATTTCGCGTGAGATTTCGCATTTCTTTGAAGTATACAAAATGCTTGAAAACAAAGAGACTGCCGTAAATGAGGTTTTAGGCAGGGAAGATGCTGAAAAAATCATAGAAAGCTGCATTGCAGCATATAAAGAAAAAATCTTAGGATAAAGGAAGATAAAATATGGGAAAGCCCTTGTTTATACTTGCATCAAAATCTCCGCGAAGGAAGCAGCTGCTTCGTAGTATTGGACTTGATGCACAGATAATCCCTGCAAATATTGACGAGAGCAAACTTAAAAATCTGCCGCCCGAAAAAATGGTGACACAGCTTGCGATGCTTAAGGCGACAGATGTAGCGCGCTCGTTTAAGGGGGAAACATACGTTATCGGTGCAGATACGTGCGTGCATATTGACGGGGAAATCCTCGGAAAACCGCGTGACATTGCCGATGCAAAAAGAATGCTTAATAAGCTCGGCGGGAGGGTGCACGAAGTATATACCGGCTACTGTGTGGTAAACTGCAAGAGCGGCAGCGCAGTAGCAAAGTGTGAAAAAACCCTCGTTACATTCCGTAGCCTTTCTGAAAAGGAGATTGACGCGTACATAAAAACGCGTGAGCCTATGGATAAGGCAGGTGCATACGGAATTCAGGAAAAGGGTGCTATGTTTATAGAGAAGATAGAGGGAGATTATTTTAACGTTGTCGGACTTCCCCTATGCGCACTTGCACAGATGCTGCGTGACGAGTTTAGTTTGGAAGTAATGTAGTCGTCGGAGAGCCAAGCTGGTTACGGCTTAAAAAGGGAAATTTCGTATAATACTGCAGAAAATTCTGCAAATATTTAAAAGGAATGAATTCAAATGAAAAAATTCAGTAAAAAGCATATTATAATATTTGCGTGTATAACCGTTTTGATACTTTCTGTTTCAGTAATTTCATTTAAGACGGGGAACAATGCAGTGTCAAATGTAATCGGCACGGTAATTTCGCCACTGCAAAGCGGCGCTGCAGCAGTGGTGCGGGGGACGAAAAATTTTGCGGTAAATATCGTTTCCTCCGGAAAAAACGCGCGTGAGAATGAAGAGCTTCGGACAGAGATTGCATCGCTTAATGACCAACTGCGAATGGTTGAGGGGTACAAAACAGAAAATGAAAAGCTGAGGGAACTTTTGGGACTTAGTGAGAGCCACAGCGAGTTTGAAAGTACAGCCGCAAACGTAATCGGCAGAAGTATAGACGAGCTTCACAGTACGATTACAATTGACAAGGGAAAAAGGCACAACATAAAAAAGAATGCCGTTGTTTTTACTGCCGAGGGTCTTGTCGGCAGGGTAAGCGAGGTTGGCTATAACTTTGCCAAGGTACAGACAATATTTGACGCGGAGAGTGCCGTTTCAGCAATTTGCCTGCGCAGCGGTGATATGGGAGTTGTAGAAGGCATATCTTCCTCTGCGAGCGGAATATGCACAATGAATTACATTGACAAATCGGCAAAAACCGTTGTGGGTGATATGATTGAAACCTCCGCGGCAGGCGGCATATTCCCCAAAGGGATACTTATAGGAAAAATCACGCAAATCAAAGAGGATAGCCGCGCACTTACTCTAAGTGCGACAATCGAAACGGGCGTTAACCTCAGCGGTCTTGATACGGTTTTGGTAACAACACAAATGCAGTAATGAGTTTTAAATGGAGTGAAAACAGTGAACAATGTGAAAAAGATGTTGGGGATATACATAGTTTTTTTGCTTCAGTCCCTGATATTTGAAAACATAAAAATATTTTCGTGCTCGCCCGATATTCTGCTTGCAGTTGTGATTGTGTGCGCAGTATCAGTGGATTTTGTGCAGGCGGCGGTGCTTGGTGGGTTTGCAGGACTTCTTGCAGACGTTA
Organism: Clostridia bacterium; assembly: GCA_045596985.1. Taxonomy (GTDB): domain Bacteria; phylum Bacillota; class Clostridia; order UMGS1883; family UMGS1883; genus UMGS1883. The sequence goes on from JAZODM010000044.1 coordinate 19,251, forward strand.
TATACGCAAGGGTGTTTGGGATAAACCTCCTTGTGTATATGTATCTTGGGCTGCTCGTAAGCCTTGCTGTTGATAAAAAGAATGACAATTCACCGCTTATAATGGGCTGGATTTGTTTTGTGTGCATCGCGCTTCTTCAGATAGTGATGGCACTTCTTAAATCAATGTTTGGTTACCCGTCGTCATTGGGAATTTTGGGGACAAGCATTTTGGTGAAGGGTCTTTTTGGTGCAGTGTTTGCATTTTTATCCGTAATTGTGCGCCAGCATATCATAAAGCGCAGGGGAAAATCCCTTTTGGGTGAGGAGGGCGAGTAATGAAAACAAGACGTTATGTAATTTTTTACGCGCTTTTTGCCCTTGCGGCACTGATGATTTCCGCGCGCCTTATAAATTTGCAGATTGCAAACGGCAGCTATTACAGAGAAAAAAGTGACTCGCGCACGGTGCGCAGTGTGGAACTTGCCTCTCCGCGCGGCGAAATTCTGGACAGAAACGGACGTGCGATTGTTTCAAACAGAACGGGGTATAACGTATATATCCTCTCTAACAGGGAGCGCACAAACACGCAGCTTAATAAGGTGATACGCAATCTTGATAAGGCGGTAGGATCAAAGGGGAGCTTTTCTGATGATGTACTGCCGATAAGTGTGACAGATGATAAGTATGAATTTTATACAGGCGAGGAAGAAAGCCGTAAATGGAAAAAACAAAACGGCTACAAGGAAAAAGACAGTGCAGAGGAAATTATGGACAAGCTCTGCCAAAGATACGATATTGATACAGGGAAATATACTAAAAAACAGATTACATTCATTGCATCAACGCGCACAGATATGGTAAAGCGCGGCTTTTCAATGGCATCGCCGTATCTTTTTGCCGAGGATGTTCCGATAGAGGAGATTTCTGTTATAAAGGAGCAGGCGGAAAAATTCCCCGATGTCAGCGTTATAACGCAGCCGGTGCGAGATTATCCGTATGGATCGCTCGGTGCGCATATGCTCGGTCGCGTAGGTATGATAAGTGCGCAGGAGTATGAGGAAAATGAGGATGACGGCTACAGCATAAATTCACGTATCGGTAAGGACGGAATTGAAAAATATCTTGAAAAGCATCTGCGCGGTGAAAACGGCAGCGGCAGAATTGAACAGACTGCCGGCGGCTACAGTGTGGGTCAAAATGTGGAAAAGGAACCTGTAGCCGGAAAAAGCGTAAATCTTACAATAGACCTTGATATGCAGCTTGCAAGTGAAAAGGCACTGGAGGAAACTATCCTTGAAATCAGCAGCGCATCAGACAGTGCGGAGGGCGGACGTGACGCATCAAGCGGAAGCATTGTGGTGATTGACGTTAATTCGGGCGATGTTCTGGCAATGGCGTCCTATCCGTCATATGATATTAAAACCTTCGGTATTAAGTATAACGAACTTGTGCAAAATCCTTCAAAGCCACTTTTTAACCGCGCTCTTTCAGGAACGTATTCACCTGCATCGACGTTTAAGCTCCTTGTGGGTGCGGCTGCACTGGAGGAAGGTGTTATAACTACCTCCGAGGAAATTTATGACTCGGGAAAATACACCTATTTCAAAGACTATCAGCCCGCATGCTGGATTTATAACCAAAAGGGTGTTACGCACGGATATTTGAATGTGTCAGAGGCTATACGCGATTCGTGCAATATCTTTTTCTATGAAACGGGCCGCAGACTTACTATCGAAAAAATTAACGATTATGCAAAGCTTTTCGGCTTTGGTCAAAAAAGCGGCATAGAGCTTAGCGCAGAGGAAAAAAGCGGCGTTGTGGCATCGCCCGAAAACAGAGAGAAAAACGGTGGAATATGGTATCCCGGCGATACGTGCCAGACGGCTATCGGTCAGTCGGACACACTCGTAACACCGTTGCAGCTTGCAAATTATATTGCCACAATAGCAAACGGCGGAACAAGGTACAAGCCGCATCTGATTAAATCACTTTCCGGAGAAGAAACACAGAGGAAAAGCGAGGTTCTTTCAAAGATAAACCTTAAGGAAGAAAACCGCACGGCGGTTGTAGATGGACTCAGAAGGGTTGTAACCGAGGGTACGGCATTTACTGCGTTTCAAGGGTGCAAAACCTCTGTTGCGGCAAAGACAGGCAGCGCGCAAACCTCGGGCGTATATACAAATGGCGTATGCGTGGCATATGCACCGTACGAAAAACCGCAGATAGCCATAGCGTGCGTTATTGAAAAGGCAGGCAGCGGCTCACACGTGGCAAAGGCAGTGAGAAAAGTTGTTGACAGCTATTTTGACAGCAGCGACGAAAATAATATGGAAACTGATGTGTTGACGCGATAAAAAAGAAAGGGAGCTTGTGATGCTGAGTATTAAGGGGCGTGACAATGAAATAGAGCTTTGCTTTGAAGACGGTGTTACTTTTTCCCGGGCGCAGGAGGAAATAACAAAGCTTTTCAGCGGTGACAGTTTTTTTACGGGCACTGATATAAAAATTTCCTACAGTGGTACGCAGCTTAAGTATAACGAGGAAATGGAGCTTTCAAAAAAGATTAAGGAGCTTTTGGGAGAAGACGCCACTCTTATAAAAAAGCATCGCCTTTCAACAGAGCAGATTGAATACTCCCTCTCAGACGGGGAGAGAATATGCCTTGTTATAAATAAATCGCTGCGAAGCGGCGAATGTGTGTCCTCCCGCGGGGATATTGTAATATACGGTGATGTTAACCCCGGGGCAGCTGTCACGGCGAGGGGTAATATAACTGTGATGGGCACGCTTCGCGGAAAAGCTTCAGTAACAGAGGACGGCAGGGTGTTCGCACTCAATATGCAGCCGTCGCAGATAAGGATAGGAAAGGTATATTCCTACAATAAAAAGGCGGAAAATGTAAAATGCGCGTACGCAGTGGCAGAAAATGACGAAATAATCTTGCAGTGTTTATAAAATCATAGTGGACGAGCAGTAAAAATTATGGTAAAATACCTGCGGAGGGTGAAAATGAATGAGTGAAGTAATAGTTATAACAAGCGGAAAGGGCGGCGTGGGAAAAACCACAACCACCGCAAATATCGGTGCAGCACTTGCCCTTTCAGGAAAAAAGGTTGTAATGATAGATACCGACATCGGACTTAGAAATCTTGACGTTATAATGGGCGTTGAAAACAGAATTGTATATGACCTGGTCGATGTTGTGGAAAACCGTTGTACATATACAAAGGCACTTGTCAGGGACAAGCGGTATGAGGGGTTGTTTCTGCTTCCTGCGGCGCAGTCAAGGGATAAGAGTGCCGTTACAACAACGCAGATGAAGCATCTTATAAGGCAGATGGAGGAGAGCTTTGACTATATCCTCATAGATTGTCCTGCAGGAATTGAGCAGGGCTTCCAAAATGCAGTTGCGGCAGCAAAACGCGCAATTGTTGTCGCAATGCCTGAGGTTTCAAGTGTACGTGATGCCGACAGAATTATAGGTCTACTCGAAAAGCACGAAATAAAGGACATAAAGCTTGTAATAAATAAGCTGCGACCCAGAATGGTTGAAAACGGCAGTATGCTGGGAATAGAGGATATGCTCGATATTCTGGCAATAGACCTTCTCGGTGTAGTGCCTGACGATGAAGATATTATAGTAGCCGCAAACAAGGGCGAATATGTCAGCGCACAGAATGCTTCACGTGCGGGACAAGCCTACAGAAACATTGCATCAAGGCTTAACGGTGAAGAGGTAGAGCTTATGAATATGAAAGAAACTTTCTTTTCAAAGCTCTTTGCAAGAAGACGGGGAGGGCTAAAATGAGACACTTTTTTCGTAAAATGTCTGAAACTTCCGTTACATATGCAAAAAACAGATTGAAATCTGTGGTAAATAGTGATAGAATAAATGTATCACAAAACAAAACGCTGGAGAAAATACGTAAAGAGGTTACGACAGTTCTTTTGAAGTATTCAAAGGATCAGATGACCGAGGTATCTGTAAGCTGCCCCGAGGGTTCTACATATGTCCTCGCGGCACAGTTTGAGATTTAGACGATATGGTTTAATAGCCGATTTGAAGGAGAGCTACAAAAGATGAACATTGCTTTAATTGCGCACGATAAGAAAAAGGAATTGATGGTGCAATTTTGTATTGCTTATAAAGGGATTTTGTCAAAGCATAAGCTTTATGCAACGGGAACAACCGGCGGACTTATTATTGAGGCAACGGGGCTTGACGTTCACCGTTTTCTTTCAGGTCCGCAGGGCGGTGACCAGCAGATAGGGGCGCATATTGCCTATGACGAGATTGACCTTGTGCTGTTTTTTAGAGACCCGCTTACAGCTCAGCCGCATGAGCCTGATGTAAGTGCGCTTTTCCGCCTTTGTGACGTTCATAACGTACCGCTTGCAACAAATGTTGCAACTGCAGAGGTTTTGATACACGGTCTCCAGCGGGGCGACCTTGACTGGCGTGATATCGTAAATCCCAAGAGTAAGGTTGGAATAGGGGAGTAATTATGGAGTCAAGAGTTGCGCTTATTGCAATAATTGTGGAGGCGCCCGAAAAGGCGGTAGAGGTTAACGAAATTCTGCACGAATACGGAGATTTCATTATAGGCAGAATGGGAATCCCCTACAGACAAAAGGGTGTGAATATTATTTCCATAGCCATTGATGCCCCACAGGAGGTTATCAGTGCGCTTTCAGGAAAAATAGGAAAAATAGAAAATGTTAATGTGAAAACCGCATTTTCAAATATTATTACCAAGGATGAGGAATAGTTATGACGCTTAACCAAACACCGTCTGCCGAGAGGGTGCATATAGGCTTTTTCGGCGCTACAAACGCAGGAAAATCAAGTCTGGTAAACCGCGTGACGGGGCAGAGTATGTCTTTGGTATCACCCGTTTCGGGTACTACAACCGACCCTGTAAAAAAAGCGATGGAGCTTTTGCCGCTGGGGCCGGTTGTTATTGTTGATACGCCCGGTTTTGACGATGAAAGTGCGCTTGGAAAAATGCGCGTAGAGCGAACAAAAAAGGAATTGCAGACGATTGATGCTGCCGTTTTGGTGTGCGACAGTCAAAAGGGTATCACCAAAACGGACGAGGAGCTTATAGAAATATTCAGGCAAAATAAGACGAGCTATATAATTGCCTACAGTAAGGCGGATTTGATAGAAAACCGCACAAAGCTGCGCGAAAACGAAATATATGTAAGTGCCAAGAGCGGTGAAAATATAGATGCACTGAAGGAGAAGCTTGCCCGTATTATTCCGCACAAATCAAACAAAATGGGAATAGTGGACAGCTTCGTAAAAAAAGGTGATACAGTAATCTTGGTAACACCGATTGACGAGGCTGCACCAAAGGGCAGAATAATTCTGCCGCAGCAGCAGGTGCTGAGAAACCTTCTTGATATAGGTGCAATAAGTTGTGTTGTTCAGGTGGAGGAGCTTAGCGCACTGCTTAGTAATTTAAAAACAAAGCCTGCAGCCGTTATTACGGACAGTCAGGCATTTGGGGCAGTTTCAAAAATTGTGCCTGAGGAGATTCCCCTGACATCGTTTTCAATCCTTCTTGCAAATTACCGAAGGATGCTTGATACGGCGGTGGATGGAGTTCTGGCAATAAATGCACTCAAAGACGGTGACAAAATCCTTATTGCCGAAGGGTGCACACATCACAGACAGTGTAACGATATAGGCAGTGTGAAAATACCCGCGTGGATAAGAAAGCACACGGGGAAGGAACTAAGTTTTGACGTGGTGTCAGGTCACGAATTTCCTGAAGATCTAAAAGAATATTCCCTCATTCTTCATTGCGGAGGATGTATGATAACCGAGCGTGAGGTGGATGTACGCAGACAAAGGGCAGAAAATCAAAATATTCCTTTTACCAATTATGGTATTGCGATTGCCTTTATTCACGGCATTTTGAAAAGAAGCGTAGAAGTGTTTCCAGAGCTTTATAAGAAACTTTAATAAATGAAATCGGGAGGAGTTATAAATAACTCCTCCTTTATTTTGACACACATTGGGGACTGTCCCCAATGTGTGTCATTTTTTAGCATATATATCCTTTTGACGGGTTAAAGATGCTTTTTTACCTGAAATATATTGCATTTACAGTGAAAAAAGTATATAATTAAAGTGGTATGCTATAATGAGGGAGGGCGGCACAAAATGAGTCATAAGGATTTTTCAATAGATGATGCATCGGTGATTGATGCGCTTGGTACTTTTGGCGTTCGGGAAGAATCTATTGTTGCCGCTATTGAGTGTGATTTAACGGATACACAAATGTATGCCAAAAGCACGATTTGTGCCCTTTCTGATGCAATTTGTGTTCTTGACAGTGAGGGACGGTTTTTTCGCAAAGATTATAAAGATATTGAAGATATTTATGCGGAAAATTATGTTTCGTCAGGTACGATTATAATTAAATGTAATGGTGAAGAAATTCCCACAGGGTATTTCACCCTCACCCTTTCGGCAAAGACGGAAGGATTTATAGCTATTGTAAAAAAACTCCTTTCGGGCGATAAGGCAAACGAAGAAGAAATAAATACACAAATCCGGGCAGATTTCTCCTACATAAACAAGGGCAGAAAAAAGCTCTTTTTCCGTGTAATGTCATACGTGCCGAGGTATATGCCACAGCTTATCAGTATGATTGCAATAATTATCATAATGACGGCTGTAAATATGGTGCGCCCCTACATTACGGGAACACTCCTTTATGACGAGGTGCTGACAAAGGGCGGAAAGTATTACGGACAGATTTTACCCTTAGTGGGAATACTGGTTGCTATTTCGGCGTTTTCCGTTCTGATGGGTATTTTGCAGGGAAGAATTGGCGCAGATATGTCGGGGAAAATTATCTATGATATAAAGATGGAGGTTTTTTCCGCTATGCAAAAGCTTGGGATGAGCTTCTTTACATCAAAGCGTACGGGAAACCTGCTTAACAGAGTTAACAGCGATGCACTTGATATTCAGTATTTCTTAAATGACGGACTTCCCAATTTTATAATAAACGGACTTACAATATGCTGTGTGGGACTTTATCTTTTTATAGTAAATCCGCTCCTTTCCATTTCGGTGCTTATTCCCGTACCGATTATAGCACTGATAATAAAGAAATCTGCACGCAAATTCAAAAAACTCAAATGGCACACGTGGAGGCGTTCCTCTGCAATGAATACCGTTATAAACGATACCTTTATGGGAATTCGTGTGGTAAAGGCATTCGGCAGGGAAGAGCGTGAGGTAAAACGCTTTTTCGGGGCGAGCAGGGAGCTTTATGAAAACAGACTTCGTGAAGGTGTTGCCTCGGCAAAGGTGTTCCCGCTTTTAAGCTGGATAATGACACTTGGCGGTCTTGTTGTGTGGGGACTTGGCGGTGCGCAGGTAGTTCGGGGCGAGCTTACATTTGGTGAGCTTATGAGCTTTACGGGGTACCTTACGCTTTTATACGGACCTGTAAACTTTATGGTAAAAATATTTGACTGGTGGACAAGCTGTATGAACAGCGCGCAGAGAATTTTTGAAGTCGTTGACAGAGAAACCGATGTTCCCGAAAGCCCTGATGCACTACACACCCAAAGAATGAAGGGTGAGGTTGAGCTTAAAAATGTAAGCTTTTCGTATGAGCCTAATAAGAGTGTTTTAAAGAATGTGTCATTTAAAGTAAATAAAGGTGAAATGATAGGACTTGTAGGGCACAGCGGTGCAGGAAAAAGCACGATTACCAATATCATTACACGACTTTATGATGTGTTTGACGGCGAGGTTTTGATTGACGGAATAAATGTAAAAAATATTGCAAATGAAAGTCTTCATTCAAATATAGGAATGGTATTGCAGGATACATATTTGTTTTCAGGCAGTATTGCACAGAACATTGCATACGGAAAACCCGATGCAAGCATTGAGGAAATTATAGATGCTGCAAAGGCGGCGCACGCACACGAATTTATAGTAAATCTTCCCGACGGATATGACACACGTCTGGGGAAGGGCGCTGCAGACCTTTCAGGCGGAGAAAAACAGCGAATAAGCATTGCACGTGCAATACTTATGAATCCAGCAATTCTGATATTTGACGAAGCGACGTCATCGCTTGATACCGAGACGGAGCAGAAAATTCAGCAGGCGATGCAGTCTCTTGTAAAAGGCAGAACGACAATTGCCATTGCACACAGATTTTCAACGCTGAAAAATGCAGACAGACTTGTTGTGGTAGAAAACGGCAGAATAGTTGAAGAAGGAACGCATGAGGAGCTTTTTAATAAAGAAAACGGCATATATGCAAATATGGCTCATATGCAACTTAATGCACTAAATTTTGAAGGGGGTGTTGCGGATGGAAAATAAGCTTAACTATATAACGCCCAATGAAATTTCATTTTATAATTCAGACGGCGGACTTCTGATGGCAAAATACAAGGGTGAGGATATTGGCAGGATAGCTGTTTTAAGAATGTTCCCTCTGCAATACGCCGAGGAATACCTTTGTGTAAGAGTGCAGAATTATGACCGCTTTGATAAAGAAACGGAAACAGGCATAATAAGAGATTTAAAGGATTTTCCCGAAGATGCAGTGCGCCTTGTGCGTGCAGAGCTTGAAAGGCGGTATTTTGTCCCCGACATTATAAATGTTAACGAAATAAAGGAGCAGGTCGGGCACATTTTATGGAAGGTTGCAACAAATAAGGGGGAGAGGGAATTTACCCTCACCGATATGAGCAGTAATATAACTGCTTTAGGCGGCGGTCAGATCTTGCTGACAGATGTATACGGAAACCGTTACCGCATCCCTGACATATCAAAGCTTGACGATAAAACGATGCAGATTATAGAAATCTGGGTATAGTATTTAGATTTACGGTGTATCGAAAACACCTCATCCGTCAGCATACGCTGACACCTTCCCCACGAGGGGAAGGCTATTTTAAGAGAAAGGAATGAAACACTTATGCCAAAGGGCGTGGATGTAACTGAATACAGCACTGTTACAGACCGTGTTTTTGGCGGTGAGGAAATAGTGCTTTCAGCTTCCTTTGATATAGGAGAAAACGGAGAATTTAAGGATGGTATCTTTCTTTTAACCCGCAGTGCAATGTGCGTTATAGAAAACGGCAATGTGGTAAGGGTGGAAAAGCTTTCAGCCGTTTTAAAGGCAGTCTGCGCAGAGTATGTCGGCGGCGGTATGATAGAGCTTTTTACAAAGACGGGCAGATACCTGCTTCTAAGATTTTCTATGAAATATATAGAAAATTTTACAAGGGCAGCCGATATTATAAATGACCTGATAGAAGGGGCTGAGGTTAATAACAGCTATGAAGATGGTGATGACAATACTCTTTGTCCCAAATGCAATGCCCCATATATCCCCGGAACACACGTTTGTGCGCACTGTGCGGATAAAAAAGGAATAGCAAAAAGGCTGTGGGCACTTTCAAAGCCGTGCCGTGGACTTTATGCACTGCTGCTTGTGTTCTTTTGGATATCAGGTATTGGCGCAGTGGCAACGCCGATGCTTTCAAGATGGCTTGTAAATGATGTGCTCAGTGCAAAAAATCCGTCATTTAAAACGCTGTATATAATTGTTGGTCTTATGCTCCTTTTCAGCGTGATTACGGCAATTGTATCGGCACTGAGGGATGTTGTGTCGTCAAGGGCAAGTAATCTTTTGGTAATGGATTTAAGAAACCACATCTATGAAAAGCTGCAGAAGATGCCCCTTAGCTATATTGAAAAGAAAAAAACAGGCGATTTGATGCAGCGTATAAATAACGATACGCAAAGAATACAGGCCTTTATTCAGGATATTGCAATAATGGCAGTTAATGAAGTGTTCCTGTTTATTGCAATAGGGGCAGTAACCTTTTATCTTGATACTGTTATGGCGCTTCTGATATTTTTACCGATGCCGCCTGCACTGTGGATGATTGGAAAAATACGCCGTAGTATTCAGCGTCGATACAGAAAGCAGTGGGGAAAGCTTGATGCTCTTACGAGCAGACTTACAGAGGTAATAAACGCAATTAAGGTTGTAAAGGTTTTCGGCAGAGAAGATGATGAGATAGAGCGTTTTGGTAAAACTGCCGCATCTGTACGTGACCTTACGTGCAAAAATGAAAAATTCGTATATACAATTTTCCCGATAATAAAATTTATAATGAGCTTTGGCGGCTATTTCGTGCTTTTATACGGAGGAAGCAGAGTTATCGGCGGAAATATGAGTGTGGGAGAGCTTGTACAGTTTTCCTCATACGGAAGCTATCTTTACAGTAAGCTTGAATGGTTCAGTATGCTTCCAAGACATTTTACAATGGCAATTGTAAGCTCCCAAAGAGTTTTTGAGGTACTTGACGAAACCGGGGAGGAAACCTCAGGCGAAAAAATAAACGCTGATATTTCAGGCGACTTTGATTTTCGGAATGTTTCCTTCGGCTATAAAAGCTACCGCAAGGTTATTAAAAATATAAGCGAGTCTGTGAAATCGGGCGAAATGATAGGTCTTGTAGGACACAGCGGCGCAGGAAAAAGCACAATGATAAACCTTATTATGCGCCTTTACACACCTGATGACGGAGAAATTATGCTTGACGGAAAATCACTTGATAAGTATGACGAGCGTAATTATAAAGACATCCTCGGCGTAGTTTTGCAGGAAAATTATCTCTTTGGCGGAAGTATTCTTGACAATATCAGGTATGCAAAGCCTGACGCAACTATGGAGGAATGTATTCTTGCGGCGAAAAAGGCAAATGCACATGATTTCATAATGAATCTCCCTGACGGATATAATACATTTGTCGGGGAAAAGGGGCATAAGCTTTCAGGCGGTGAAAAGCAGCGCATAGCAATAGCACGTGCAGTTATTATAAGTCCTGCAATACTTATTCTTGACGAGGCGACTGCATCTGTTGATACACAGACCGAGGCTAAAATTCAGGAGGCTCTTTCAAGGGCGACAGAGGGAAAAACAGTTTTTGCAATAGCGCACAGACTTTCAACACTGAAAAATGCAGACAGACTTTTCGTTCTTGAAGAGGGAAGAATAGCGGAAAGCGGCTCCCACGCAGAGCTTTTAAAGAAAAACGGAATTTATGCATCGCTTTTTAAAGCACAGCAGCGCATGTCGGCAATGAATGTCACAATAGATAACAGTAATTTGAAGGAAGAAAGTATACAAGTAGTTGATAACGGAGAGGAGTTTGATGATGAGTAAAATTAAAATTATTACAGACAGCGGCAGTGATATTTCGTGGGAAAGGGCAAAAGAGCTTGGTATAAGAATGCTTCCCATTTCGTTTTCCTTTGACGGGGAGACATATTACCGTCAGGGACTGGATATGTCAATTGATGAATATTATGAAAAGCTAAAAGAAAGCAGCGCTATTCCCAAAACTGCGCAGGCTACCCCCATTGATTATGCGGATGCTTTTAATGAGGAATACGATAACGGCTACGATACGCTGATAGTTGTTACCATTTCCTCCAAGGGCAGCGGAATGTATCAGAATGCAGTTTTATCCGCGCGTGAGGTTATGGAGGAGCGCGGCGGTGAAATAATTATTGTTGACTCGCAGGGATTTTCCTGCCTTTACGGCCCGGCTGTTATTCACGCGGCACATATGCTCGAGGACAAAAAGAGTAAGGAAGAGATAGTAGCATATCTTGAGGATGTATTTACTACAATGCATTCATATTTCCTTGTAGGCGATCTGGAGCATCTTAAAAAAGGCGGCAGAATTAACACCGCAACGCTTGTGATTGCAAATATGCTTGATATAAAGCCGGTGCTTACCGTTAAGGACGGACTTGTTGTGCAGAAGGATAAGCTTCGCGGAAGTAAGCGTTTGTTAAAAAAACTTACCCAGAATGTGCAGGATGACGGATATGACCTTTCGGGAAAGACCGTAATATCGGTATATACTGCCGATAATTCCCAATCGGAGGAGCTGAAGAAGGAGATTGCGGATGCTTTTGAAGGTGTAAGGTTTATTGATTTTAAGGTCGGCTCTGTTGTTGGCTCACATATCGGGCCAGAGCTTGCAGGTCTGGTATTTTCCGACAAATACGATTTTACTGATTACGAGGACTGAGATTTATGTGGATTGCAGATGAATGGAAGGATTATGAATGTATAGACACCGCAAACGGCGAAAAGCTTGAGAGGTGGGGCGATATAATTTTGTGCAGACCTGACCCCCAGGTCATATGGGATGAAAAGGCAAATGCCCATATGTGGAAAAAGGCAGATGCGCATTATCACCGTTCTTCAAGCGGCGGCGGAAAATGGGAATATAAAAAAACTATTCCCGAGCAGTGGACTATAAACTATAAAAATCTGACCTTTAATATAAAACCTATGGGCTTCAAGCATACGGGACTTTTTCCCGAGCAGGCAGTTAACTGGGATTATATGATGGATAAAATAAGTAAAAGGGGCAACGCCAAGGTGCTAAACCTCTTTGCATATACGGGCGGTGCGACGGTTGCCTGCGCAAAGGCAGGCGCCGCAGTAACCCATGTTGATGCGTCAAAGGGTATGGTGCAGTGGGCAAAGGAAAACGCGCGTTCAAGCTCTCTTTCAGATGCACCGATAAGATATCTTGTAGATGATTGTATGAAATTTGTCGAGCGTGAGATAAGGCGTGGCAACCGTTATGATGCTATTATAATGGATCCGCCCTCTTACGGACGCGGCCCCGGCGGCGAAGTGTGGAAGATTGAGGAGTCAATCTGCGCCTTTGTAAGAAGATGCAGTATGCTTCTTAGTGACAATCCGCTTTTCTTTATAATAAATTCCTACACCACGGGGCTTGCCCCGACAGTACTTACAAACCTTCTGCAGATGTGTCTGCCCGAAGGAAAGGTGGAGTCAAGTGAAATAGGACTTAAAATTACAGCCTCATCAATGGTGCTGCCGTGCGGCGCTACCGGAAGATGGGAAAAATAGTGTTGGGATGATTGTATGAGCATAATTGAAGCAACCGGACTTTCCTTTTCTTATAAAAGCGACGGCAAAGAAAGGATAGTTCTGGACGGACTTAATCTTAATATTGAAAAGGGCAGCTTTACTGCAATAATAGGGCATAACGGCAGCGGAAAAAGCACCTTTGCAAAGCACATAAATGCGATACTGCTTCCCGCGGGCGGAAGTATCAGTGTATGCGGTATTGACACAAAGGACGAGGAAAAGCTCTACGAGCTGCGCAAATCCGCAGGTATGGTTTTCCAAAACCCTGATAACCAGATTGTAGCAACCATTGTCGAGGAGGATGTTGCATTCGGTCTTGAAAATATCGGCATAGAGTGGGAAGAGATGCATACACGTGTGAAAGATGCGCTGATAGCCGTAAATATGTACGAGCACAGAAAGCGCGCTCCACACCTGTTATCAGGTGGACAAAAGCAGAGGGTTGCAATTGCAGGAATTCTCGCAATGCAGCCTCAGTGCATTGTCCTTGACGAGCCTACTGCAATGCTTGACCCAAAGGGCAGGCAGGAGGTTCTTGACACGATTATGTCTTTAAACCGCGAAAAGAATATTACGATAATTCTTATTACGCATTATATGGACGAGGCGGCAAAGGCTGACAGAGTAATTGTCTTTGACCATGGCAGGGCAGTGCTTGACGGAGCACCGAAAGAGGTTTTTGAAAAAGAGGACACACTGCGCGCCTTAGGTCTTGACGTGCCGCAATCGTGCGCACTTGCGCACCGCCTGAAAGAGGCAGGAATAGATTTAAGCGTCATAGTCCTCACCCCCGAGGAATGTGCGCACGAAATACTAAAGACTAAGGATAAATAAGGTATGATAGAGCTTAAAAATATTTCATATTCATACAGTGCTAACAGCAGTGAAAATGCAGTAGCGCTCAGTAATGTGAGTTTAAAGATAAATAAAGGTGAATTTATCGGCATTGCGGGTCATACAGGAAGCGGAAAGACAACGCTTGCCCAGATACTGGCAGGACTTATAAACCCGACAGAGGGAACTGTCAGCGTTTTGGGGACAGAAATTTCTGACTATAAGGCGGCAGCGCGCGCCCTGAGAGAGCACGTGGGGATAGTTTTTCAATATCCCGAGCATCAGCTTTTTGAAGAAACTGTATACCGCGACATTGCTTTCGGCCCTAAAAACAAAGGACTTTCCCCGCAGGAGGTTGACTGTTGCGTAAGAAAGAGTGCGGCACTTGTCCACCTTAAAGAGGAGCTTTTTGAAAAATCGCCGTTTGAACTTTCGGGCGGACAGAAAAGGAGAGTTGCAATTGCAGGTGTGCTTGCAACAGAGCCTAATGTGCTTATCCTTGATGAGCCTGCGGCAGGACTTGACCCCGAAGGCAGGGAAAAGCTCCTGGGTGAATTAAGGCAGATAAAAAAAGCAGGAAATACCACCATAATACTTATATCACACAGTATGGAGGATTTGGCACAGAATGTTGACAGAATAATCCTGCTTAATAAAGGTACAATTTACAAGGATACTGCCCCCGCGGAAATTTTTACCGATGGGAAACTTCTTGAAAAATGCGGTCTTGGGGTGCCGGAGGTAACGAGGATAATAAAGCTGCTTAACGAGGGCGGAATGAAGATTCCTGAAAATATATTCACAGTAGAGGATGCCTGCCGCGCAATATGTACTGCTTTGGGGGTGGCAAAATGATAAGGGATATAACAATCGGTCAGTATTATGACTGCGACTCTGCCATTCACAAAATGGATCCCCGTACAAAAATATTATGGACACTTTTTTATATGATGGCACTATTTATGATAGACGGCATAGTCTCTTACGCGGCGGTAATAATTTTTACCGCAGTAATTATAAAGGTGTCAAATATTCCTCTTAAATTTATGTTGCGCGGACTAAAGCCGATTATGATACTGGTTGTGTTTACGGCACTTTTAAACCTGTTTATGACACCGGGCGATGAGGTTTTGTTTTCAAAAGGAATATTCACAATTACCAAAGAGGGTGTTTTCCTCGCAACAAAAATGGCGGTCAGAATAGTGCTTCTCATAATAGGAAGCTCGATACTGACTCTTACAACAACACCGACCGTTCTCACAGGGGGGCTTGAGGTACTTCTTTCACCACTTAAAAAAATCGGAGTGCCCGTTTCTGTGTTTGTGATGATGATAAGCATTGCACTGAGATTTATTCCGACCCTTCTTGACGAAACGGATAAAATTATTAAGGCACAGACCTCGCGCGGGGCAGATTTTGAACACGGAAATCCGCTTAAGCGTATTCGTGCAATGGTGCCCATATTAGTACCGCTTTTTGTAAGCGCCTTCCGCCGCGCAGACGAGCTTGCCGTGGCGATGGAGTGCAGGTGCTATAACTGCGAGGGTACACGAACAAGCTACAGACGTTTTTGCTTTGGAAAATACGATTTGTACGCTCTTATATATCTGATTTTTATGTGCATCAGTATGATTGCTATAAAGGTTGTGGGGTAAATGACATATAAACTTACAATGGCATATGACGGAACGAACTATCACGGATGGCAGCGGCAGAAAAACGGGATTACCGTTCAGGAAGTTCTGGAGGATGTCCTTTCGGAAATAGCAGGAGAAAGTGTGGTTGTTACGGGATGTTCACGTACCGATGCAGGCGTACACGCAAGGGTTTACGTGTGCAGCTTTACAATGCACACTACCATTCCTGCAGATAAAATTCCCTTTGTGCTGAATACAAAGCTTCCCTGTGATATAAGGGCGTATAAATGCGAAGTAATGCACGATGGTTTTAATGCAAGGTTTGAAACAGTTACCAAGGCATACGAATATAAAATAGTAAATGCCCCGTTTCAGGACCCACTGATGCGTAATTTTGCGTGGCATTATCCAATAAAGCTTGACACTCAAAAAATGCAGCGTGTGGCGCAGATAATCCGCGGAAAGCACGATTTTGCATCCTTTTGCGCCGCAGGAAGCACTGTTAAATCAACCGTCAGAAATCTTACGGAGCTTACTGTCACGAGTGACGGCGACATCATAACGGTGCGCGCTGCGGCAGACGGATTTTTATATAATATGGTCAGGATAATAGTCGGGACGCTTGTTTATGTGGGATGCGGCAAGCTTTCTGAAAATGATATAGCGCAGCTGATAGAAAAAAAGGACAGACGGCTCTTAGGAATAACTGCGCCACCGCAGGGATTGGCGCTCGTGGAGGTAAATTATGAATAAACAAAAGATATTTTCGCTCCTTAAAAATATTGCCGCAATAATTGTGATGCTGGCAATGTTTGTAATTATATTTTACCAAAACCGTGACAGGGATTTCTTTAAATTCGGTAGAGAGGAAAGCACGATTATTTCGCAAAATCAGGGCGAAAGCTCGTCGCAGGGGTATACAAACAGTGATGTGCGCCCCCTGGAGGACAAGGTTTGCTACATAACGACAAGCTCGTATAATCTCCTTGACGAAAAGGCAAACGGCAGCAAGCTTCCCATTGCGCTTTCAGACCCTGTGCTCCATACGGAGGAGGAATATGCACTGTGCTATAACAAAAATGCTCTTGAATTTACAGTGTATAAGCGCGACAGAGAATATTATACAGTTACTACGGAAAACAGAATTATCTGCGCTAAAGTAAGCGGAAACGGCTACTCGTTTGTGGCCACGGAAAAAGAGGGATATAACTGCGAATGCAGTGTATATAACCGTAGCGGTGAGAAAGTGTTCAAATGGGACATCAGTAAGAGTGAATTTCTTGACGGAGATATAAATTACGATAATAAGGCGATTGCTATATCAGTTGCAACCTCGGGCGAGGAGAAGCTTCTGGGCGAGGTTATACTGATTGATATAACCGATGCAAAAATTATTGAAAAGAAATCGTTTGATTCGCAGCTTTTCTATACGGTGGACTTTAACAGAAACGGAACATACACTGCACTGGGAAGTGACGCCCTGGCATATTTTAATGCAGATGGCACGGCAAAGTGGCTCTATGATTTTGACGCAGACACCCTTCTTAAGGCTGATGTGTCAAATCCTGATATGATGGTGCTTGCATTTTCGCAGATGGGCAGCGGAATAAAGGGTAATTCCACAAATGTTACCGTTTTAAACCGACTTGGAAAGGTTACGGGAAAGCGAAGCTTTGACGGCCTTTTAGACGATATTGCAGTAAGCGAAAATGCGCTGGCATTTGCCTTCGGAAGAAATATTTATGTGACAGACAGTGCTTTGGAGGACAAAAAAACCGTAAAATCTGAAACGGGTGTTAAAAAAATTGCATTGTACAGTGATAACGAGCATTTATTTGTAATAGGAAACTCAGAGGTAAATATTATAAAATAACTTAGGGGAGAATTTTATGGCAGATATTATTTTGGTTGCAGTGATGGCATTTTTTGCATTGCGCGGGGCAAAACGCGGCTTTGCACGCTCCCTGGTGGGAATAATATCAACAGTTCTTTCGCTTGTTATCAGTGTGCTGCTTTATAAAGGTGTATCGGGGATGATATACGCTTCACCGGTAGGAGAAGCAGTGCGCCGCGGTGTGGAGAGCTTTCTGGCAGAAAACACATCGGGCACAGCCTCCCTTATCATTAATACGCAAAGCGGAGTTGGCGCACTGACGATGCTCTCTGTAAATGCGATTAGCTTTCTTCTCGTAATTATCCTTTCAAAAATTATTGTTTCTGTTATTGCGGGGGCAGTTAATATGGCTGCGCGCCTTCCTCTTATAAAACAGGCAAACTCTTTAATAGGAATGGCTATAGGGATAATAAGCGGCGCAGTTTTTTGTTATATAGCTATAGGCGTTATAGCGGCAATGGGTGCGAATTTCCCCTCCGCCGTGAAAATGATAGAGGACTCTTTATTCGCAATTACATTTTACGAAAATAATCTGATAACAAATATTTTGGCAGCATTTATGAAGTAGCAAAGAAGTGGTGTAAAAAGTAACTTTTTTACACCACTTCTTTTATGGGGGATGTTAAAAATGTTTCACTGGACATTTTTAACATCCCCGGTATTTACTTACCTGCGCTTTTTAATACATTAGCCTGATGCGCTGCACTTTCTGTTCCGCTGCTATGACCGATAGATTTATAAAAATGAAGGTCAAAATGCCCGTGGGCATTGTTCCCTTTTACATAGTCATAGTTTATGCCAGCGCCGTAATCATCACTGCGCCAGCTTGTCCATACTCCGCCTTCGGCACCTTCGTTTCCTGCGTGGAGCATTCCTGCGGCACTGGCGGCAATAGTTCTGCCGTTACATACAACGAGGACGCTGCGCTTGTTCCAGTTTAGGCTTCCGCCCCAGATGCTTTTCATAATCTGGGTGTCGTTTGCACTAAGCGGCTCACAATCCGCGTGACCTGAGCCGACAGTTCTGCGTGCGTTAAAGCTTTTTCCTGTTGCAAGGTCTACAACCTTAAAATCAGTGCCTATGGGGATTACGTACTGTGCCTCGCTAAACCAGTCAAGAAGCTCTCCATATCCGCTCGGCGCATATTTTACGGGGATATGATGCACAGGAATTGTAAGCTTCATCCCCGCATATATGTAGCTTGATTCAGTAAGCGAATTTACCTCGAGCAGTTCTGAATAGGGGATGCCGTGCTTTATTGCAACGTTCCATAGTGTATCACCGCTTTGCACGCTATAGGTTTTATATGTAACGTAGGGTGCTGAGGATGTGCCGCCGGATGAACCGCCGGAAGATGCGCTTTTCGGAATTTTTACAACGTCGCCTATATTAAGGGTGGTGTTATTTGTTGCGTTGTTATACGAAAGCAGGCTGCTGAGGGTTACTCCGTATTTTTGTGAAATAGTCCAGTAAGTTTCACCCTTTTTAACTGTGTGGGCGTTATAGGAAGCAGCATCTGGGATTTTAACCTTGTCACCGACATAGAGCACGCTGCTCTGTGATGCGCCATTTGCACTAAGAAGCGCAGAAAGCGTAACACCGCATTTTTTTGCGATAAGGTAATATGTATCTCCTTTCTGGACAGTGTATGTGTTTGACGGAACGGTTATTATCTGTCCTGCGTTAAGGGAGGAATTCGAATTGGCGTTATTTGCACTGAGCACCGAGTTTAAGTCGGTGTTAAATTTTCTGGAAATAAGCCAGTAGGAATCCCCTTTCTGTACTGTGTAGCTGACAGAAGCGAACGCACTACTTGAAAGTAAACTAAGTAGCATGGCTGCCGATATTATTTTTTTGTGTTTCAAATGTATCACACTCCTTCGCTATATATATTCGACGCAAAGGGCGCAATCCTTTTATGTAAATTCTGGTATTGGGGGACTGTTCCCAAAATGAGAAAATTAGTAAAAATTTTCAAAAAAGTGCTTGACAAACGCATAGTGCATTGGTAAAATACATATGGTTAGTTAAGACTAACCAATGTCTGCGATGGGAGGGACACAAAATGAGCTTGGCAGAGGCAAAAGAAGGAAAAGAGTATATTATCGTAGATATAAAGACGGATGATGAGGAGCTTAACGCCTTTTTGTTTTCTCTGGGATGCTATAGTGGAGAGCCGATTACGGTAATCTCGCACTTAAAGGGCGGCTCAATTGTTTCCATTAAGGATGGACGATATAGTGTAGATAATCAGCTTGCGCAGGCGATTATAGTTATGTAAAATTTTTCAGCAGAGAATGTCTGCTGTTTGTTTTCGAATGCTGGTTAGCTTAAACTAACCGAGTGGAAGGTATAGAGTGCAAGGAGGAACTTTTATGAGGATTGCATTGGCAGGAAACCCCAATAGCGGTAAGACTACAATGTAT
The DNA here is from genome assembly GCA_045596985.1 of Clostridia bacterium. Lineage (GTDB taxonomy): Bacteria > Bacillota > Clostridia > UMGS1883 > UMGS1883 > UMGS1883. The sequence continues at coordinate 39,006 of JAZODM010000044.1, forward strand.
AATGCCCTTACCGGCGCGAATGAAAAGGTCGGCAACTGGGCAGGTGTGACAGTGGAGAAAAAAGAGCACATCATAAAAAAGAATTTTTATGACGGGGAGGAGCTTTTGGCGGTTGACCTCCCGGGTGCATATTCTATGTCACCCTTTACCTCGGAGGAGAGTGTTACAAGCGCCTATATTAAAAACGAAAATCCTGATGTTATAATAAATATTGTAGATGCAACAAATCTCAGCCGCAGCCTCTTTTTCACAACACAGCTTCTTGAACTTGAAATTCCCGTTGTTGTTGCACTTAATAAGGCAGATATTAACGAGAAAAAGAAAACGCAAATTAATGAAAAGCTGCTTTCCGAGAAGCTTGGCTGCCCCGTTATAGAGACGATTTCGACTTCTTCAGACGGACTTTGTGAGGTTATTGGGGCGGCAGTAGCCCTGAAGGGTAAAAAGCAGATAGCACCCTATGTGCAGACACAAACCAATCCTACCGACAGGAAATCTGCAGAGAAAGCCGACAGAAAGCGATTTGAATTTGTAAACGGCATAGTAAAGAGCGTTGAAAAAAGAAAAGTGCGCACAAACGAGATAAACACTCAGGATAAGGTTGATGCCATTATCACAAACAGGTGGCTTGGTATTCCGCTTTTTGCAGTAATTATGTGGCTTGTATTTTACATTTCTCAGGCGTGGATTGGACCTTTTATTTCCGATATACTTGTAGGATGGATAGAGGCATTTGGCAGTATTGCCGACAAATGGATGGAAGGCGCAAGCAGTGAGTTTCTGAAATCACTTGTTTCAAGTGCCATTGTTGACGGTGTTGGCGCAGTTGTAAGCTTCCTCCCCCTTGTAATGGTGATGTACTTTATGATTGCTCTTTTAGAGGATTGCGGTTATATGGCGCGTGCGACAGTTGTCCTTGACCCCATTTTCAAAAAGGTTGGTCTTTCAGGAAAATCTGTAATCCCCTTTGTAATCGGTACGGGCTGTGCAATCCCCGGTGTTATGGCATGCCGTACAATCCGCAGTGAGCGTGAAAGACGTGCAACGGCAATGATAGCGCCCTTTATGCCCTGCGGTGCAAAGCTCCCTGTAATTTCACTCTTTGTAGGTGCATTTTTCCCTGCCCACGCGTGGGTAGGCACTGCGATGTATTTTACAGGAATTGTAATTATCCTTCTTTGCGCACTTTTGATTAATAAAATCACGGGATATAAACACAGAAAATCCTTCTTTATTATTGAGCTTCCTGAATATAAATTCCCCTCAATCCGCAGAGCGGTCAAGTCTATGTGCTCACGCGGGTGGGCGTACATAGTTAAGGCAGGTACGATTATACTTGTATGTAATGTGGTGGTAACGCTTATGTGTTCCTTCACACCGAGACTGCTCCTTGCAGCGGAAGATGGCAGCAATTCAATTCTTGCTGCAATATGTACACCTATAGACTGGATTATTCTTCCCGTTGTGGGCTTTGCTTCGTGGAAGCTTGTAGCGTGCGCAATTACCGGCTTTATTGCAAAGGAAAATGTTGTGGGTACTATTGCAACACTGTTTGGACTTTCTGCAGTGATTAACGGCGACCTTGAGCTTGTCGGGGAGGGAGTACAGGTTGCAGAGGCTATGAACCTTACCCAGGCTGCAGCTTTGGCGTATATGATGTTTAACCTTTTTACACCGCCATGCTTTGCGGCAATAGGTGCGATGAATGCTGAAATGAAGAGTGCCAAATGGCTTTGGGGAGGTATCGCACTGCAGCTTGGTGTTGGCTTTACGGTAGGTTATCTTGTTTACCAGATAGGCTCTCTTATTACTCTCGGCACTCTTGCGCCCGGATTTTTCAGTGGACTTATCGCACTTATTGTTATGGCGGCAATTGTTATATATCTGTGCATTAATGCAGATAAAAAGGTTAAAGAGTCAACCCCTGAAAAGAAGAAGGAGCTTGTAGTATGACAGATATTATTATTGCGGCGGTAGTTTTACTTATAGTTACTCTTGCCGTGCGTTATATTTATAAAGCGAAAAAAAACGGCGTTAAATGCATTGGCTGTCCGCACAGTAAGGAGTGCGGTGCGAAAAGCTGCAGCTGCAAAGATGCTAAGTGAAAAAGGGTGACGGTATATGCCGTCATCCTTTTGTGATAAAAAAGAAAAATTTGTAAAAAATATATGAAGGCAGACACGTTTTATTGACAATCAAAGGGGTTTTGTGGTATTATGTATAAGGAAGAATTTTATAGTTTGGTGGTGTAGAATTGGGTTATCTGGCTAATTCGCTTTCAGAGCTTCTGGCACGCTTTATCGTGCTTTTTACGGCTATAACGGTGCACGAATATGCACACGGCCTTATAGCATATAAACTGGGCGACCCTACGGCAAAATATGCAGGCAGGCTTTCTCTTAATCCGCTGTCGCATCTTGACCCTATAGGTGCGCTTTGTATGGTGTTTTTCAGATTTGGATGGGCAAAGCCCGTGCCGATAAATCCGATGTATTTTAAGGACCGTAAGCGTGACAGTGCGATTGTTGCATTGGCAGGGCCGCTTTCAAACATAATACTGGCATTTTTGTCAACGCTTGTTTTTGCGGTTTATTACGTATATGTTTATCTTAATTTCCCAAATTTTGTGACACAGTTTATTTATACGGTGTTTATGCAGCTTGCAGTAGTTAATATAAGCTTTGCGGTGTTTAACCTGATACCATTTCCTCCGCTTGACGGAAGTAAGATTTTGGGGGCATTTCTTTCCTACGAAAACTACGGCAGACTTTTGCAGTATGAAAGGTTCGGCTTCCCCGTACTTATACTTCTTTCTCTGACAGGATTTTTGGGAAGCTTTCTCTCCCTTTTTATAAATCCGATTTTCAGCCTTTGGCTAAAAATGCTTAACGGACTTATTTCAATTCTTTTGTAAGGGGAAAAGGTATGAGTGAGCTTTCTTTTAAAACAGAGGTGTTTGAAGGTCCTTTGGATTTGCTTTTACACCTTATAAGCAAGAACAAGGTCAGTATATGCGATATTCCCATATCAATGATTACAGACCAGTATTTTGAATATATTGCGCTTATGCAGCAGCTTGATATGGAGGTGGGCGGCGAATTTCTTGTAATGGCGTCACAGCTTTTATACATTAAATCAAAAATGCTGCTCCCCGTACCTGAGGAAGAGGAGGAAGATCCGCGCGCGGAGCTTGCCGACCGTCTTGAGGAGTATAAGCGATATAAAGAGGCTGCCGCCGAGATGGACAAGCTGAGCCACGCTATGGAGCACGTAGTCTTTAAGGGGGCAGAGCCGCTTGACCTTCCAAAGGTGAAGACGGAAAATCGTGAAATCCCTATTGAAAAGCTTTTTGATGCGTTTTTTGCGGTGATTGACAGAAGTGCGGTGAGAAAACCCATTGACCCCAAAACCTTCAAGCGCGTTATCGGCAGGACGAATTATTCGGTAAGGGCGGCATCCACAAGTGTTATCCGCAAGATTAAAAAAGGGGAGCGTACCTCCTTTGAGGCACTCTTTGACGGGCTTCGGGTAAGGGGCGAGTATGTAGCGACCTTTCTGGCACTTTTAGAGCTTATAAAGGAAAATGTTGTAGTTGTAATGCAGGAGGGGGACACCCTCTACTGCGAAAAGGGTGAAAATGATGTGGAATTTGACAATTGGGAAGAATATTGAGTGTGCGCTTGAGGCGGTTTTGTTTTCCCTCGGGGAGGCAGTTGAGCTTGAAAAGCTTGCCGAGGCTCTCGAAGTCAGGGAGGACGAGGTAAAAAACGCTTTCCAAAGCCTTAAAAAAAGGTATGAGGAGGAAGGGCGCGGCATCCGCCTTATTGAAATAGAAAATAGCATACAGATGTGTTCCAATCCCGATTACTATGAATGTATACAGCGTGTTACACAGATAAAAAAGCAGGCAGGACTTTCCTCAGCTGCGCTTGAAACACTTTCTATAATTGCGTACAACCAGCCCGTTACAAAGGGAACGATGGATTTTATCCGTGGTGTTGACTGTACATATTCTGTGGCAAGGCTTTTAGAGCGTGGATTTATTGACGAGCTTGGCCGTGCAGAAACTCCGGGAAGACCTATCCTCTATGGAACGACGATGGAATTTTTACGGTGCTTTGGACTAAAGTCACTGGAGGATTTGCCGCCGCTGCCTGAAAAAGAGGTAATAGAGGAAGCCGCAGAAAATGTTAAAAGTGATATAATAGAAGAATTTGTTAAAGAAAATGAGCAAATCGAGGAAAACAGCAATACGGTGGAGTTGAGTGAATAATTGATTTATGCAATTTTGGCAGTGATTATTATTGCTATCATATTGTGTGTCCCCGTTAAAGCGGACTTATCCTTTAAGGATAAAAGGATGGGGGGCAGGATTTTTCTTTGGAAAATACCAATATATAAAATATCTTTCGCAGATAAAAAAGAAAAAGGCAAAGTACGAAAATCGCCGGAGGAAAAGGCAAAGACCTTTGAAAAATCGTCAAAAAAGCTTGGCGAGAGGATAAAGGAGTTTGCATCGTTATGCCGCACCGCGGTAAGGCTTATAAGAAAGTTTGTAAGGCTTGAAAACATATCCGTCAATATATGTATCGGCACGGGTGAGGCGGCAACAACTGCGATAAGCACCGGCGCATTATGGGCGGCGGTATACGCTCTTTTGGGAGCTATAGGACGGATAATGTTTATTGATAAGCACGATGTAAAAATAAATCCAGAATATTCGCGCGCCGTATTTACCGCAGAGGGTAAATGCATAATTAGGAGCCGTATTGTTTATATTATAATTATTGCGATAACAATTTTGATAAAAATAAAATCCCTAAAGGGTAAGGAGGAGTAAATATGGGAGAGCATCCTATTAACAACTTGATGGGTACTGTGATGGAAAACATTAAAGGAATGATTGATGTAAATACAATCATTGGTGACCCTGTTGAAACAACTAACGGAACAATGATTATCCCGATTTCAAAGGTGGGCTTTGGCTTTGCTGCGGGTGGAAGTGATATTCCTGCAAAGCAGGGTGAGGCGCAGCCCTTTGGCGGCGGCAGCGGCGCGGGCGTTTCAATTTCGCCTATCGGATTTTTGGTGGTAACGCCCGAGCAGATTAAGCTTATCCCCGTATCTTCAAACAATACCCCGCTGGATAAGCTTGTGGACTATATTCCCGTTGCTTTTGAGAAGGTAAATACTCTTATAAAGAAAAACAAGGACGAAAACTGATTATGAGGGGTGTGACAAGATTATTTTGTCACACCCTTTTAGGCATAAGGGAGTCGAACCCGATATGGTTTAAAAACAGAAATTTCGTATAATACTGCAGAAAATTCTGCAAATATACGACAGTATTATTCTTGAATTTTCTTTGTCTTATAACAAAATTTCTTGTTTTTAAACTCTTCGACCTTAAACGCAGGAAAATTTAATATAATTTTTATGCGAAGGACGAAGATAGGCTGACGCCTTTCGAGGACGACAAATAAAAAGAATAAAAATTTAACAAGTTTAAGGCATATTGGGTTCGACTCCCTTATGCCTAAATAAAAGGAGGGAGTACATATATGAAAAGAACAGTTGCGATTATTATTTGCGTGGTTATGCTTTTGTGCAGTGTGAGTGTTGGGGCGCAGACAGATTTTCTTACACAGATGTATACAAACTATACGGGGGATTATACTGTAAGCATAAGCTTTGAGGGTGCAGATGATGTATATGCGCTTTTAGGGGAAATACAAATCCCAAAAGAGGTGGAAAATTTTATTGATATAAAAGCGCTTTTAAAAACGCTTTTGTCGCTGGATACAAAAATGCTTTTGCAACTTGATATGAGCAGCGATATGAAAAAAGCTAAAATGGCACTTACTGCAGATTCTGCGCAGGATATAGACATTAATAAAAATCTTAATATCGCAGTAAATTCCAAATACGGTATGTGGATGAATATGGATTTGTCAGATGCAGAGAAGCCGATAATGCAAATCATATATTCCTACCCGTATACAAACAAGTATATGGTAGTTGATGCACTAAAAACACTTGCCGACGAGGAAGCTAAGGCGGACTTTGTGAAGACAATGTCTATGATTTTTAATAAGGAGTTTATGACTGCAATCAACACCTACAGTGCGCAAGTTCTCCAAAAATATGCAGATATAAAGCAGTCTGCAGGAAAATGCATTATCAAGCTTGATAACGAGGCCCTTGTCGGAATGATAAAAGAGGTAATTCCGTATATTTTCGGTCAGATGAGGGGTATTCTTTCATCAATGGGCGCAGATGGTGAAGAGGTAGGATACTTTCTGGAGGGTCTTGAGAAGTTACCGCTTGAAAATATAAAGCTTTTAGGCGATAAAGGAATAACATATACATATATTCTTAAAAACGGAAAAATTTCTTCGGTTAACACCGATGCAGATATATGCATTGATATATCGGGTATATACGAGAGCCTTACGGGAATAAAGTGGAATTATATAGCAAGCGGCGCGCTTAAATTTGCGGTTAAGTCATCAGTGGCTATATCTAAAATTAATTCTACTACAGTAACCTTGCCAAAGCTTACAGAGGAAAATTCGTTCTCCCTGACGCAGATGCTTGTGCAGCCGGAAATTCCGGCAGATGTTGAAGAAATGCCCGTTTTTCCGAATTGGTGGGCAGGGGGATATAGTGCAAATCTCCCCATAATTGATGGCGAGATTTATGTTCCGCTTCGCGCGACGCTTGAAGCTGCATATGAGGACAATGTGACGATTTCTTTTGACAGCGGCGTTATAACTGCAAGCAGTGAATATTTCCCGTCGTTTAAATCTTTAAAGCTTACAGTTGGAAGTGGCAGCGTGTACGCAGATGAAAATGAATTTACTACCGGCACAGTCCTTCTTGAAAATGGCGTTACATATGTCAGCAGTAAGCTTTTTGAAGAGCTTTTCGCTTGGCAGCTTTCAGGAGCAAGCTATGATATTCTTACAAACGAATATTGGTATGAATTTTATACAACGGAATAAAAATTTATGAAAGTAAAATAATAGAAAGGACTAAAGCTTGATAAAAGGCTTTAGTCCTTTCTATTATTAAAAAGAAGGTAATTAATATGAGTAAAGGCAGAAGAAAAATCATTTATGATGTATTATACGATATAGCAGGCTCGTTTGCCCTTGCAACGGGTATATATTGTTTTGCAGAAAAAGTAAATATAGCACCGGGCGGGGCGAGCGGTATTGCAATTATGATTAAGTACCTGACGGGACTTCCTGTGGGACTTCTGATACTTGTTATAAATATTCCATTGGTGTTGGTTGCATTTAAGTTTTTGGGGAAGAGATTTACGCTGCGGACACTGAGAACTCTTTTAATCAGCACAGTTATACTTGACGCTATTGTAACGCCTTTCTTTCCGCAATATTCGGGTGACCGTATGCTCGGCTCGATTTTCGGCGGTGTATGTATGGGCAGCGGTCTTGGCGTAATCTTTTTGCGCGGGTCATCTACCGCAGGAACAGATATTGTATCATACCTTGTGGAGCAAAAACATCCACATATACAGATTGGTAAGGCAATGATGTTTGTAGACGGAGTTATTATAGCACTGTCGGCAGTTGTATTCAGAGATGTAGAGGCTGCGCTTTTTGGCGTTGTATCGCTCTTTTGTCAAACGAGGATAGTCAACCAAATTGTATACGGGTCAGAAAAGGGCAGAAACATATTGGTAATCTCGGAAAAGACCGAGGAAATTGCACAGCGTATTTTACTTGAAAAAAACCGTGGAGCGACATTTTTGAATGCGCAGGGTGCATATTCAAAAAAGCCGTCCAAGGTATTAATGTGCGTTGTACGTGTGTGGGAATATCACGAAATAAAAGAAATAATATACGAGGAGGACTCAAAAGCCTTCGTAATAGCATCGGAGGCGGAGCATATAATGGGCGAAGGCTTTTCAATTCCTCAAAAAAAGAAGTAACAAAGCGGCAATTTATGCCGTTTTGTTACTTCTTGTAGTTTAATATTCAATTCCGTATCTTGCACCAATTCCTTTTTCGTAAGGATGACGCACTGCCTTGATCTCGCTTATATAATCGGCATACTCAAATAGCTCCTCGGGACAGTCGCGCCCCGTCATTACTACTTCGAGAAAGTCGGGTTTGTTTTTCAAAAGACCTATTAAAAGATCCTTGTCAACTATACCGCACTTTGCAGCAACGAGCGCTTCATCAAGGGCGATTAAATCATAGCACTCTGTAAGTGCAATGTTAAAAATCTCTTTAAGATGGGCATTAGCCTCTTTTCTTGCAGCCTCAACCTCGGAAGGGGACATTTGCGGTAAAAAGCCTTCAAAGGGGGTGCATTTAAAGATTGTAAATGCGTTTTCACAGAGACATTCACCACTTGAAAAGTCCTTCATAAATGAAGTAAACCCAACCTTATACCCACGCAGAGCGGCGCGGTAACATAACCCTACTGCGGCAGTTGTTTTACCCTTGCCGTCGCCCGTATAGATATGAATTAATCCCTTTTTCATTTCTTATTCGTAAATGGGGAACTTTTCGCAAAGAGCACAAACCTCTGCAGTGATTTTTTCCTTGTTAGCTTCAAAATCAGTTGCAACGAGCTTCATCCATTTTGCAATAAGCTTCATTTCATTTTCCTTAAAGCCTCTGGAGGTTACTGCGGGAGCACCTACACGGATACCGCTTGTAACAAAGGGGCTTTGCTTATCATTGGGGATAGCATTCTTGTTAACGGTGATATGCACCTCATCAAGACGTCTTTCCATTTCTTTACCTGTAATATCAAAGGGGCAAAGGTCAATAAGCATAAGGTGGTTATCAGTATCGTCTGAAACAACGTTGAAGCCTTCTTCCTTGAGTGCTTCACACAAAACCTTTGCATTCTTTATAATCTGCTTTTGATATTCTTTAAATTCATCTGTAAGTGCTTCACCAAATGCAACTGCTTTAGCCGCAATTATGTGCATAAGGGGGCCACCCTGTGTTCCGGGGAATACTGCCTTGTCAATCTGCTTTGCATACTGCTCCTTGCAAAGGATAAGACCGCCGCGGGCGCCACGACGTGTCTTGTGCGTTGTTGTTGTAACAACATCAGCATAGGGAACAGGACTTGGGTGAAGACCTGCCGCAACAAGACCTGCGATGTGCGCCATATCAACCATAAGGATAGCGCCAACCTCATCAGCAACAGCACGGAATGCAGCAAAGTCAATTGTTCTTGAATATGCGCTGGCACCTGCAACGATAAGCTTCGGCTTACATTCAAGGGCGATTTCACGCATCTTATCATAATCAATTGTGCCTGTTTCATCGTCAACACCGTAGGGAACAATGTTAAAATACTTACCGCTGATATTAACGGGTGAACCGTGTGAAAGATGACCGCCGTGTGCAAGATTCATACCCATAACTGTATCACCGGGCTGAAGGAATGCAAAAAATACCGCAAGGTTTGCATTTGCACCGCTGTGGGGCTGTACGTTTGCATGCTCAGCACCGAAAAGCTTTTTAGCACGCTCAATAGCAAGGGTTTCAACCTCGTCAACGCACTGGCAGCCGCCATAGTAACGCTTTCCGCTATAACCCTCGGCATATTTGTTTGTAAGAACTGTTCCTGCAGCTAAGAGAACTGCCTTTGAAACAATATTCTCTGATGCAATAAGCTCAATATTATGTCTCTGACGGGTAAGCTCTTTATTGCAGGCTTCAAAAACCTCGCTGTCAAAACCTTTAAGCTCGTCAAAAAAGTTCATTTAAAACACTCCTTTGTAAAAATACATACGTATAGTATATATTAAAATATATTTCTTTTCAACATAATTCTACTAAATAAATTAAATTTATTTTCCACGAACTCGCTCAAGACGGATAGTATTTGTTTCGCCTGACCTGCCGCTTGTCGTTCCGCCCACGATTATTATATTATCTCCGCTTTTAAGATTAAGTGTTTTGGTGGTTTTGCGTGCGGCACTGTAAAACATTACCTCGGCAGATGGATACTCCTCGCACAATACGGGAATTACACCCCACGAAAGGGCAAGCTTACGCCATACACGCTTACTTGTGGTAAGGCCTACTATGTCAACAACGGGGCGAAATCTGGATACCATTCGTGCCGTTTTTCCTGAGAGGGAGCAAACTGCAATCGCCTTGGCTTCAATACCCAGTGCCATACTGCACGCAGAGTGGGATATAGCGTCAATATTGCTCTTTATCTCGAATTCTGTTTTGTGGAAACGCTTGTCATAGTGAATATGGTTTTCCGTTTCCTCACAGATGGCTGACATTATCTCGACAGTTTGCACGGGATATTTTCCTGCCGCAGTTTCTCCTGAAAGCATTACGGCACTCGTTCCGTCATACACGGCATTTGCAACGTCGGAAATTTCCGCGCGTGTGGGGCGGGCGTTATAAATCATAGACTCGAGCATTTCTGTAGCAGTTATAATGCGCTTTCCGAGCATACGGCAAACTGTAACAAGCTTCTTTTGCACCGCGGGAAGCTCCTGAAAAGGAATTTCAACACCCAAATCTCCGCGTGCAATCATAACACCCTCGCAGATTTCGCAAATTTCATAGATGTTATCCACACCGCTCTGGTTTTCTATTTTTGCAACAAGGCCTATATCGCTGCCGCCATTTTCATCAAGGAAATTCTTCATATCAAGCATATCCTGCTTCGAAGATACAAACGATGCTGCAATATAGTCAATGTCATTTTCAATACCGAAAAGGATATCGCTTTTATCCTGCTCGCTTAAAAACGCCTGCTTTAAAACCTTGCCCGGAAAGCTCATACTCTTCTGGTTTGAAAGCTCGCCACCCGTAATTACACGGCAGTGTGCCTCATTTTCAGAAAGCTCCTCAACTTCAAAGCTTACAAGACCGTTATTTACCAGTATTTTATCACCCCTGCAAAGGTCATCTATAAGTCCCTTGTAATTTACGCTGACCTTATTTTCGTCGCCTACAATATCCTCTGTAGTAAAGGTAAAGCTGTCGCCGTCATTTAAAAGAATTTTACCGTCCTTAAATGTCTTTATTCTGTATTCAGGTCCCTTGGTATCAAGCATTATGGCAATGGGAACATTAAGATTCTCCCTGACTTTTTTTATAAGCTCAATCATTTCCTTGTGCTGCTCGTGTGTGCCGTGGGAAAAGTTCAGGCGTGCAACATTCATACCGGCAAGGCACATTTTTGTAAGCACATCTTCGCTTTTGCAAGCAGGGCCAAGTGTGCAGATAATTTTCGTCTTTCTCATACAAATAAAATCCTTTCCTATTTATTATATACAGTATAACATAATTCCAATATGTTTTCAATGTTAATATGTATGAAAATGGAAAGGAAAATTCACTTTTTTTGTGCGTGATGCATCTTTATAGGGGATTTTTGTCAAGGGAAGTTTTATTAACAGTTGCAAAAGGGTAAAGAATATGATATAATACCTTAAAATAGATAACTATGCTTATTTGGAGGGGATTATATGCCGCTTGACGCGATTGCACTGGGTGCAATTGCCCATGAGCTTGGGTGTGAGCTTGAGGGCGCAAAAATTGAAAAAGTGCATCAGCCGGAGCGCGATGAAATCCTGCTTGTTATAAAAGGTCACAAAGGGGCAAGAAAGCTTGTTATCAGCGCATCTTCTGCAAATGCGAGGATGCATCTTGTGGAGGAGAGCAAGGAAAACCCCGCAGTTCCGCCGATGTTTTGTATGCTCCTTCGTAAGCATCTTACGGGCGGAAAAATATGCAGTATAAAAAGGCTTGGCTACGAGAGGGCAGTTGATATTGAAATCTCGTGCAGAAACGAGCTGGGTGATCTTACGGTGCGGCATATAATTTGCGAAATTATGGGGCGGAACAGCAATATCATCTTCCTTGACGAGAACAGAAAAATCATTGACAGTGTAAAGCATATTGATTTAAGTGTAAGCTCGGTCAGAAATATTCTGCCCGGACTTTTATATATGATGCCGCCTGACGGGGGAAGGGTTAATCCGTCCTCGGCAACGGAGGAGGATTTTTTCAACATCCTTATAAATTCGCCCGAAGGACGCGAGGCGGAGCGGGCAATAACCGATGCCGTTATGGGGATAAGTCCCCTTCTTGCAGGGGAGTGTGTGTTCCGTGCGTGCGGCAGCAGAAAATTAGTTATCGGGGAGCTTTCGCGTGATGATATAGAGAAAATCGCACGAGAGCTTTATGAAATGTTCGAAAAGGCGGAAAATGCAGAGTTTTCACCATGCATTATCTTTTCTGAAGACGGAAAAAAGGCGGCGGATTTTGCGCCGTTTGAAATAAAGCAGTATGGTACGCTGAGAAAATGCAAGGCGGCAGAAAGTATGAACAGTGCCGCGTGTGAGTTTTATTTTATGCGCGACCTGTACGCGCGTATGACTGACAGGAGCAGCACCATCACAAAGGTTATTACCAATAACCTGAAAAGGGCGGAGAAGAAGCTTAACATATTGCAGTCGGAGCTTAAAGAGGCGGAGAACAGGGAGCACCTTCGAATATGCGGCGACCTTATCACGGCAAACCTTTACAAAATGGAAAAAGGGGATAAGGTTTTGATTGCACAAAACTTCTATGATGAAGACCAGGCGGAAATTGAAATTAAGCTTGACGTTACCCTTTCACCGTCAGAAAACGCAAAAAAGTATTATACAAGGTACAAGAAAGCAAAAAATACCCAAGCCTATGCCCAGGAGCAGATTAAAATAACCGTTGACGAGATTGCATATCTTGAATCGGTGCTTTACAGTGTGTCAAATGCGCAAACTGTAGCGCAGCTTGGTGAAATAAAGGCGGAGCTTGCACGTTACGGCTATATAAAGGGAGATGCGGGCAAAAAGAAAAAGGAAAAGCAGCCCCCCATGGGAAAGCCACTCCAGTTTGAGTATAACGGTTATACAATTTACGTTGGCAGAAATAATGTGCAGAACGATTATCTCACCCTTAAAATGGGGCGCAGCCGTGATTTGTGGCTGCATACGAAAAATATACCCGGCTCGCATACCCTTGTAAAGTATATGGGGGAGGAATTTCCAAACGATGTAATAGAGGTTGCGGCATCGATTGCGGCATTTTACTCCAAAGGAAAAAATGCGCCGTATGTAGAGGTGGATTACTGCCCGGTAAGCCACGTGAAAAAACCGTCGGGGGCAAAGGCAGGTATGGTAATCTATGAAGGATACAACACTGCATTTGTTATGCCTGACGGACAAAAAGCAGAAGAATTAAGGAAATGATATTATGCAAAAATATCTTGATAAAATAAATAGCCCTGCCGATTTAAAAAAGCTTGATAAAAAAGAGCTTTCTGTCCTTTGCGAAGAGATAAGGGAGCTTCTTATAAACAGTGTTTCAAAAAGCGGCGGACATCTTGCAGGAAATTTAGGTGTTGTAGAGCTTACCGTTGCACTGCACAGAGTTCTTCAGACGCCGAAGGATAAGATTGTGTGGGATGTGGGGCATCAGTCCTATGTACACAAAATCCTTACAGGGCGTAAGGATGAGCTTGACACTCTTCGCAAAATGGGAGGACTGAGCGGCTTTTGCAGTCCCGATGAAAGTGAATATGATACAACATTTACAGGACACGCATCCTCATCTCTTTCTGTGGCTGGGGGGATTGCAGCGGCGAGGGATATTTCAGGCGAGGATTACACGGTAGCGGCAGTTATTGGTGATGGTGCGTTTACAGGCGGACTTGCCTTTGAGGCGCTTAATAATATCGGTAATATGAAATCAAAAATGCTTATTATCCTCAATGATAATGAGATGTCCATAGCAGAAAATGTAGGTGCGTTTTCCGCATTTCTTTCACGTGCAAGGACTAACCCGAAATACACTGCGTCAAAGCGTAAGATAACCCAGAAAATTAAAAATATGCCCGGCGGCGGTAAAAAACTAATGCAATTATTGCAAAACATAAAACGCCACATTAAATGGATGGTTACTCCCAATCTTCTTTTTGAACAGTTCGGGATTACGTACCTTGGTCCCGTTAACGGACACAACGTAGAGGATATGGAGGATTTACTTAGGCGTGCAATGACACTTAATGAACCCGTTCTCGTTCACGTTATTACGAAAAAGGGAAAGGGGTATTCCCCTGCAGAAAAAAGACCGCAGGTATTTCACGGAGTAGGGCCCTTTGAAAAAAGCACGGGCGAAATTGAAAAGAAAAGGGCATCTTTTTCTGATGTGTTTGGAAAAACGCTCTGCTCTCTTTGTGAAAAGAACGAAAAAATAGTAGCAATCACTCCTGCAATGATTCCGGGAAGCGGCCTTTTGGAATTTTCAAAAAAATTCCCTGAAAGACTTTATGATGTAGGTATAGCAGAGGGACACGCAGTTACCTTTGCAGGCGGTATTGCCGCGGGAGGCTTAGTCCCCGTTGCTGCAATATATTCGTCTTTTTTGCAGCGTGCTTATGATAACCTTATCTGCGATGTGGCACTTGCAAATTATCACGTAGTATTTGCCGTTGACAGGGCAGGACTTGTCGCAGGTGACGGTGCTACACATCAGGGGTTATTTGATATTTCGTACCTTACATCTATACCGAATATATCGCTTCTTTCCCCGTCGTGCTACAGTGAGCTTGAAAAAATGCTTGACTATGCGGTGAATAAGCATAGCGGTCCGATAGCTATCAGGTATCCGCGCGGAAGGGAAAAAGCACATATCGATAACGGCGAATTTTACCTTAGCCGTGCAAGCGTAGTGCGTGAGGGTGAAGACGTTACAATTGCTTCTGAGGGGCAGAGTGTCTGTATGGCGCTCTCTGCGGCAGAAATATTAAAGGAAAAGAACATCAGTGCAGAGGTTATCGACGTGCGCACAATAAAACCAATTGATTTTGAAACTGTATTTAAAAGCGGCAGTAAGACGGGCTACCTTTATACGCTTGAGGAAAATCTGCGCCGCGGCGGAATGGGTGAAATGCTTTCATCGCGTGCAAAGGTCAGCGCGCAGCCGTTTAAAGTAAAAATAAAGGCGATAGAGGATACCTTTGTCCCGCACGGCTCTATAGGGGAGCTTAATGAAAAATATGGATTTACGGCAGAAAAAATTGCCCTGGACATAGAAAGGATGCTTGCAGATTGAAAATCAGACTTGATGCATATTTAGTTGAAAACGGTCTCGTTTCGGGCCGTGACCTTGCAAAGAGCCTTATTATGGAGGGCAAGGTTTATGTTAATAATCAGAAAGCCGACAAGGCAGGGGAGCAGGTAAGCGAAAAGGACAAGGTTGAGCTGCGCGGTGAAACACTTAAATATGTAAGCCGCGGCGGGTTAAAGCTTGAAAAGGCTATGAACACATTTCCGATAAAGCTTGACGGCAAGATTGCGATGGATATAGGTGCATCTACGGGTGGGTTTACCGACTGTATGCTGCAAAACGGTGCAAGAAAGGTTTTCGCAGTTGATGTCGGGTACGGACAGCTTGCGTGGAAACTACGCACGGATGAGCGTGTGGTTAATATGGAGCGTACCAATATCCGTTATGTAACGCCCGAAGATGTTGGGGAGGAGCTTGATTTTGCATCGATTGATGTTGCGTTTATCTCCTTGAAGCTTGTACTGCCGGTGGCGAAAAATTTGCTTAAAGAAAACGGAGAGCTGGTTGCCCTTATAAAGCCGCAGTTCGAGGCAGGTCGCGAAAAGGTCGGCAAAAAAGGCGTTGTGCGTGAGCCGTCCGTCCATCGTGAGGTTATATGTGAGGTTACGCAGTTTGCGCAGGAATGCGGTTTTTGTGTTCTGGGACTTGACTTTTCGCCCATAAGGGGGCCGGAGGGTAATATTGAGTACCTTATGTATGCAAAAAAGAGCAGCGAATTTGAAAAGAAGGATTTTGAAGAGGAAATTGCCGCCCTTGTAAATAAAAGTCATTTGGAGGCAAAATAAATTAAAGTGGTGAAGATATGCTTTTTACTATAGATAAAAATAAGAGCCTTTCGCTTTTGCAGGCAGTAATGGCACTTTTCATAGTGCTTGCACCAGCGGCGTTGGCATTGTTGCCTGCACATTCGGATGTTTATGCTTTGTTCATTGTTTTTGCACTGGTTTTTCTGATGCGCATAAAGAAAACGCAAAGGGTGTATTTTTCCCCGATGCATTTTGTTATGCTGATGCTTCTTTGTTATACACTGATAGCTTCAATATGGGCAAAAAACAAAGAAGGACATCTTCTGTATATGTTTATAATCCTGGCGGCGATTTTTTTCCTGAGCAGTGCTTTTGATTATTTTAAAGAGAGTAACTGCGAAAATCTGCGCCGCAGGATGATGTATTTATTCCTTTCATCGGGAACGCTGTGCGCATTGATGAATATTGTCTACTGGCTTTTATACATAATTCCCGTAGCAGGGAGGGATGCGTTTTCCTATGGCGTCGGCAGCAATGATTTTCTGGCGGTGTATATGCTCCTTTGCATAATGTGCGCAATTTCCCTTATAAAGTCAAATGCACCGTTGCGCAGAAAGATATTGATACCTATGCTTTTAATAATGCTTTTCGTATTTGTTATGGCGAAAAGTCTTATCGGCTGGGTTTTGGCGCTTTTAATATGTGTAATAGCTGCTTCTTCAAAGCAGTCGGAAAAAATGTTTCTGCCCCTTTCTTTAATATCAACTGTAGTTCTGGCAGGAATAGCTATAGCCGTTTCAACGCTGATGCCCTGGGGCGAGCTTTCAGGGGATTTGTTTGCGCTTGGCTATAGCCGCCCGTTTGGAAGCGGCGGCGGTGTGATTAGTGCGCAGGCACTTTACGGTGCAAGGGTGTATTCTAAAGACACTGCTGCAGGAATTATGGCGATGCTCTTTGCGCAGTCGGGCATCGTGGGACTTATATGCTGCGTGGCAGTAATTTTGCGCGCATTGACGCACTTTTTAAAGCTGAAAAACCGTGAAAGTCTGATTTGCCTTTTTGTACTTGTCTTGATAATGATTTTACCGCTTGGCAAAAGTTATGCAATGCTTTTTTTATGGATAGGTCTTTTTGCCTATAATGAGCAAGCGCTTTCAATGTGTGTGGGGAAAACCGTTAAAAATAAATTTCTGCAAAAAACAGTGTACACACTGGCTACGGTTTCGGTTATCGCTGCGGTGCTTTTCCTGCAGTGCTTTATGCGCGCATATGCCCATTTAAACTATAAAAACGGGAACTATATGTCAGCATATAGTTTTTACAGAGCATCTGCCGCGATAAATATTACAGACAGTGAAAGCTGCCGTCTTGCCGCAACGTGCCTTCGTAAGGGCACAGATATAAAGGCGCAGCGTGATGAGGCAATTGCACTTATTGACAAAGCTATAAAAAGGGATGAAAGTAATCTTGAAAACACTGTTGAAAAGGCGCGCATTTACAATGCGTGTGAGGAATATGACCTGTGCGCACAGCAATACAGAGTGGCATCCCAGAGGGCAGTTGCAAGTGAAGAGTACAATCTTTCACTTGTAAAAACCCTGTATAAGATAGTGCAGAAAAATCCCAAGGGAAGCAGCGAGACGAAACGCGCGTATGAGGAAATTCTTGCCATTGCACAAGAGACGCAAAATCTTGATTACAGAAAAGAGATAAATGATATTGCCGATAAGGCGCTGATTTATACAAAAGGAGAGCTTGGCAGTGAAGAAAATAGTTAAGGATACTTTGTTCTGGATGATTCTCGTTGTGATTGTCGGCGGTGCAGTATTTATAAATAAATATGAAAATACCAAAGAGGAAGAGAAAATAGTCGGTGTGCACGTAAAAGGTGAAGTGAGTGCACCCGGTTATTACGAGCTTCCTTACGGCAGCAGAGTAAAGGACGCCGTAAGATTCGCAGGCGGCGAGACAGATAATGCAGACCTTGCGGCACTTAACCTTGCAATGAAACTGCGTGACGGAGAAGAGCTGATAATCGCTAAAAAAGGAGAAGCAGTGGAGAGTGAGCAGGGCGGAAAAATTAATATTAATACCGCCGATTCATATAATTTGTGTAAGCTTGAGGGAATAGGAGAAAAGCTTGCCGCCAGAATTATTGCATACAGAGCGGAAAAAGGAAGCTTTAAAACAACCGAGGCCCTTAAAAAGGTTGAGGGAATAGGCGAGGAAAATTTTAATAAAATCAAGGACAAAATAACTGTATGAGGATATAATCACCTCACAGATTGAATATACTCAATCTGTGAGGTGAATTTTTTTGGAAAGTCCGTGTATACTTAAACTGTTTGAAAATAAGGAGCTTTTTTCTGCCCCTTTTGAAGTAAAGGAAAATAAAGCTATATCTGTTGTCTGCGTTAAAAACAGACGCAGCACGCTGAGAAAGTTTGTGAAAAAGTCAAAAATCACAGATGTCCTTATTGAAAGCAAAAAAGAAAACGAAAAGATTTTTCAAAATAAGGTTAAAGAGTACACAAGCTTTTCACCTGATGTTTTTTTCCCGGTGCTTGAAAAAATATTTTGTGAATATTTAAAAAAATATGGTGTGGAATTTCCGCTCGGGGAAATATATGTAATTGCACCGCTAAATTATGCGTGCAGAATAATTTCTGCCCTGCACCGGTATTCAAGGCTTTTTACAGTGATTTCGCGTGAAGAATATCAGGGGAGAATGTATGACGAAATTTATTTTAAGCACGGCACGCTGATACGACAGATGGAAGTGCTTAATAACGATGTAAGAGAGGATTGTGCCGTTATAAGAATGTCGGGGGAGCGCGTGCCCCTGTGGCTTAAATGTCCGATTCTTGATATGGGAAATGATGCTGCGGAAAACCCCCGTACCCTGATAATGAAAGACGTACATATAACGGATGAGTTTTCACATCAGGCGGAAAACGAATGGGGCGGAAAAGCAGGTGCATCACTTTTTTCACTGTTTGGAAAGAAACCCTCCGAAAATGCGAAAGTAAGTATCGGCGAAAAAGCGGACAAAATTTTTTTGCTTGACACAAATGCATTTTAATACTATAATAAAAGGAGTGTGTGGAGACAGTGAGTCTTTATACAAGGAAAATGAAAAGAGGTTGTATAGAAATGGCAAAAAAGGTGTTGCTCACGGCTGAGGGCTTAAAGAAGCTTCAGGATGAGCTGGATAATCTTAAAAATGTCAGAAGGAAGGAAAATACCGCTGCACTCAAGGTTGCCAAGTCATTTGGTGATTTATCGGAGAACAGCGAGTATGACGAAGCTAAGAATGAGCAGGCAGAGATAGAGGCAAGAATTGCTGAGATAGAGAATATGCTCAAGAATGCTGAAGTAATTGACGAGGATGATATTGCAACAGACGTTGTTTCCGTTGGCGCAAAGATAAGCGTTAAGGATCTTGATGACGGTGAAGTAGCAGAGTATCTTATCGTAGGCTCAACAGAGGCTGACCCGATGAAGGGAAAAATTTCCGACGAATCTCCTTTGGGAAGTGCCCTTTTGGGACATAAGGAAGGCGAGAAGGTCGTTGTTGAGGCTCCTATGGGCAAAATGGAGTATGAAATTGTAAAAATTTCTAAGTAATTGTCGAAAGCTGCAGGTAGTCTGCAGCTTTCTCTTTTGAAAAAAGAAAAGTCTGTAAACAATTTGTAAAATTGCCCTGCAAGGTGTTGAAATAAAAATTTAAAGCAGTATAATAACTATGTTAAGTGTTTCGGAAAGGTTGTTATAAATGTTAAAAAGACTGGCAAAATGTATACGTGAATACAAAAAAACCTCGCTTCTTGCGCCGCTTACAGTAGTGCTGGAGGTTATAATGGAAATAATAATTCCGCTTCTTATGGCAAATATGATAGATTTCGGCATAGATGCGGGGAACCTGGGTTACATAGTAAAAATGGGAATACTTCTTTTAGTGTGCGCATTTGGTGGAATGGTGTTCGGTGCACTTGCCGGAAGATATGCAGCAGTTGCCTCCTGCGGATTTGCAAAAAATCTGCGTAGGGATATGTTCTCTAACGTGCAGAAATTTTCGTTTGCAAATATAGATAAATTTTCAACCGCAAGCATTGTTACACGTCTTACCACGGACGTTACCAATGTGCAGAATTCGTACCAGATGATTGTTCGTACTGCAATCCGCAGTCCGTTTATGCTGGTTTTTTCGTTTGCGGCAGCGTGCAGAATAAGTGTTAAGCTTTCTATGATTTTTCTTGCGGCAATTCCGTTTCTTGCGGTGGGACTATATTTTGTTGCGAGCAACGCACACCCTATGTTTGTGCGCGTGTTTAAGACATATGATAAGCTTAATAATGTCGTTCAGGAGAATCTTCGCGGAATAAGAGTTGTAAAATCCTTTGTCCGTGAAGAGGATGAAAAAACTAAATTCAAATCTATCTCAAAAAAAATATATGACGATTTTTCCGGTGCGGAAAAAATCCTCGCCTTCAATATGCCGCTGATGCAGACAAGTATGTATGCGTGTATGCTGTTTGTGTCGTGGTTTGGAGCCAGGGCAATTATTGCAAGCGGAAATAATCCCGCCTTGGGACTTTCAACGGGCGAGCTGATGAGCCTTATAGCGTATGCTACGCAGATATTGATGAGCCTTATGGGCCTTTCGATGGTCTTTGTTACAATCACTATTTCCAAGGCAAGTGCCGAGAGAATATGTGAACTGCTTGAAGAAAAGAGCAGTCTTACAAATTCTGATGCTCCCAGGACGTATGTAAAGGACGGAAGCATTGAATTTAGGAATGTTACCTTTAAATACAACGAGGAAGCGTCTAAACCCTGCCTTAACAATGTGTCACTGCGCATTGAATCCGGAGAAACGATTGGTATAATCGGTGCGACCGGCTCTTCAAAGACAACGCTTGTACAGCTTGTTCCAAGACTTTATGATGCAACAAAAGGCAGCGTGCTTGTAGGCGGCACGGATGTAAAGGATATAGACCTTGATACACTTCGCAACAGCGTGGCGATGGTGCTGCAGAAAAATGTTCTCTTCTCGGGAACAATACGGGAAAATCTTTTGTGGGGCAACGAAAATGCAACGCAGGAGGAAATACAGTGGGCGTGCAGGCAGGCGTGTGCCGATGAATTTATTGAAACATTCCCTGAAAAGTACGATACATATATAGAACAGGGCGGTACCAATGTGTCGGGCGGACAGCGGCAGAGATTGTGTATTGCACGTGCACTGCTCAAAAATCCCAAAATACTTATTCTTGACGATTCAACCAGTGCCGTAGACACAAGAACAGATGCATTTATCAGAAATGCAATGAAAAATAATATTCCTGATACCACGAAAATTATTATTGCACAGCGAATTTCTTCGGTGCAGGATGCCGATAAGATTATCGTAATGGAAAACGGTGAGGTTATAGCGTTTGGTCCTCATACGCAGCTTTTGGAAAACTGCGATATTTATCGTGAGATATATACATCGCAAAGTAAAGGCATAGTAGCTGAGTAAAAATAGTTTTCGGAAAGGAATGAAACAAATGAACAGACGACCCCCGATGCCTCCACCTATGAGTGGAGGAAAAATGAAGGTTGATTTTAAAACGGTCAAAAGACTGCTTTCATATATGAAGGAATATAAGCTGAAGTTTGTTTTTGTGCTTATATGCATAGTGCTGAGCGCAGGAACAAATGTTGCATCGTCGCTTTTTCTGTCTGTGCTTATAGACTCCTATATTACTCCGCTCCTGATTGAAGCAATCCCTGATTTTGCAGGCCTTTTCAGAGCAATTGTGCTGATGGGCGGAATATATGTGATTGGTGTTCTTGCAACGCTTTTTTACAATAGAACAATGTGTATAATAACGCAGGGCGTCCTTAAAGATATCAGGGATGAAATGTTTTCGCATATGCAGAGCCTGGAGATAAAGTATTTTGATACTCATTCACACGGCGATATAATGAGCCATTATACAAATGATGCAGACACTCTCCGACAGATGCTTTCAATGAGTGTTCCGCAGGCATTTTCATCAATTATCACAATTATAAGCGTTTTTTGCGCTATGCTCATACTCAGCGTATGGATGACGCTTTTTGCGGTAGTATTTTTATGGCTTATATTAAAGCTTGTCAAGGTTGTGGCAGGCGGCAGCGGAAAGTATTTCAGAAAACAGCAGCAGTCTCTTGCTGATGTTAACGGATATATCGAGGAAATGGTTCACGGACAGAAGGTGGTTAAAGTTTTCTGCCGTGAAGAAAAAGTACAGGAGACCTTTGATGAAAAGAATGAGGAGCTGTTTAAAAATGCAACTGCCGCACACAGCTATGCAAACATACTAATGCCTGTGATGAACAATCTCGGATATGTACTTTATGTATCGGTCGCAATAGTGGGCGGTATACTTGCGCTTATGAATGTGCCAAATGTGTCGTTAAAGGGTATAAATGTATTGACACTTGGTATGATTGCATCATTTCTTCAGTTGTCACGAAATTTCCTTATGCCGGTATCGCATATTTCTCAGCAGCTCAATGCGATTATATCTGCATTGGCAGGTGCAGAGAGAATTTTCAGACTGCTTGACGAAAAGCCAGAGTACGATGAAGGATATGTCACTCTTGTAAATGCAAAGTATGATGAAAACGGTAATCTTACAGAAACGGACAGGCGTACAGGTATATGGGCGTGGAAGCATCCTCATAAGGACGGCGCCCTTACCTATACACAGGTCAAGGGTGATATAGTGCTTGAAGAAGTTACCTTCGGCTATGAGGAAAATCAGACGGTACTGCACGATGTTTCAATCTATGCGCATCCGGGGCAGAAGGTTGCCTTCGTAGGTGCGACAGGTGCAGGAAAAACGACGATTACAAACCTTATAAACAGGTTTTACGATATAGCAGACGGAAAAATCCGATACGACGGAATTAATATTAATAAAATACGCAAAAGTGATTTGCGCAGGAGCCTGGGCGTAGTATTGCAGGAGGTAAATCTCTTTACGGGAACAGTTATGGAGAACCTTCGCTATTCAAATCCCAATGCAACAGACGAGGAATGTATTGCGGCGGCAAAGCTTGCCAATGCTCACGGCTTTATACAAATGCTTCCGCAAAAGTATGATACGGTGATTTCCGGAGGTGGCAGCAATCTTTCACAGGGGCAGCGCCAGCTTCTCTCTATCGCGCGTGCTGCAGTGGCGGATCCCCCTGTTATGATCCTTGACGAGGCGACCTCCTCCATTGATACACGTACAGAGGAAATTGTTCAAAAGGGTATGGACCAGCTTATGCATGGCAGAACGGTATTTGTAATTGCCCACAGGCTTTCTACAATTAAGAACTCAGATGTTATTATGGTTTTAGACCACGGTCGTATTATTGAAAGAGGAAACCATGAAGAGCTTATTGAAAAAGGCGGCACATATGCAAAATTATACCAACAACCACACGAACCCGATGCGCCCTACGCTTGTTAAATTCATGCTCTTACAGTTTGTCGGTCTTGTAAGGCGTCAGCCTTACTTCACCCTGCCGCACTGCAATAGCATTAAATTTTTCGGTGCGTAGGGTCAAAGAGTATAAAAAGTGCAAATTTACTTTCAGGCAAGTAAAATCACGCAGAGAATACTATCGTATTTTCAAGGGATTTTGCGCTGCATCAAACTAAATTTGCCTTTTTACACCGCATTGGGTTCATGTGATTGTTGGTACGCCGGTGCATTTGAATTATCATAAAGGAAGGAACAAATATATGAAAAAGAGCGTTTTATCAGTATTAATCAGTGCAATGCTCGTATTTACTGTTTCTCCGGGTGCTTTTGCGCAGGAGGGAAGTGAGCAGACTGCAACATATACACTAAGCCTTGAGGATGCTATAAGAATGGCAACAGAGGACAGCCCTCAATTTATAAGCGCAGATGTAAAAATTGAGGATGCTAAAAGACAGCTTAAAGAGGCGCAGAAAGATAAAAGGAATTTTAAAGGTATAATCAGGCTTCCTGCAGGTCTTTCAAGTGTTGCGCTGAAGCAGGGCTATTATGTAGCTCAGGCGGAAATAAGCGTTAAGAGTGCAGAGCTTGAAAAGGTAAAGGCACAAAGCTCTGTCTCCTACGATGTAACGCAGAAGTATTACGGTGTAAAGCTTTCAGAGGCACTTCTTAAAAGCGCACAAAGCGGTTATCAGCTTGCCCTTGAAAATAAAAATACTATGGATACGCAATTTTCACTCGGTCTTGTTTCCGAACTTGATGTAAAAAATGCCGAGTATGCTGTAGCACAGGCGAAAAATGCGTGTGCTACATATGAAAGAAGTCTTGATATATCAAAGAAAAGCCTTTTGATTGCACTTTCGATTGATGACGAAAACGCACAGCTTAATTTAACCGACGATATTGAGTATGAGGAGTTTTCTGCCAACCTTTCAGAGGATATTGCACGTGCTATGAATGAGAGGTACGATATTTATTCACTGAAAGCGGCATATGAGCAGGCGGTAAGCTACCGCAAAGTAACAGAGGTGCTTGGATTATCCTCGTCAGAGTATTCGGCAGCTAACAATAACGTTATACAGATGGAGTATAACTATACAAACACGAAAAAGCTTATAGCGCTTTCAGTTAATTCGAGCTATAATTCAATTCTTAACGCGCAGGATTCATTAAAGCTTGCTGAGCAGAGCCTTAATCTTCGTGAGCAGGAGTATAATGTCGCAAAAATACAGCACGGCTTGGGAATGATAACCAATACCCAGCTTACCTCGGCAATGAACAGTGTGACAAATGCCCGTATTGAGCTTGAAAATGCAAAGCTTACATATAAACTTGCCGTAGAGAAATACGGATATGATATAACAATTGGACTATAATCAGGGCATAATTTTTATTCATAGGGAAAGGAACAGAAAAATGAAAAGAATAGCATCATCAGCACTTATACTTGCAATAATACTTGCGGTGACGGGCTGCGGTAAGGGGAAGAAGGTAGCGGCACCTGCAAAAAACGATACGGCGATAAATGTTTCTGTATTTGAGGTAACGAAGCAAACTATTGAGGACACTGTTACATATACTGGAGAAATAAAAGCATCCGCTGCAGCAAGCATTTCTGCAAAGGCAAGCGGCGTTGCAATGGCAGTATATAAAGAAATCGGCGATTACGTAAATGCAGGCGACATCCTTCTTTTAATTGACGATACGGATTACCGCACGCAGTACAATCAGGCAAGCGCTGCTTATGAGGCGGCGCGCGCTCAATATAACAGTGTAACAAACGGCGGCGCGCAGCAGACAAAGCTGCAGCTTGAGGCGGCGCTTAATTCTGCTAAGATAGAGTATAACAATGCAAAAACCAATTACGAAAACCAAAAAGTTCTTTATGAAAGCGGCGCAATAAGTAAGAGTGCGTATGACAGCGCAGTTACCCGTTATGAAAATGCGCAGATAAACTATAATGCCGCGCAAAGTAACTATGACGTTACAATAGGAGTGGTTCTTGAAGAAAACAAGACCAGCGCGAAAGCAAACCTTAACAGTGCCTCTGTAGCTCTCGAGGCGGCATCAAACGCTCTTGACAACACTGTTGTAAGAGCGCCTATTTCGGGGTATATTGCAGCAAGAAACGCTAACAAGGGACAGATGGTAACACCTGGGGTGGAGATATTTTCCATTAAGTCTACTGACAGTGTTGAGGCGCAGATAAATGTAACTGAATCCATTATTTCAAATGTATCTGTCGGAACAAAGGCAACTATCGGTGTCAAGGCGGCAGATGCAGAAAATATCGAGGGAACTGTAACCACGCTCAGTCCTACCAAAAATGCACAGACGGGAATGTATCAGGTAGGAATTACTATTGAAAATACAGACGGCGTGCTTAAAGACGGTATGTTTGCAGACGTAACCCTTGCCCTCAACGCAAGTGAGAACGCCCTTGTTATTCCGTCAGAAGCCGTTTTAGAGGATGAGGACGGTACAAAGTACGTTTACGTTGCAGGTAAGGACACTGCTGAAAGGGCGGACGTTCAGGTAGGCATAATCACCGATGAATATACTCAGATTGTTAAAGGTGTATCAGAGGGGGATGAGGTAGTCGTTTCGGGTCAGGACTATCTGTCAGAAAAGAATAACAAAATTAAAGTTGTGAAGTAAGGGGCGAACAGCAGTGAAATTACATGAATTATCGGTAAAAAGACCCATTGCCGTTACAATGGCGGTGCTGATATTTGTCGTTATAGGTATTTATTCGCTTTCTATGCTTCCCATTGATGCAATGCCTGAAATGGATTTAAAGATGGCTGTCGTGATGACAACGTATCAGAATGTAGGCTCCGAGGAAATTGAAAACCTTATAACCGAGCCGATTGAGGAGGCTATAGCCTCCGTTTCAGGTCTTGACACGATGCAAAGCCAGTCGATGGAGGGAATGAGCGTCGTTATGGTGCAGTTTACAAACAGCACCGATATTGACGAGGCGGTCAGTACCATTGAGAATAATATTGATATGATTTCAATGATGCTCCCCGAAGATGCGAGCGAGCCTACAGTCTTAAAGCTTGATATGAATTCTATGGCATCGGCGATGATGTCGGTATCATACGAGGGATATGACCTTATCCAGACAAAGCAGTTTATTGAGGATAATGTCGAGCATAAGCTTAAGTCAGCAGGTGGTGTAGCCTCCGTTAACATAAGCGGCGGACGTGACAGAGTTATTGAAATAGAAGTCGATCCTGAAAAAATGCAGGGATATAATATGTCGTTTGGCGATATTGTCGGTGCAATATCGGGGCAGAACAACAATCTGCCTGCAGGAAATACCGAGTCGAACAAAAAGGATTTGTCTGTCCGTATGATGGGAGAATTTGAAAAGCTTTCAGATATAGGACTTGTTCCGCTGACAACCTCGCAGGGGCAGGTTATATACATAAGGGATATTGCAAATGTAAAAGATGCATATTCTGACGAGGCTACATATTCACGTATAAACGGTGAAAACTCTATTTCGATTTCAATCAGCAGTGAATCAGATGCAAACACCGTTGATGTCGTAAACGGCGTTTTAAAGGCACTTGAAGAAATCAAGGCGCAGCATCCCAAATTCAATTACAATATTACTATGGAGCAGGCAAGCTATATTGAGGATTCAATCGCCTCCGTTGCACAGAGCGCCATTATCGGAGGTCTGCTTGCGATAATAATTCTCTTTTTATTCCTTGGAAACGCGCGAAATGCGCTTGTAATCGGCGTTTCAATGCCTGTATCGGTTATCACAACCTTTATTGGTATGTTTGTGTCTGGAATGACGCTTAATATTGTTTCGCTCGGAGGTTTGGCGCTGGGCGTAGGTATGCTGGTGGATAATGCAGTCGTTGTTCTTGAAAATATATTCCGAAGAAGAAAAACCTACGGCGATGATGCAAACACAGGTGCAATGAAGGGAACGGCAGAGGTTATCGGTGCAGTTGTTGCATCTGTGCTTACAACATGTATTGTATACGTGCCTATTCTTTTCATAGATAATATGATGGCAATAATGTTTAAGCAGCTTGCATTTACAATCGTATTTTCACAGACTGCATCACTGCTTACAACTATGCTTATAGTTCCTATGCTTTCCTCGAAAATTGAGGATATAGAGGAAAGGAATAAAACATTTTCATTTGTTCTTACCCCGTTTGATAAAATGATGAATTTCTTTTACAGTGTGTATGAAAAGTCACTACGCTATGTGCTTTCGCACAGAAAATCTTTTCTTTCGGGGGTAATGGCAGTATTTGTGCTGAGTATGTTTATCCTTTCTATTAAGGGTATGACGCTGATGCCTTCAAGTGATGAGGGAACAATATCAATTTCGCTTGAGCTTCCGCAGGGCTCCAAGCTTGAAACAACAGACACTCTTGTGCGCAAAATTGAGGATATTGTAAAGGAATATGAAGATATTGAAACAATTTCCTCAAGTGTTGGCTCAGGCGGTATGATGTCTTTACTTGGTGCGTCAAGCGGCAATCAGGCAAGCATAACCCTTACCCTTGCAGAGGACAGAAAGACAGCTACAACCGATGCCGTGCAAAAAATCCGTGAGATGCTTTCTGATATTACCGGTGCGGAGCTTTCCATCGAGGCATCAAGCCAGAGTATGTCGATGTCATCTGATGAGGTGCAGTTCAGGTTTACTGCAAATGACGATGAAGCGCTTGAAGATTATGTAATAAAGGCGCAGCAGCTTCTTGCCACAGTAGAGGGCGTGACCGAGACTGAAACCTCTATCGGCGATACAAAGTCGGAGGTCAGAATTAGGCTTGACCAGTCGCGCGCGGCACGTTACGCGATTAATACTGCCTATGCGGCAAATCTCGTAAACTATGCGCTAAACGGTGTCAAGGCTTCTGAATTTACCGAAAAAGGCTCAGAATATGATATCAGGGTAGTATATCCCGAAAGCTACGTTAAAAATTATGAAGAACTTAAAACGATGCAGATAAAAAGTCCTATGGGACAGTGGATTACACTTTCCGATATTGCCGATGTTTATATAGAGCAGGGACAGACAACTCTCACGCGTGTTGACCAGAAGCGTGTTGTAACGCTCACCGGTAAGATTTACAAAGCTGATATGGGAACCGTCACACGCAAATTTAATGCGGAGATTTCAAAGCTTGGAACAATTGACGGCATTTCCCAGCAGTCTGCAGGTTCATACGAAGTAATGATCGAGGCGATGCTGTCACTTGTTGTTGCGATACTGCTTGGTATCCTTCTGATGTATATGATAATGGCTGCACAGTTTGAAAACCTTGTTCATCCGTTTATTATTCTTTGCACGCTTCCTCTTGCGATGATTGGTGTTGTGCTCGGACTTGTTGTTTCGGGAACACCGCTTAGTGTTGTAAGCTGCATTGGTATACTGATGCTTATAGGTATCATAGTAAATAATGCGATTGTACTTATTGAATTTATAAACGACCAGAGAAGGAAAAATCCTGATATGCCGCGTATACAGCAGGTTGTAAACGCAGGTATAGTAAGAATGAGACCTATTCTTATGACCTCGCTTACATCAATTTTAGGATTTTTGCCGATGGCAATGGATAGCGAGGGCGGCGGTGTTATGATGCAG
The DNA here is from genome assembly GCA_045596985.1 of Clostridia bacterium. Taxonomy (GTDB): domain Bacteria; phylum Bacillota; class Clostridia; order UMGS1883; family UMGS1883; genus UMGS1883. The sequence continues at coordinate 68,020 of JAZODM010000044.1, forward strand.
CCGCTTGCAGTAGCACTTGTCGGCGGACTTACAGTAGGTACATTCCTGACACTTTACGTAATTCCCGTTATTTACTCCATAGTGGATGAAAAACAGGAAAAGCGTGCCAGGAAGAGGGCGATAAGAAAAGCCGTTAAAAAATCAATAGAGGGATAAAAATTATACGGCTGTGGCAAAAATACGGAGATTAAAATATTAGTCAAAAGTGTTGACTTTTCAAAGCAAAAGGATATCTTTAAGTGCAAGGTAGGTATCACTGGAAATAAGATTTCTCGTCCTCTGTGTCTGTTTTAGATGCAGAGGATTTTTCTTTTTACATTATGATATTTACCAATTTTACCAAGAAGGAAGTGAAAACAGGCGGTATGTCTCTTTTTGTGTGCAAACTTTACAGATTAACTTGACAGATGTAAAGCTTTGTGTTAACATATTTGGGAAAATGTTTAGAGCTTCTAAGGTGGTTTTTTACAATGGATAAACAGATTGAAAAATTAAGGTCAGAAAAAAATGCGGTAATTCTTGCACATTATTATGCACCCGATGAAATACAGAAAATTGCTGACTATGTGGGCGACTCTTTCTATCTTGCAAAAATTGCAAAGAAAACATCTGCTGATATAATTGTATTTTGCGGAGTTTCATTTATGGGGGAGAGTGCCAAGATATTAAACCCTGATAAGAAGGTTCTTATGCCTGATTTATCAGCAGATTGTCCTATGGCACATATGGTAGCCGAGGGTAAAATTGCGCAAATGCGGGAAAAATATGATGATTTGGCTGTGGTATGCTACATCAATTCTACCGCGCAGCTTAAATGCCAAAGTGATGTTTGTGTAACATCGTCAAATGCAGTAAAGATAGTCAGGTCATTACCAAATAAAAATATATTCTTTATTCCCGACCGTAACCTCGGCAGGTTTGTAGCGGAACAGGTGCCTGAGAAAAATATTATTATAAATGACGGCTTTTGTCCAATCCATGCTGATATAAATGGGGAACAGTTAATGAATTCAAAAAAGAAGCACCCCGGCGCAAAAGTCCTTTCACATCCTGAATGTGAGATGGAGGTGCTCAAACTGTCGGATTACATAGGAAGTACGGCAGATATAATTGATTATGCAAAGAAAAGCGATGATAAAGAGTTTATCATATGCACGGAAAGCGGCGTTATGTATAAGCTTATTTGTGATAATCCCGACAAAAAGTTCTATTTTGTAAATCCATTGCCTTGTTGCAGTGATATGAAGCTCAACACACTTGAAAATGTACTTAAAGTCCTGAAAGAGGAAATAAACGAGGTTAAGATAAGTGAGGAAATGAGGAAGAAAGCCATTATTCCTCTTGAGAGAATGTTGGAGTGTGTAAAATAATGGATACAGATATATTAATTGTCGGAAGCGGTGTTGCAGGGCTTTACTGTGCGCTGAACTTTCCCGAAAACAGAAATATTTTAATAGTTACAAAGAATAAAGCAAAGAAAAGTGATTCCTTTCTTGCACAGGGCGGTATTTGCGTTTTAAAGGATGAATCAGATTATAAAGCATTTTACGAAGATACTCTGCGGGCGGGGCGTTATGAAAACAATCCCCAAGCCGTAGATATTATGATTCGTTCCTCGCAAGGTGTGATTGAGGACCTTGTATCTTTCGGTGTCCGCTTTGAAAAGAACGGCGAAAACTTTAATTATACAAGGGAAGGTGCACATTCATCACCAAGAATACTTTTTCACGAAGATGAAACGGGAAAGGAAATAACATCGCATCTTCTTGAAACTGCAAAGAAACGTAAGAACATCACCCTTATAGAGAATTTTACTATGGTTGATTTAATCTGTGATGATAATATGTGCTACGGCATAATAGGGCACGATGAAAACGAAGTCTATCAGGCAATATACGCTAACTTTACCGTGCTTGCTGCGGGTGGCATCGGTGGTTTGTTTGAACATTCTACAAATTACAGGCATTTGACAGGTGATGCGATTGCCCTTGCAATCAAATATGGTATTAAGCTTAGCCATCCGGATTACATACAAATTCATCCAACGACACTGTACACAAAGAAAGAAGGTCGTAAATTTTTAATATCCGAGTCAGTCCGGGGCGAGGGTGCTCTGCTTTTAAATTCGAAAGGCGAGAGGTTTGTGAATGAACTTCTTCCCCGTGACGTAGTAGCCAAGGCGATATTTGATGAAATGGAAAAAGAGGGCAGTGAATATGTGTGGCTCTCATTTTCACCGATTGAGGAAAATGAAATAAAGAGTCATTTTCCAAACATCTATCAGCACTGTCTTGAAGAGGGATATGATGTAACAAAGGAGCCTATTCCAGTCGTTCCGTCACAGCATTACTTTATGGGTGGAATTGATGTTGACGGATTTGGTATGACGAGTATGGACAGGCTTTATGCCGTGGGGGAGACGGCTTGCAACGGTGTTCACGGAAGAAATCGCCTTGCGAGTAATTCTCTTCTGGAAAGCCTTGTGTTTGCAAAGCGTGCGGCGTCGCATATAAATCTGGATTACAATATTCTGAAAGATTTCCCTGTAACAGATGTAGATGCATCGAAATATGTAAACTACCGTGAAGAGTATAAAAATCTTGTTTTAGAAGCAATAGAAAAGGAGAAAAAGAGCCGTGAATAATATAACGATGAAATTAAATGCAGATGACCTGATTTTAGCAGCACTTAAAGAAGATATTACAAGTGAGGATATTACAACAAATTCTGTAATGCCAAAATACAAGGAAGGCGAGGTTGAGCTTATTTGTAAGGAAGACGGCATTATTGCGGGACTTGATGTATTTAAGCGTGTTTTTGAGCTTTTGGATAGTGAAACAGAAATCACATTCTTCTGCAAAGATGGCGACAAGGTGGAAAGCGGGCAAAAGCTTGCTGTTGTCCGCGGCGATATCCGCGTACTTCTTTCGGGTGAAAGAACGGCGCTTAACTATCTGCAGAGAATGAGTGGTATTGCAACCTATACAAGGAAAATTGCCGATTTACTTCAAGGCTCGAAAACAAAGCTCCTTGACACAAGAAAGACAACGCCCAATATGCGTGTGTTTGAAAAATATGCCGTAAAGGTTGGCGGTGGATATAATCACCGCTTTAATTTAAGTGACGGCATACTTTTAAAGGATAATCATATCGGCGCTGCAGGCGGAGTTAAAGAAGCAATTAAAATGGCAAAAGAATATGCTCCTTTTGTACGCAAGATTGAGGTTGAGGTTGAAAATCTTGATATGCTGAAAGAGGCCCTTGACGCGGGTGCAGACATAATTATGCTTGATAATATGAGCGTTGAAGATATGAAAGAGGCAGTAAAACTTGCAAACGGCAGGGCAGAAACAGAGTGCAGCGGAAATGTCACAAAGGAAAATGTAGCAAGGCTCGTAGATATAGGCGTGGATTATATATCAAGCGGGGCATTAACACATTCGTCCCCGATACTCGACCTTTCGCTTAAAAATCTTCACGCAATTTAACGGAGGGAAGTAAATGAGGGCAGAAGAAAGAAGAAAAGAAATAGTTAACCTGATAATGTCAGAGCAGCAGGCAATATCCGGCAGAAAGCTTTCTGAGAAATTTGGTGTTTCAAGACAAATCATAGTACAGGATATTTCAGCCCTAAAAGCTGACGGCTATGATATTTTATCAACTCACAACGGATATATTATGCCAAAAACTCCTTTAATCGAAAGGGTGTTTAAGGTGTTCCACACAAAAGAACAAACAGAAAATGAACTCAATACAATTGTTGATTTTGGCGGTACTGTTGCAGATGTTTTTGTGTGGCATAAGGTTTACGGTAGAATGACAGCAAAGCTTAACATTTCGACAAGGCATCACGTGGCAAGATTTATTGAGGGCGTAAGAACGGGAAAATCGTCTGAACTTATGAATATAACAGGTGGATATCATTATCATACTGTCAGTGCGCAATCGCAGGAAATTCTTGATAAAATAGAAAACGCTCTTTATGCACAAAACTACATTGTGCCGGAAATAGAAAATTAAAAGGGGATGTAAAAAAGTCCAGACCGCAAAAAGGCGATAAAGATACGAAATTCAGGTGGTTTATAATTTGAAAAACATCTTAATTTGGTTGAAAAATCTCAGTTTCTCCGTCCTGAAGCATTTTTTCCTATCCCCTAAAAAGGGGGTGTAAAAAAACCGAGTTTTTTTACACCCCCTTTTTAGTTAAAGGTTATGAAGTTGTAGCTTTCAAGAATTTGAAAGAACTTTGCAAGTCTTTCATAAAGAGGCTCCGCCTCATCGCCAAATTCCTCTTTGACAAGCTCTCCAATAGCTATAATATCCTTTTCCCCGTCGATAAGGGGCCATACAAAGCTTCCTGTTTTATCAAGGTGGACATATGTGATGGGCGGCTTGCCAAAGAACTTTTGTGCGATTTTATTGAAAAAGCCTTTGTTTTCAATTTCGAGGGTTACCTTACCGTCGTTATGCGACCATTTTATAAGGGGGTTGCGCACTGCACGGCGTTCAAGAAAGTTTTCAGATATAATATTCTTTTTCATAATTATTTACTGCGCTTTTTCCAAAGTGAGAATTTAAGCACTGAAAGGATAACAAGGGCAAACACTACAAGACTTCCGATAGAAGAAGCAAGCGGTGAAAGTCCAAGCTTTCCTGAAATGTCAATTACCTTGTCAATGCCGAATACTGCAGTGAGGGCGAGAAGAATACCGATAACACCTTCACCTGCAATCATACCGCTGCAGAAGAGTATACCGTCATTAACGATGGCTGTCTTTTCTTTTTCTTCTTTCTTAAGTCTGTCCATAAAGAGACGGATAAGACCGCCGACCATAATGCAGGCATTAAGCTGAACGGGAAGGTATACACCGATTGCAAACGGAAGAACGGGGATGCCTACTACTTCTACAACTACGGCAATACATACACCGATAAGAACAAGTCCCCAGGGAAGATTTGCATCCATAACACCTTCAATAATCATTTTCATAAGGGTTGCCTGAGGTGCGCCAAGCTCTGCAGAGCCAAAGCCCCACGCACTGTCGAGAAGATAGAGCGTGCCGCCGATTGCAAACGCAGAAGCAACTACACCGAGAATTTCGGCAATCTGCTGCTTTTTCGGGGTTGAGCCGAGAAGGTAACCGGTTTTAAGATCCTGCGAGGTATCGCCTGAAATAGCTGCGATAATACAAATGATAGAACCGATTGCAATAGCACCCTGCATTCCGTGAACACCGCTATCGCCGGTAGCTTTAAGAATAAGTGTTGCAAAAAGAAGTGTTGCAATAGCCATACCCGATACGGGGTTATTACTGCTTCCTACAAGACCAACCATACGTGATGATACTGTAGCGAAGAAGAAACCAAATACCACAACAACTATAGCTCCAAGAAGTGTTACGGGAACCTGTGGAACAAGCCATACGAGAAGTGTCAGTATTGCGATAGCAGCAAGAACTATCTTCATATTCAAATCGTCTGATGTACGGTCGATTTTAACACTAGCACCGCTTGACATACTCTTAAGAGCGTCCTTAAATGTAACTACAATAAGAGGAAGCGATTTGATAAGGCTTATAATTCCGCCTGCTGCAAGAGCGCCTGCACCAATATATCTGATGTAGCTACCCCATATTGCACTTGCACCGCCCTCCTGGAACATCTGACCGATGGGCGCACTGCCGGGGTAAAGAACAAGCTCGCTGCCGAAAAGAACTATCATAGGAATAAGAACCATCCAGCTAAGCACGCCACCGGCAAACATATAGGAAGAAATTCTCGGTCCGCAGATATAACCAACGCTCATTACGGCGGGGTAAATCTGTGTGCCTATTTCACCTGCATATCCTTTAAAGCGAAGTGAAACTTCACCGGGAACTGCCTTAAGTCCGTCGATTATAAACTTAAACAGTGCGGCAAATCCCATTCCCGCAAATACTACACCGGCATTTGCACCGCCCTCTTCACCTGCAAGAAGAACTTCTGCGCATGCAGTTCCTTCAGGGTAGGGGAGGATGCCGTGTTCCTTAACTATAAGGGCATTTCTGAGAGGTACCATAAAGAATATACCCAAAAGACCGCCTAAAAGTGCGATTATAGTAATTTCAATGATACCGGGCTTGTCCATTTTGCCCTCTGCCGCCCAGAGAAACAGTGCAGGAAGTGTGAATATAGCACCTGCGGCAAGTGATTCACCTGCAGAACCGATTGTCTGCACGATGTTACTTTCAAGAATTGAGTTCTTACGCATTATTACACGTATAACTCCCATTGCTATAACTGCGGCAGGAATTGATGCGGAAACCGTCATTCCGACTCTCAGCCCCAGATATGCATTTGCTGCACCGAATACCACTGCAAGAATAATACCCATTATAATAGAAGTAACTGTTATCTCGGGTGTTACCCTGTCTGCAGGAATATACGGCTTGAAGTCTTTCTGATTATTCATAATATATCTCCAATCCGTCGCCTTGCGACATAAAATCATCTTATTATAACATTATTGCCGATATATTTCAACAGTTAATTATAAATACAACCATTTTTCAAAAAAATAAAAAAAACGACAAAAAGGTGTTGACAAAGGGTATAAAGGTGTGGTAATATAACACACGTTGTCGCGAAAAACAGCCGACGCCAAAAAAACTTAAAAAAGTTTAAAAAAAGTGTTGACAAAGAGAGCGTAGCGTTGTATAATA
>JAZODM010000045.1:0-16010 GCA_045596985.1 Clostridia bacterium
TCCCCACTATTCCATATTAAGTTTGTGTAGCATAGTTATTATATCACCCAAATTCAGGTTTTACAATGGTTTTTATGATATTCATTTTTGGTATAAAAAATAAGACACCCGAAGGCGTCTTTGTGTTGACAATATTAGACAGTAATGGTATAATATCCCTCGTGGAAGTCCACCGTCAATCAGTTGAGTTTTAGCCAAGTTTGTAGACGGATGGATGGTTAAAAAAGATGGTTGCCTCATACTGTTCGCAAGAGCAGGAAGGAGGTTGAATTGTATTCGCTCTTTTGTCGGAATTTACGAGAGAGGAGTGATGCGATGATAGAAGTATCTATCATTAGCCACATATGTAATATCGTAAGGTTTGCATATGGTATCATAAGATACATATGGTCTAATAGAAAGAAAGTTAGCCATCTGTTGCAGCAGATGGCTAACAAATTGCGTAACTTATCTAAAAGATAAATTACAAAATGTTGTTTGAAGTTTGTGTGTGGCAACCATCTTGGGCTTCCACACTTTTATTTTCTATCTCAATTATACCAAATTGCTTTACAGAAGTCAATACTAAATCTTAAAAACACTTATCATTGAAGTGTTTTTCTTTATTGGTTTAATGCTGAAAGTGTGTCAATAATTACGCTGTTTGATGCTGCGTCCCAATCTACATCAAAGAGGAATATTTCTGCCAAATCACGAAGCTTAAAGTAGTTGTTACCATTTATAAGGTATGCTCTTACACCTATGGGGTAGCCGCCTATATAAAGCTCCGATGCACCGTACTGTGCAAGCTTTGAAGTGCCGTCACCCTCTGCAAATTCACCGCCTACGGGAACATATTTTTCATAGGGAATAACATTAACTACCTTATTTACATCATCCCATGTAACGTTTACAAACTGCTGCTCGGCATTATTTTTGTTAAGAAGCATTGCGATGTCACGAAGCTTGAAGTAGTTGTTACCCTCGATATTATATGCCTCAAACTTGTATTCCTCGCCGTCTACCAATACCTTAGAGGGGGCATACACTGCATTAAGGTCAGTGATTTTTATTACTATATCAGTAAATGTGCTGTTTTCGTAGCTTCCGTCTTCGCTATATATAGTACCGTTTACGTGGTAGTAGCCGGGCTTTGTAAGTGTATACTTTTCACCCTTTTGGGCGTAAACATATTCTGCAAGGTCAATATCAGGCTCGGTTGCATAGATTTCCTGATGACTCTCATACCAGTCGTAATCCTGTGCTTTCTTTCCGTCGGGGAATAAGGGAAGCTTTTCGTCCCAGAGCTGTTGCTCGTGAATGTAGTACATAGGATATACCGAAAAGTCGTCAAGAGCGCACTGGGCAGTGATTGTAACAGGGCTTGTGCAGTATGCTATGTAATTTTCCTGACCTACGCTATATTGGCTTACGTGGTAAATATCCTTTATACCATCGATGGAAATGAGGTTTTTATTATATGCGTCCTCGCTTGAATAAACAGGCTCCTGATATTCGTCACCGAAATTCAAATCATCGCCATATTCTATCGGATTTTCGCCCATTTCAACTCTTACAGCTATCTCAAAAACGTAGTGACCTGTTTCGCCGCCTAAATGAGCGTACTTTTCCATAAAGGCTATTCTTTCGTCAGCGTCATTAAAACCAACATCTCCCATAATATAGTAATTACCGGGTTGGTTGAATTTAATAGATGTACCGCTGCCAAAAAATTCTACGTCTAAATTTCCCTTTTCGAGAAGGTCTGCCTCATAATTAGAAACATCCTTGCGCACTTTTACATCGCCGTTAACAACAACAGAATCAGTTATAAGCCACTCTTCCTGACCAAAGAAATCAGGCATAAATACTGATACTTCATTGTCTGAATCCCATACATCTATAAAATCAGTGGGGAAATTTAGCGTAACAACAGAATCAGTGGTAATCAGCAGCTGCTCAACTCCAAGCTCTGCATCATCGCCCCAATAGCAGGTGCCGTTTACACCTGTAACAGTATAGGTGTAGCCATCAAGCCCATCAAGGCTTACCGTTAAATCCTCTGCAGATGCGGTGAATGCCATAGCAGACATCATAAGAAGCACTGTGAGGAAAAGTGATAAAATTCTTTTCTTCATTTTCATTTCTCCTTTTAAATAATTAGTTTGGTGAAAATATTATATAGTATAAGAAGAATAAAAGCAAGTGTTTTGTTAGTCATCGGAGAGTCGAACCACACGTGGTTCGACTCTCCGATGACTAACGATTTCAAATTCACAAACTGTTCACAGACGGTACATAATCTTAAAATAAGCGCATAGTATAATAAATTCAGAAAAAATATTCCATTGTGAAAATTTTATGTTATAATATAGGTGAAATGTAAAGGAAGGGAAAGAGGACTATGAAACACGCACAGACTATACTTATTGCAGACGATGATGCAAACATATGCGAGCTTGTCCGTCTTTATCTTGAAAAAGAGGGGTTTGAGACCGTTGTATGCTTTAACGGAGAAAAAGCCCTTGAAATTTACCGCAGCGGCACAATTGACTTAGCGGTGCTTGACATTATGATGCCAAAGGCAGACGGAGTTACGGTTTGCCGTGAAATCCGCAAGGAGAGTAAGATGCCCATTATTATGCTGACGGCAAAGGGCGAAACCTTTGACAAGGTTTTATGCTTTGAGCTTGGCGCAGACGACTATGTTGTAAAGCCGTTTGAGGGTAAGGAGCTTGTTGCACGTGTTAAGGCGGTACTTCGCCGCAGTGCAATGACGGAAAAAGAGGACGAGGAAAAGGTTGTTTCCTACGAAAATATAACCATAAACCTCACCAATTATGAGCTTATCTTAGGCGGAAAAAGCATAGATATTCCGCCAAAGGAGCTTGAACTGCTTTATTATTTAGCATCACACCCCAACAGAGTGTTCACACGTGAGCAGCTTTTAGAGGATGTGTGGGGATTTGATTATTTCGGCGATTCAAGAACTGTTGACGTTCACGTAAAGAGACTGCGTGAAAAGATAGAAGGATATGATGAGAAATGGCAGCTTAAAACAGTATGGAGCGTCGGTTATAAATTTGAGGTGAAATAGAGTGCGGAAATCACTTTTTTCCAAGTTTTTCATTACGCAGATAATTGTTGCCCTGACGGTGATTGCAATTATTATTCCCACGATATTTCTGCTTATCGGGGAATATTTCGTGTCAACGCAAAAGGGCGACGTTATGCAGGACGCATCACGTGTGGCGGCGCTTACGGCGCAGATTGCAGATATTGGCATAAATGAAGAAACGAGAAAGTTTTATAACAGCGGAATAGAGTTTGCAGGCGGACAAAGTACAATAATTGTTGTGAGTGCAAACGGCGAAATTGTGGCGGCACCGAGCAGTCCCGACGGAGTTAATTTAAAGCATATTGATAAATCCTTTATCGAGGATGTAAAAGAGGGTAGGTCGGTAGTAAAGCTTTATGCCAAGGGCAGTATTTTTGCCGAACAGAGCATTGTGGCGATAGTTCCCGTAGTAAAGCGCAATGCACTTACGGGTGCTACTTCGTTTTTGGGTGCATCGGTGGCATTTCGTCCTATGCCGATGGTGCGTTATATCAGAAACAGAATAATAATGATTATAGTTTTAGCGCAGATTGTTGCTTGGCTTGTGGCTTTTATTATATCGTTTATACTTACAAGGCATATAACAAACCCGCTTAAAAAAATGCGTGATGCCGCAAAAAGCATTGCATCGGGTAACTTCAATGAGAGAATACCGATTACCTCGAATGACGAGATAGGCGCACTTGCGCAGAGCTTTAACTCAATGACAACATCGCTTAACGAGCTGGAGGATATGAGAACGTCATTCCTCTCCGACGTATCGCACGAGCTTAGAACGCCGATGACAATTATAGGCGGTTTCGTAGAGGGTATTCTTGACGGCACAATCCCCGAAAGTGAGCAGGAAAAGTACCTTACCATTGTTTCAGGAGAGGCAAGACGGCTCAGCCGCCTTGTCAGTGATTTACTGGAGGCAACACGCCTTGAACAGGGGAAAATCAAAATCGAAAAGGCAAATGTTGATATGAACCGCCTTGCGACGGAGTCAATAATTGCCTATGAACAAAGGCTGACAGAAAAAAATATCAGTGTAAGTCTTAACCTCTGTGGTGAGCAGTGCTTGGCGCTTGCTGACAAGGACTCCATAAAAAGGGTTTTGATAAACCTGATTGACAACGCCATAAAGTTCACTCCCGAAGGCGGAAGTATCACCATCACAACTGATTGTGAGGAAAAAAAGGTGAAGGTAAGCGTTCTTAACAGCGGAGAAGGAATAGCGGAGGCTGATTTAAGGCATATATGGGAGAGATTTTATAAATCAGATAAAAGCCGTGGAATGGATAAAAAGGGCGTAGGTCTTGGCCTTCATATCGTAAAGACAATAATATCACAGCACGGCGGTGAGGTTTTTGCCGAGAGTAAAGAGGGAGAATTTGCAAGATTTACATTTATACTTGACGAAGGAAGTAAAAATAGTGTAATATATAGTGATGGAAAGGATGATTGATATGAGTATGAAAAAAACCATTATCAGTGTCATTTCAGGAGCAATTGCAGGAGGAATGATTGCAAGCGTAATGACGCTGGGTGCAGTTGGTCTGATGGATAAAAAGGAGCTTTTGCAGGAGCCTTCCTATGTAAGCTACAGCGAAAGTGATTTTGCGATGCTTTCGGGAGAGACTCAAAACAAAAAAGAGGAACTCAGCGTTGAAGAAATTGCAAAGCGTGTGGGTCCGTCCATTGTAGGTGTTTCCTGCACAAGCATTGTTCAGAGCTATTTTGGTGCGCAGCAGAGCGAGTCGGGCGGCAGCGGAATAATAATTGATGATAAGGGGCATATTGTTACGAACTATCACGTAATAGAGGGCGGCTCGAAAATCAAGGTTAAGCTTACAAGCGGTAATGAATATGAGGCAAGCCTTGTAGGCGGTGATGAAAAGACTGATATTGCCGTGATAAAGATAGCTGCAAATGAGGAGCTTCACGTTGCGACAATTGGAAATTCCGACGAGGTTGAGGTAGGCTCTCTTGCAGTTGCAATCGGTAACCCCCTTGCAAGTGAGCTTTTCGGTACTGTAACGGCAGGCGTAATAAGCGGTGTTAACCGTACGATGACGGTTGGTCAGCGTGATATGAACCTTATCCAGACAGATGCGGCGATAAGCCCCGGAAACAGCGGCGGTGCACTCATTAACAAATACGGTGAGGTTATAGGAATAAACAGTGTCAAGCTTGTTGACGATGCGGCTGAGGGTCTTGGCTTTGCAATACCGATGAATGAGGCAGTGCCGATTATACAGGATTTGATGAAATACGGATATGTAAAGGGCAGACCGATGATAGGTGTCAGCGTAAGGGAAATTACAAGAGAGCTTGCATATTATAATAATCTTCTTGTTGAAGAGGGCCTTTATATTATGAGTGTTACCGAGGGAAGCGGAGCAGAAAAGGCAGGACTTCAAAGAGGTGACATAATAACAAAGTTTGACGGACAGAAGGTTACAACGGCAACGCAAATGAATAAAATCCGTGACAAGCATAAGGCAGGACAGAGCGTTAATGTAACAATTCTTCGCGGAAATGTTGAAAGAAATGTAAAAATCACTCTTACAGAAGACCTGACAGGAAAAAAGAAATAAAATCAGAGGTTTGTCAGTGATGAACCTTCCCCCCAAGTAATCACTGAGTAATTCAAATTTGACAATCCCTCAGTCACTTCGTGACAGCTCCCTTTACACAAGGGAGCCTTTGGCAAAGGAGGCAATGGCGAGTTCGAAACCATCCTCGCCGCAACGTAGTGCGTTGCAAATCAAAACTAGGGAGAGGTAAATGATGAGAAAGAAAACGAAGCTTTTAACACAAGGGGCACTTATAGCGGCACTGTACGTTGTACTGACGTACGTAACAAACCTTGCAGGAATGGCAAGTGGGGCAGTGCAGGTGCGTATTTCAGAGGCACTTTGTATTCTGCCTGCATTTACGGCATCGGCGGTGCCGGGGCTATTTGTAGGGTGTTTAGCGGCAAACCTTTTAACGGGGGCGGCACTGTGGGATGTGGTGTTTGGCTCGGTTGCGACACTTTTAGGTGCATTGGGAACACGGTATTTTGGAAAAAATAAATTCCTTGCACTCGTTTTCCCGATAGCATCAAATACGCTAATAATACCGTTTGTATTAAAGCTTGCATACGGGGTAGAGCAGGGATATATCTTCCTTGCACTCTCAATATTTATCGGGGAGGTAATCTCCTGCGGAGTATTGGGAATAATTTTATATAAGGCATTGGAAAAAGCAAGAATATTTGAGTAACAAAAAAGGCGAAGAGTTATCTCTTCGCCTTTTCCGTTACTTAATGTGTTCTTGTACAAATTCGCCTATACGCTCCAGTGCCTTTTCAATATTTTTTATACTGTAGGCATAGCTGCAGCGGATAAAGCCCTCGCCGCACTCTCCAAATGCCGTTCCGGGAACAATGGCAACCTTTTTCTCATAGAGCAGCTTTGTTGCAAATTCGTCACTTGAAAGCCCCGTTGCACTTATATTCGGGAATACATAGAAAGCGCCGAGCGGCTCAAAGCAGGAAAGCCCCATCTGCCTAAATCCGTTTACCATAACGCGTCTGCGGTGGTCATATTCTGTGCGCATATATTCTACATCATCATCGCAGCTTCGCATTGCCTCAATAGCTGCATACTGACTTGTTGTGGGGGCGCACATTATTGCGTATTGGTGAATTTTTGTCATTTCCTTTATTATAGGGGCGGGACCGCACGCATAGCCAAGACGCCAGCCCGTCATAGCAAACGCCTTACTAAAGCCGTTTACCGTAACAGTACGCTCGTACATACCTTCAATTGATGCGAAGGGGATATGCTCACCACTGTATGTAAGCTCCCCATAAATTTCATCAGAAAGAACGAAAAGGTCGTGTTCCTCCACGATTTTTGCAATAGCCTCCAAATCTTCTCGTGACATTACTGCGCCCGTAGGATTGTTCGGGAAAGGAAGAATTAAAAGCTTTGTTTTATCGGTAATTTTTTCAAGCAGTTTTTCGGGTGTCAGCTTGAAATTATCCTTTTCCTCCGTCTGTATTGTGACGGGGGTACCGCCTGCCATAAGGGTACAGGGCTTGTAGCATACAAAGCACGGCTCGGGAATAAGAACTTCATCACCGCTTGAAATAATTGCACGGATAAGAAGGTCAATCGCCTCACTTCCGCCGACGGTGACTAAGACCTCCGTTTTTGGGTCATAACTAAGGTTATATTTTCTGCCTAAGTAATTGCATATTTCCTGCCGCAGTTCAATAAGACCGCTGTTTGCACTGTAGTGTGTGTGCCCTTTTTCAAGAGAGTAGATACCTGCCTCCCGTATTGCCCATGGGGTTACAAAGTCAGGCTCACCCACGCCGAGGGAAATTACATCCTGCATCTGTGCGGCAATATCAAAAAACTTTCGTATTCCCGACGGCGCAAGGGCGTTTATATGGGGAGAAATAAGCTTTGAATAATCTGTCATATGCTAATAACCTCCCGATTGTCCTTCTCCTTCTCGGTGAAGATAATGCCGTCCTTTTTATATGTTTTAAGCTCAAAATGAGTGGCAGTTGAAACCACAGACTCCATCGGGGCAAGACGCTCCGACACGAACATAGCAACATCCTTAAGGCTTTTACCCTCTACCGTTACGAGCAGGTCATATGCGCCCGACATCAGTGTAACGGATTTAACCTGCGGGAATTTATAAATTCTTTCCGCAACGGTGTCAAAGCCGCCGCCACGCTGTGGAGTAAGCTTCAGCTCAATATTTGCAACGGTCATTTCACGGTCGGTAAGCTCCCAGTTTATGAGCGCTTTATATCCCAAGATTATATTTTCATCTTCAAGCTCTTTAATCGCTGCTGCCGCCGCCGCTTCCTCAATACCAAGCATAATGGCGACCTTTGACGCAGTAAGTCTGCTGTCCTGTTCGAGCAACGATAAAATTTTCTGTTTCATAATATAATCTCTCCTAACTATTGAAATATGTTACTATTATAACGGAAACACAGAAAAAAATCTACATATTTTTTAAAAAACCAAAAAAAGTTTGTAAAAGACAAAGTTTTTTGCTGAATATATAAAAAATAATTGAATAATATGCCGTTTTGTAGTAGAATAAAAAGGGTATATCCGCAAAAAATGGGTGGAGTAGATAATTATGAAATCATCAGCAATAAATAAACTTACATTTTACATAGAAATGCTTAAGGCACGATACCAGAGCGGTGAATATTTTATTGAAATGAAAATAAGCTTTAAGTCAGGAACAAAGACTTTCCCCGCCTCGGTCAAAAAGGAAGAGGGGGAGCTTATCTTCAACTTTGGCGGAGCGAGGGAGAAGTTTTCGTGGGATAAAATAGCGGATGCTGCAAAAAACTATGATGCGATGCAGCTTATCTATAAAGAGCGTGGCACAGATGCAGTGATTCTTGCCGATGACAGAAACGTGTCGCTTCGTTATGAAGATATGGCAGTGCCTGAGGAAAGCACTACGGCAACTGTCGGGGAAAGAAAGTATCTTATTGCACCGCCCAGGGCAAATGCCCTTTTAAAAGAAATCGGCATTATGGGACAAAACGGCAAAATTAAAAATGATATGGTGCGCAAATACAATCAGATAGACCATTTCGTGGAGCTTGTGTCGGAGCATCTTAAAAAGCTTGAGGGAAGTATTGAGGTGCTTGACTGTGCGTGCGGAAAAAGCTATCTTTCATTTGCACTGAATTTCTATCTTAAGGACGTACTGAAAAAGGACTGTCATATTACGGGTGTGGATTATTCGCAGACGGTAATAGATGCATCGGTTAAAAGTGCGAAAAACTTAGGCTATAGCAATATGACCTTTATAAAGGCAGACCTTACCGATTTCACACCAAAGAGAGTGCCTGATGTGGTAATCAGCCTCCACGCATGCGATACGGCGACGGATATGGCGATTGCGGCAGGTATAAATGCAAAGGCAAAGGCGATTTTTGCAGTGCCGTGCTGTCATAAGGAGCTTCTGGGACAATATTCGTATGCCCCGTTTGAGCCTCTTTTAAAACACGGCATATTTAAGGCAAGACAGGCAGATTTACTTACGGACTCCCTAAGATGCTTGCTACTGGAGGCATCGGGATATTCTGTCACGGCACAGGAATATATTTCGCCTGTGGAAACGCCGAAAAATCTTTTAATACGTGCTTTCCGTGACGGAAAAAATAAAGAGAAGGCAAAAAAGGAATATTTTGAGCTTAAAAGGATGCTTGGCATAAACCCAAAGCTTGAAACACTGATTAAAGGAGAATTGAACTAAAGTGGATTTTACAGAAAAGACAATAAAAAAAGATTATAAATTTAACGGAGAGGTTATATCTCTTCGTGTTGATACGGTTACAACACCGTCGGGTAATACTGCGACAAGGGAAATTGTGGAGCATCCGGGCGGTGTGTGCGTTGTGCCGCTTGACAAAGACGGAAATGTAATTATGGAATGGCAGTACAGAAGACCGTTTGATATGAATGTGTTTGAAATACCTGCGGGAAAGCTTTATAAGGGCGAAGACCCCTTAGAGTGCGGAAAGCGTGAACTGGAGGAGGAAACGGGGATGTGCGCCAATACGTACATTTACCTTGGAAAAATGCTTCCTACACCCGGCTTTTGCGGAGAAATTCTGCATATGTACCTCGCCCTCGACCTTTATGAGGGAAAGATAAACCGTGACGAGGATGAATTTATGGAGATTGTACGTGTACCGCTTGACGAGCTTGTGGACAAGGTTCTTTCAGGTGAGATTATCGACGGTAAAACGGCGCTTGCACTGATGAAGGTCAATGAAATGAAAAACAGAGGACTGATTTGATGAAGGTTTCTTTTTGCGCTTTGGGCTGTAAGGTAAATCAGTATGAGGCGGATTGCTACGCAAAGATGTTCCGTGACAGAGGATGGGAAACAGGCGCATTTGATGAAATATGCGATGTGTACGTTGTAAATACGTGCGCCATTACAAATATAGGGGAGCGAAAGTCACGCCAGATGCTTCGCCGTGCGAAAAAGCTTAATCCTGATGCACTTGTAGTGGCAACGGGCTGTTATGCACAGACAAAGGCGCAGGAGGTTATGGCTCTGCCCGAAATAGATGTAGTAATAGGAACGGCGAAAAGAGCAATGCTCCCCGAGATTGTTGAGGCAAAGCTGCGTGGTGAGGATACAGATGTACTTACCGACATAATGCAGGAGAAAATGTATGAGGAGCTTGAGTGCGAGGGTGAAACGGAGCGCACACGTGCATACATAAAAATTCAGGACGGGTGTGAAAACTTCTGCTCCTACTGTATTGTGCCGTATGCGAGAGGCCCCGTACGTTCACGAAAACTTGAAAACATTGTAAGTGAGGCAAAAAGGCTTAGTGCCAAAGGATTTAAGGAAATTGTCCTTACGGGGATAAGTGTTAATTCCTACGGAAAGGATTTGAAAAACGGACAAACCATCGCAGATGTTATAAAGGCGGTTTGTGCAATTGATAAGGTATGCAGAGTAAGGCTCAGCAGTATTGACCCGAGGGCATTTGACGAGGAGTTTATAAAGCTTATCGCAGAAGAAGAAAAGATGTGCCGTCATTTTCACATTTCGCTCCAGTCGGGAAGTAGCAGTGTGCTTAAAAGAATGAACAGAAAATACACTGCAAAGGAATATCTTGATACATTATCTGCAATCAGGGAAAAAATGTCCGACGCCCTTATTACAACAGATATTATATGCGGTTTTCCTCAGGAAAGTGAGCAGGAATTTAAAGAAACACTTGATTTTGTAAAAAAAGCACGCTTTTCAAAGGTGCACGTGTTCCCGTATTCGGAGCGCAGCGGAACAGTTGCAGCACGTATGGAGCAGCTTCCGAGACCACTGCGGGAAAAGAGGGCAAAGGAGCTTGGTGCGCTGTGCAATACTATTGCCGAGGAATGTGAAAATTCCTTTATCGGGAAGAGTATGGATGTGCTTTTTGAGCAGTGCGAGGGCGGCATATGTGAGGGACTCACGGGAAATTATCTGCGTGTGTTTGTACAAAGCCGCGAAAACCTTTCGGGAGAAATACGCAGGGTTAAAATAAAAGAGAGAAAAGGTAAAAGGCTGTGGGGTGAAATCATTTGAAAAAGGGTGATTTTGCAGTAATAGCGATAGTGGCAGTGCTTGCCCTTACCTATATTCTGATGCCGCACAAAGGCAGTGTGGCGGCAGTGTACCTCAATGGCGAGCTTTATGAAAAACTGCCCCTTGACAAGGATACACAGCTTGTTATAGAAAGTGAGTTTGGCACAAATACGCTTGTTATAGAAAACGGCACTCTGCGGATTATAAATTCAGACTGCCCTAATAAGCAGTGTGAAACGCAATCTGTCAGTAAGGCGGTGCGCAGTATTGTCTGTTTGCCAAACAGATTAAGTGTTATAATAGAAGACGGCAAAAACGATAACGAAACGGATGTTATTATATGATAAAGGTTAAAACTGTGGCGAGAATGTCTGTAATGACGGCGCTTGCGGTACTGCTCGGATATGTAGAGGGGCTTTTACCACCCGTAGCAATCCCCGGAATAAAGTTAGGTCTTGCCAATGTGATAATTATATTGATGCTTTACACCGTCGGGGCAAAGCAATCGTGGACGGTTGCAGTTATGAAGGTCAGTTTGTGCGCACTTCTTTTTGGCAGTGCAACATCGTTTTTATACAGCGTGTGCGGTGCAGTGCTGAGCCTTGCGGTGATGACACTTGCAAAAAGGTCAAAGCTTTTCTCCATAGTGGGGGTAAGCAGCCTTGGTGGAATATTTCATAATATGGGACAGCTTATATGCGCATACTTTTTTATAGGAAAGGGCGCAATACTACATATTCCCGTGCTTTGTCTGTGCGGCGCAGTGTGCGGAGTGCTGACAGGTATTGCATCGCAGATAATTTTAAAAAGAGGGAGGGGTATATTTGCAGAATAATTATTTACAGTTAACAGAGGAAACCTCGAAAAAAATTCAGGAAAAGCTTGATTTAAAGGTAGAAAACACTCTTCGCCGTAATGAGGCACGTGACCGATCTAAGCTTCACCGCCCCTCGTATATACGTGACATAGAAAAGATAATGCATCATCCCTTCTACAACAGATATACAGATAAAACACAGGTTTTTTCATTCTTTAAGGATGATGATATAACAAGGCGTGCACTTCACGTTCAGCTTGTATCACGAATTGCGAGAAATATAGGACGGCTTTTAGGACTTGACCTTGATTTGATTGAGGCGATTGCCCTCGGCCACGATATAGGTCACACACCGTTTGGACACGCAGGTGAAAGACTGCTCGGTGAAATATATAAAGAAAGAACGGGGCGGTTTTTTAATCACAATGTGCATAGTGTAAGAGTGCTTGACAAAATATTTAATCTTAATATAAGTCTTGATACTCTTGACGGAATACTCTGCCATAATGGTGAGCTGGAGCTTCGCGAATACCGTCCGTCAGTGCTTCGTGATTTTACAGAGTTTGACGAAAAGGTTGAAATGTGCTATATTGATAAGGAAAACGTGAAAAAGCTTATCCCCTCCACCCTTGAGGGATGCGTGGTAAGGGTGAGCGATATAATTGCATATCTTGGCAAAGACCGTCAGGATGCAGAGCGTGCAGGAATGGACTTTTCATATGACGGCAGCTATAATTCTTATATAATAAATAATTTAATCGTGAATATTGTAGAAAACAGCTTTGGCAAGGACTATATAAAATTAGATGACGAATATTTTGAGGCGCTCAAAACTGCGAAAAGCGACAATATGAAAAAAATATATATGTCAGAAAGTGTTAACGAGCAGTATGATAAATGCCTTCGCCCGATGTTTGCGATGCTTTATGAAAAACTGTTGTCTGACCTTGATACCCCTGACAGTATAATAAGAAGACATCATATTGATTATATAAATAAACGGCGTGGTTATTACGGCGCAGGCGATTATATGGCAGAAAACACAAAGGATGATATGGTTGTCGATTTCATTGCGTCAATGACGGATGACTATTTTATAGATATATGTGCGCACCTTTTGCCCGGTGCGCCGACGGTAAAATACACAGGATATTTTGATTAAGGAGAATAACAATGGATAACAAAAAAATGGCACAGCTTCTTTTCCCGCATATTGATAAATCCCCCCTTTATTATGAGGAGCTTTATCCTAAAAGAAATCTGCCCGAGGGGGCGAAGGTTACAAGACTTGGCCCCAGTCCCACGGGATTTATACACCTTGGAAACCTCTTCGGTGCGATAACAGACGAAAGACTGGCGCATCTTTCAGGCGGTGTATTCTTCCTTCGAATAGAGGACACCGACCAGAAAAGAGAGGTTGAGGGTGCAGTTGATGTGGTTATAAACACCCTCAGGTATTTTGGCGTAGAGTTTGACGAGGGCGCCCTTTCTGACGGGGAAAAGGGTGATTACGGTCCTTACAGACAGAGACAGAGAGCCCAAGTTTATCAGACCTTTGCAAAAAGTCTTGTTGAAAGAGGCCTTGCATACCCGTGCTTCTGCACGGAGGAGGAGCTTTCTGCAATGCGTGAAAAGCAGACCGCGCTTAAGGAGAATTTCGGTTACTACGGCAAGTGGGCAGTGCACAGAAATATAACCTTTGAAGAGGCGCAGAAAAATATTCAGGAGGGAAAAAGCTTTGTCCTTCGTTTCCGTGCGCCCGAGCCTTCGGGAAAGACCTTTACAGTAAAGGATGCTATCCGTGGGGAGCTTACAATGCCTGAAAACGAGCAGGACGTTGTTCTCTTAAAATCAGACGGAATTCCCACGTACCATTTTGCACACGTGGTTGATGACCATCTTATGCGTACAACACACGTAGTAAGAGGTGAGGAATGGCTCGCAACACTTCCCATTCACGTTCAGCTTTTTGATACAATGGGTTGGGAAAAGCCGATATACTGCCATACAGCGCAGCTTATGAAGATTGATAACGGCGTTAAGAGAAAGCTTAGCAAGCGTAAAGACCCGGAGCTTTCCCTCGATTATTATAAGAGTGAGGGTTATCTCCCCGGTGCGGTTTGGGAATACCTTATGACGGTGCTTAACTCCAATTACGAGCAGTGGAGAATGGAAAACCCCGATGCCGATGTTAAGCAGTTTAATTTTACGGCAGAGAAAATGGGAATAAGCGGTTCTCTCTTTGACATTGACAAGCTTAACGATGTCAGCAAAAATTATCTGGCAACACTTGACTCTCAGACAGTTTATGACTATATCACTGCTTGGGCAAAGGAATGTGACGAAGAATATTATGAGCTTCTCACACGTGACAAGGAATTTTCACTCGGTATGATTGCTATAGGCAGGGGTGGTGAAAAGCCGAGAAAGGATATAAGCCACTGGAAGCAGTCGAAAGAGTTTTACAGCTTTTTCTTTGAAGAACTTTTCAGGCGTGAGGACGATTATCCGCAGAATGTTTCGCCCGAGGACAGAAAGCTCATCCTGCAAAAATATATGGAA
Source organism: Clostridia bacterium (assembly GCA_045596985.1). Taxonomy (GTDB): domain Bacteria; phylum Bacillota; class Clostridia; order UMGS1883; family UMGS1883; genus UMGS1883. The sequence continues at coordinate 14,586 of JAZODM010000045.1, forward strand.
AGCTATGACCACAGTGATGACCAGTCGACGTGGTTTTCAAAGGTGCGTGCTATAGGTGAGGAGCTTGGCTATGCTCCGCAGCCCAAGCTTTACAAGAAAAATCCCGAAAGCTACAAGGGACACGTTGGCGATGTGAGCGGTGTTATAAGAGTTGCTATTACGGGAAGAACAAATTCCCCTGACATCTGGTGTATTCAGCAGGTGCTTGGAAAAGAGCGTTCGATGATGAGAGTGCGTAAGGCTTATGACGAAAACTAAGAAACTTATTATAATTGGAACAGTGCTTTTGTGTGCTGTGATTGCGCTTTGCGTGATACTTCTTCTTTCGTCTTCGGATGGGCGCATTGTGGAAGAAATTACTCCGCCCCAAAAAGTGTCACTGCGCATACGTGCGGTGGGCGATAACCTGATACATTCGCCTATCTACAATTCATGCAAAACTCCTGACGGATTTAATTTTGACGGTTTGTATGAAAATATTAAGCCGTATCTTAGCGTAGCAGACATTGCCGCAATCAATCAGGAAACAATTTTTGTTGAGGACGTAGCCGCACTTAGCGGCTACCCTGCATTCGGCACACCGCCAGAGGTAGGGGAAAGCGTTATCCGTGCAGGCTTCAATCTTGTGACGCACGCAACAAACCATACGTATGACAAGGGATATAATGCCCTTATGCACACGATGGATTTCTGGTCGCAAAAGGATGCTTTGGTGCTGGGAATTAACGGCAGTGCAGAAAAACAGCAGAAAATCGACATATGGGAAAAGGACGGACTTAAGATAGCGCTGCTTAACTTTACATACGGACTTAACGGCTACAGACTTCCTGAGGATAAAAAGTATCTTGTAAATATAATTGACCGCAGTGAGGAAAATGCACAGCTCATAAAAAAGGCGGAGGAAAGTGCCGATATGACAGTTGTGTTTTTGCATTTTGGTACAGAGTACACACACGTGCCGACCTCCTCGCAAAAGCAGGATGTGGAATTTCTGACGGAGAATGGTGCAGATGTAATTATAGGAACGCATCCGCACGTGGTGCAGCCTGTAGCACAGCATATCTGCGAAAACGGAAATAAGTCGCTTGTATTTTATTCGCTTGGAAATTTTGTTTCCAATCAGGGTGGGAAAGAAAAAATCCTCGGCGCAATGGCGGATGTGACAATCAGCAAGGAAAATGGCAGGGTATATGTTGAAAAATACGATATGCTGCCCCTTGTAACGCACGCTCAAGATAAAAAATACAGTGCATATATGCTTTGTGATTATACCGATGAAATGGCAAAAAGGCATACACGCTGCCCAAACCTTTCGGTGGAGGCACTTGAGACATTGTTTGAAAAGATAAAGAATATAGAAGTGTATTGAGTTCATTGTTTCATTCAATGTGCCATACCTTGTAGGGAACGGGCTTGCTCGTTCCG
>JAZODM010000046.1:0-30148 GCA_045596985.1 Clostridia bacterium
CAAGACTTTAGTCTGCAAAGATTGCGGACAGGAATTCGTGTTCACGGCAGGCGAGCAGGAATTCTATGCTGAAAAAGGATTTCAGAATGAGCCTCAGAGATGTAAGGATTGCAGAGCTGCAAAGAAGGCATCTCTCAGAGAGAACAGAGAAATGTATACTGCTGTTTGCGCTGAATGTGGCGGCGAAGCAAAGGTTCCTTTCATTCCCAAGAACGACAGACCTGTTTACTGCAGCGAGTGCTTTGCTAAAAACAAGTAATCTCCTTATTTTTTGAGATTATTAAAAAGCAATAAAACCCATCAGGATAAATCCTGATGGGTTTTTTCGTACAAGAAATGCCCGCTGATTTAGCGGGCATTTTGAACATAGCGTAGCATGCTTTGCGCCGCAAGGCGCCTCGCAAAGAGTTGGTAGTGAATAAATCGGCGTGAAGATGGTGCGTTTACAAACCATTAGCCGATATGAACGTGACTCTTTGCGAAATGAGGAGCAGCTGCGAAGCGCACAAGAAATGCCCGCTGATTTAGCGGGCATTTTGAACATAGCGTAGCATGCTGCGACGTCACATTGGGTGGATTTTATTTTCCTTATCTGCAAGGGTAGGGTCGATTTTATATTTCTGTCCCTGACGATACTCAAAAAACTTTGTAGCAACCGGCCCAAAGAGAGCGTAACTGAGAACATCCTCATCCTGCTCAATGTATTCGCCGATTTCACTTCTGAATTTATCAAGCTCACTCGGAATTTCATCAGCAGGTCTGCCTGTAATACGAGGCTCGTCGCCAAGAATTTTCTTTGCAAACTCATCGCTGATCTCAACGGGAGTTCTGCCGTACTCACCCTTTACAAGTCCGCGGAACTCTTTAGTAACATTCTTATATCTCTCTCCGAGCACTACGTTAAACACTGCCTGTGAGCCTACAATCTGGCTTGTCGGTGTAACAAGCGGTGGATAGCCTGAATCCTCACGCACACGGGGGATTTCCTTGAGAACTTCCTGGAACTTATCCTCTGCACCAAGCTGCTTAAGCTGTGAAAGAAGGTTTGAAAGCATTCCGCCCGGTACCTGATATTTAAGGGTATTTACATCAACGGCAAGTGCCTTGGGATTAAGTGTGCCGTCTTCGAGATACCTCTCACGGATAGGTCTGAAGTAATCAGCAATCTCGCTGAGAAGATTAAGGTCTAAGCCTGTATCATACTGCGTACCCTCAAGTGTTGCAACAAGCGGCTCTGTCGCAGGCTGGCTTGTACCCATAGCAAAGGGTGACATAGCACAGTCTACAATATCAACGCCTGCCTCAATAGCCTTAAGATAAGTCATTGAAGCAATACCGCTTGTATAATGTGTATGAAGCTCAATCGGAATTGAAACGGCTTCCTTCATACCCTTTACAAGGTCATATGCGTTGTAAGGAGTAAGAAGACCTGCCATATCCTTGATACAGATAGAGCTTGCACCCATTCCTTCAAGCTCCTTTGCCATATTGATAAAGGTTTCATTCGTATGAACTGGGCTGATTGTGTAGGAAATAGCCGCCTGAACGTGACCCTTTTCCTTGACTGTAGCCTCGATAGCTGTACGAAGATTTCTTACATCGTTAAGTGCGTCAAAAATTCTTATAATATCAATACCGTTTGCAATTGATTTCTGTACAAAATACTTTACAACATCATCGCCGTAATGACGGTAGCCCAAGATGTTCTGACCTCTGAAAAGCATCTGGAGCGGAGTATTCTTTGCCTTATCCTTAATTTTTCTGAGTCTTTCCCAGGGATCTTCCTTCAAAAAGCGCAGACAGCTGTCAAAGGTTGCACCGCCCCACGCCTCAAGAGCGTTAAAGCCAACCTTATCCAAAAGCTCTACTGCACCCAGCATTTCCTCTGTAGTCATACGGGTAGCAATCAAAGACTGATGCGCATCACGAAGAATTGTTTCGGTAATTTTTACCGGTCTTTTATTTTCCATTGTGATTATTCCTTTCTATAAAATAACTATGCTTTATGCGTTCTGTGCATTTTTATACGCCCTTAGCATTATTTGAATAACGCTAGAAATACGCCTGCTGCAACGGCACTTCCTATAACGCCTGCAACATTGGGGCCCATCGCATGCATAAGCAGGAAGTTTGCAGGATTTTCCTCCTGACCGACTTTCTGAGAAACACGCGCTGCCATAGGAACTGCACTAACGCCTGCACTACCGATAAGGGGGTTAATCTTACCGCCTGAAAGCTTACACATAAGCTTTCCGAAGAGTACACCTGCTGCAGTACTTACACCAAACGCAACGAGTCCAAGGCAGATGATAAGTATTGTCTTGGGTGTAAGGAAGGTATCTGCCGTAGCGGTAGCACCAACTGTTACGCCGAGGAATATTGTAATAATATTCATAAGCTCGTTCTGTGCAGCCTTGCATATTCTGTCAACTACTCCGCTTTCCTTCATAAGGTTTCCGAGCATCAGCATACCAACCAGCGGAGCGGCATCGGGAACCAGTAAAACAACAACGAGTGTAACTACAATCGGGAAAATGATTTTTTCCTTCTGTGTCACGGGGCGAAGCTGCTCCATAACAATCATACGTTCCTTTTTCGTTGTAAGCGCCCTCATAATCGGAGGCTGGATAACGGGAACAAGTGCCATATATGAATATGCTGCAACTGCGATTGCACTGAGAAGTCCGGGAGCAAGTGTTTTTGTAACATAAATCGCCGTAGGACCGTCAGCACCACCGATAATACCGATTGATGCAGCTTCCTTGAAAATTGTTTCCATTGTGCCATCAACACCAAATCCGCCTATTTTAAATGCGCCCAGAAGTATTGCACCGAGGAAAGTTATAAACACACCAACCTGCGCTGCCGCACCAAGAAGAATGCTCTTCGGGTTTGAGATGAGCGGTGCAAAGTCCGTCATACATCCTATGCCAAGGAAGATAAGCGGAGGATAAATACCAAGCTTAACACCTAAGTACAGTAAATCAAGCAGTCCACCCTTTTGCAAAACCATTCCGTAGTCAATCTTCTTGCCGGTAAAAAATTCAGGATGCATTACATTACCAAGCGGAAGGTTTGCAAGTAACATACCAAACGCGATGGGAAGAAGCAGAAGAGGTTCAAACTTTTTAACAATTGCAAGATACAAAAGAAAGCATGCTATTGCAATCATTAAAATGGTCTTCCACCAGATAACACCATCAGCGCTGAACATTTCTGCTATGCCGGTATTTCCGAAAAACTGTGTAAAACCGACTATCAATTTATTCAACAACTTTAATCACTCCATTTCTCAATTTTCGCCTTCAATTAAGAAAGAGTTATAAGAACATCACCTGTATTTACAGTTGCACCCTTGCTTGCCACAACAGTTACTGTGCCGTCCTGGGGAGCAGAAATTTCATTTTCCATCTTCATAGCTTCGAGAATCACAAGAACGTCACCCTTCTTAACTGCCTGTCCGTTTGAAACCTTGATATCAAGGACGTTTCCGGGCATAGGTGCTTTAACGGGCGTTCCGCCTGCAGGAGCTGCGGGTGCTGCTGCAGCTTTAGGAGCTGCCTTGGGCGCAGGAGCGGCTGCTACAGGTGCTGCAGGAGCAGATGCTGCTGCACCTACCTCTTCAACCTCAACCTCATATGAATTTCCGTTTACATTAACAATAAATTTTCTCATAGTAATCTTTATCCTCCTTAAAATCTGTTTTCAAGAATTTCACGACGGCCTGCCTTATTCCATGCACCGCCTGATACTTTTTTGTATGAACGAACAACAAAATCAGATGCACTCTGATCCATAACTGCCGCAATTGCCGCGCTAATTACTGCAATAAGCTCGCCCTCATCTGTTTTTTCTTCCGCGGCTACAGGGGTAATTTCCTGTGTTTCAAGCTTTTCCTCTGCTATTTTTGGTTTTTTCTCCGCACTTAAAAGAGCCATTGCCTTAATAACCAGCATTATGATTACAAGAATCATAAACACAATCATAATACCCATTACTGTGTAAGCGAGTCCCTCTAAAATAAGTTCATTTTTATCTAACATAATAAGTCACCCCTTAAAGCGGCATATTGTCGTGCTTACGGGAAATTGCACCTGCACGCTTGCTCTTAAGCATTTCAAATGCTGCCACAACACGCGCTCTCGTTTCTGACGGAACGATTATATCGTCAATACAACCAAGCTTTGCTGCATTATAAATTGATGCCTCCGTCTCAATGTATTCGTTTTCAAGTGCTTCGCGGCTTTCCCCTGCCTTGAGCCTTTCACTGTAAAGCACCCCTACACCTGCTGCCGGAGGAAGCGGTGCCATCTGTGCAGACGGATACGCGAATATAAGATCCGCACCGCCCTGTTTTGAATTCATAAGTGTATATGCAGTGCCGTAAGCTTTCTTGGTTATAAGATTAACTTTGGGAACAGTTGCCTCAACAAAGGCATACATAAGCTCCGCACTCTTTCTTGCAAGACCCCATGTTTCTTCGTCAGCACTTGCTTTAAAGCCTTCAACATCTGTAATTGTAAGAATGGGGGTATTATAACAGTCACAAAAACGTACAAATCTTTCCATCTTCTGTGCTGCTCTGCTTGAAAGCTCGTCTCCGCTTGTAGCAATAACGCCGACACTTGAGCCGTTAACGCGGATAAATCCGACTGACACCTCTTTTGCATAATCTGCCTGAACTTCAAAATATGCTTTATCATCAGCAATTTCAGCTATAACAACTCTCACGTCGTCGATAGCATCAATGTCGTTAAGTATTTCGCAGGGACGGTTAAGGTCATCCTGAGTTTCATATTCAAACGCATCTGAAAGGTTGTTTGAAGGAATGTAGGAGAGCAAAATCTTCGCAAGCTCGATACAACCTTCATCGCTTTCTGCAACGAAGTGTGCATTTCCGTTTTTACTCACACTGCCCTTGGCATCAACATCAGGTGCTTTTCCCTCAGTAGCTTCAATAACTTCGGGGCCTGTTACAAACATCTTACCGTTTTTGCCGTTCATAATTACAAAGTCGCTCATCGCTGCGGCAATTGCACTGCCACCTGCACAGTTACCAAATACAATGCTGATGTTGGGAACAACACCGCTGATATTTGCAAATGCAGAAAGCACCCTACCCATAGCACGCTGTACCCTCGGGCCGTCTGAAAGTCTTACACCGTTGGAATCGAGCATTCCGATAACGGGTGCGCCCATTTTTGCAGCCATATCAACTATTTTATTGATTTTGTTGGCATACATTTCGCCCATAGCGCCGCCTAAGACTGTTACATCCTGAGAATACACGTAAACAAGTCTTGAATCAATACTTCCGTATCCGGTAATAACACCATCAGCTGCAGTATCTTCATTGCGCGCAGATATAAATGCACCGATTTCAACGAAGCTGCCATCATCCAAAAGCGCGTTAATTCTCTCGCGTGCGGTCATACTTCCGCCCTGTTTTTGTTTTTCCTGTTTGTCCTTTCCGCCGCCCAAAGCAAGCTCTGCTTTTCTGGCAAGAAGGTCGGATACTTTTTCGATTGAACTCATTATTTTACCTCCTACCTTTCTAATCAACCTCAATTTTTCCCATTATATCATATTATACCTTATTTTTACTTTAATTTCAATAGATTGGCGACAAATTTTCTTTTATTTTTTCCTAAAAAGCAAAAGTGGTACACATTGGGGATGGTCCCCAATGTGTACCACTTTTACTTTATCCAATCAATGTATACTCCATCATTTCGTAGTGCAATCTGCTGCCCGTATCTGTCCCTATCGGAAGCAATGCGAGAGCTATAAAAAGCTCCTCCCCGTTTTCAAGGTTTTTAAGATACGCATACTCACCGTCTATTCTGTCTACAATGTAATCCTTCGGCTCCATATTTTTCTCCTTTAATGATTAGCCATTGAAGGATTATCCAAACCTCGTTTCTTGCTTCCTCTTTTTCGCCACTACTGCGTTAAAAGCCTTGCCAATACGTCAGTATTGGCTTCATTTTTGCCTTGTATTGACAAAAAATAGTTTGCAAAAAATTCTTCGAACCTGAAATGGATGAAATTTCTTGCATATTTTAATGCGGCGGACGCCGACAGGCTGGCGCCTTTCAAGGACAACAAGTTAAAAGATGCCTGAATTTCACCATTTCAGGCGGGTTCGGATAATGCTTCAATGGCTGCAACACGGCTTAAAAAAGCTTTTAATATCAACCTCTACGCCACGTGCGCTTTCTTTAAAGCCAAGCCTTTTAAGTCCGTCAAAAAGCTCTTTATTACTGCAAAACGCCGTCTTTACGCTGCGAAGGTCAAGGCAGTTAAGGGTTGACCTCACCAAAAGCTCAAAAACATCATCTTTGTCAATAATATCCTTTATCTCTCCCGTAAGGGTAAACACGCAGTGCCCGGGGCTTTTTTCATTTTCCTGCGCCCACGCTATGAGTGGACACTCCCCCTCTGCATCTACTACAGAACGGACTATTCTTTCATCTTCTATTATATTTACACGAATCATTTTCCTTTACCTCTCAGCTTATTGATTTGGGCATCAGAAAGCGCCCTCCACTTTCCTTCGGGAAGGTTTCCGAGTGTAAGAGAGCCTACCGAAATTCTTTTAAGGCTCATTACGTTTACACCTACCGCCTCCAGCATTCTTCTTACCTGACGGTTTCTGCCCTCGTGAATAGTAATCTTCACTTCAAAACCCCGCTTAGGTCTTTTGATATTCTCCGCCTTTGCAGGTGCTGTCATCACACCGTCAAGGTCGATACCGTTTCGCAGTCTGTCAAGCTGATTTTCATCGAGCGGTTTATCAATGCGTGCAATATATGCTTTATCCACAATATGCTTCGGATGCGTAAGAATATTAGCAAAATCGCCGTCATTTGTCATTAAAAGAAGTCCCGTAGTGTCAAAATCAAGTCTGCCGACAGGATAGATACGGGCATTAATGTCTGAAACCAGATGCATAACAGTAGGTCTTCCCAGGTCATCTGAAACAGTTGTTACATAGTTTTTCGGCTTGTTAAGCATAATGTAGTATTTCTTGGTTTCGGCACGCAAAACATTGCCGTCTACACAAACCTCATCCACGTCAGGGTCTATTGTGCATCCCATATAATCCACAACTTCTCCGTTAACAGTTACCCTGCCGCTCTCTATTATTTTTTCTGCGTTTCTGCGCGAGGCTATTCCGCACTCGGCAATAAATTTCTGCAATCTCATATTATTCACATTATCTCTCCATAATAGTTTTACCGAATATCAAAAGCACATTTTTCGCAGGTGCCCATACTCTGTCAAAATCCGCATCGGGATATGGCTTGGGACCTATATAGTTACAAAGCTCTACCGTCATAGTAGCTTTGCCGTATTTACGGAAAACATAGTCGAAGAATGAGCCGCCCACACCGCTGAGTTTTTTGGGGGTATCCTCACGGATAAGGGAAAAACCTGTGTCCCTTTGTATAAGCGCGCCTAAGTTTGTGGGGTTTGTTACATCCTCTGCCCAGTAAAGAAGCTTGCCCTGCGTATGCATTGACAAATATGCCTCGAACATATTCGCATCAACATATGCCGCAATTGCCTGTGTTTCAGGTTCACTGTTTGGCATTTCTCCGTTATATCCAGTTGAAGCAGGCGAAGACGCCTTCTCCCTGCTTTTATACCAATCCTTGTCATAGTTCCAGTTAGGGTCAACGCCGTTGATGTTAGCCTTCCACGCACGGAAGCCGTTTTCCTTACCCTCGGCTATTTTCATTGCAGAAACCGCCTCGGGATTTTGTACAGCCCCGATACCATTCTGAACGAGATTTACACCGTCAGGGTTAACCATAGGAACTATACAGAAGGTAACATTATCAAGTATCGCTTTTATGTCATATTCTGTTTCGTTCATACCCGTTTCATACATATATGCAAAACGGTCTATCGCATACATAAGGTATGTAGCACTTATATACTCACGTGCGTGATGCGCACCACACACAAATATCTTTTTATCACCTTTACCAAATTCAATCAGTACAAGGTCTCTGCCCTCAACAGATTTTCCGATTGAGCCTGTCTTTATAAGCTCAGGATACATTTTGGCAAGCTTATTTGCGTCGCTTACCACAAACTCGTGCGAATACGCCTGATAGGGATACACACAGTGCTGCGGAGTATAAAAATATGTATCGCAAAGATAGTTATTAACATTTATAAAGGGATTTATTTCCCCAAAAAGTGTTATATCCGTATTTTGCTGCTCTGCACCAAAAGTAATTACCCAATCCTTAAAAGAAAGCGTTGTTCCTGCCGCCTGCGCAAGGTCACGTGCCGAAACAAAAATTCTTTCATCCTTCACAAAGAATTTATTCGCATTTTCCAAATCATCATAATAATTAATTATGGTAAAATCAGTGGATTTTTCGCCTGATACAACCTTTACATACGGCACCTGTGCATCATTCCACTCAACCGTTGTGCCGAGATATGATGCAGTTTCATACAAATCTACGTATGTTTTACCAAATGCAAGTATGGGCGCATTTATCTGCACCTTTTGACCGTTATAAACTGCACTTGGACTATTTATTGCAACGCTGTAGTGCGGTTTATCTGTTTCAAGAGCGTTTGCGTGTACAGGCATTCCTGTAAGCATTGATGCTATTGCCATAACGCATACTAATTTTTTAAGAAATTTTGTCATTTGTAATCAACTCCCGACGATTATTTTACCATAGCGCAATCATAAATGTCAAACATTGTTTTTAAGATTGACATAATTGCTTATCTATGATATAAATAAATTAGGTATATATTAATTACACTTAGAAAGGCTGCGTGATTTAAAATGAAAAAATTATGCGCACTTTTCATCATAATATCGCTTTTAACTGCCGCACTTCCTGCCTTTGCGTACGAGGATATTCCTGTCAATTTGCTTATAAACGGAAAAACGGTTTCTTTCCCGTTTAGTCCCGTAATCCGTGACGGTGTAACATATGTTGATTTGCGTACGCTTACATCTGTGCTGGGGCTTAGCTACAAGACATATCCTGACCATGAGAGCGTTATTGTAAGTAACTCACGCACATCAATCTGCCTTGTTCCGGGAGATGAATATGCTACGGTTGCAGACCTTACGGGAAAATCAGATAAGGAATACACATATCATTTTCTCAGCGCACCGTGCATATATATCGGAAGTAACCTTGCAGCCCCCGCACGTGACATTGCAGAGGTTTTCAGCTATGCATTAAGTTTTGACAAAGAAACTCAAACTGTATATTTCGGCTATGCTCCCGAGATGATTTCTGCCGCCACACGTGAGGCTATCGGGCAAAAGGCCTATTATTTCCAAAACCAGGCAGAATTTGCACTTCCCTCTTTTGGCAGCGGTTATTGCTGGGCGTGCTCATATGCGATGCTGATTTCAAATGTTACGGGGCTTCGTATTACCCCATCTGATATTGCAGAGGTTAATCTTACAAAAAGCTCAAGCGGTGCGTACTGCTATCACAGTGAGATAGTGGGTGCATTTAATGTAAAGTTTACAAGTGCACTTTCAGAAAACAGTCCGTATTATGGCGGCAGGGACAGCGTATCAGGCGGCACGTATATTAATAACCCCGCTAAAGACGATAGTATTACAAGAGCCGCACTTAAAGAAGCGCTCGCACTTTATCCCGCAGGAATTATAGTCCGCTACGCAGACTACCCCCACTCGATGGTAGCGGTTGCCTGTGACGGCGATATGATACTTTTTAATGACCCTGCACCATCGTCATCGGGTGCATACAGTGAGGTCGGCAAATATCAGGGCGTTCCATTCTCTGAAACGTGTGTTGCAAAGAAAGGATTTATGCTTTCGGATGTAACATTTATCCAAGCGATATCATATTAATGGGCTACGACAAAAAGCTATGGCAAAGGAATTTTCATTTTGCCATAGCTTTTTTACGTAAAGAAATTTTATTTTTTCTTTCTGTAATGATATTCGCTCTTCACTTTAGAGGTCAAATACGCTTTCTCAGGACGGCTGTTCACCATAATACCCGTACATATAAAGATAAGTGCTATTAAAAGATTAATCGGTGAAACATTGCTTTCCTCCGCAAGCATTATATTTGAAAGCAATACGCCGAAAACGGGAATTGTAAAGCTGAAAACAGTAACTTTTGACACAGGATTATGCTTTAGGAGAATTCCCCACAACGCATATGCAATTGCAGATAAAAACGCAAGATAGGTAAGCACTGCGCCTGCCTTAAAGGTTGCTATTTCCACACTTCCGCCAAACAAAAGACCTATTGTCATCATAACAGCACCGCCCATTATAAACTGATAACCGCTTATAACAACGGGGTCCTCATAACTTGAATAGCGCTTCATAATTACTGATGATGCGGCAGATGCTATCGCAGAAAAAAGGACAAATGCATCACCCATAAAATTCATATTGAAGTCAAGCCCCTTGAGGTTTACCGCTATAACTCCTGCAAAGCCGAGTATGCAGGCAAATATTTTTTTGAAGGTAAGGCGTTCCTGCTTATAAATAAGACTTGCTATAAGTATGGCAAAAAACGTGCTGGAGCCGCTTATTACCGTTCCCTTTACGCCCGTGGTATTTGCAAGACCGACATAAAAGAATATGTACTGAATTACCGTCTGGAAAAGAGAAACAACTGCAACCTTCCCGAGGTTTTCCGCTTTGGGATAAAGAAATCTTTTCCCTGCAACGCTGTAAATGATTACCGTTATTATGCCTGCAAGGAAAAACCTTATCCCCGCAAAAAGCATTGTGGACGGCACATCTTTATCGGGGAGCATCAATTCATACCCCGTTTTAATAAAGGGTGTTGCACTACCCCATAATGCGCAGCAGAGTATTGCTGCAACTGTCACAAAAAATACATTTGTAAAAAGCTTGTTCTTTGTTTTTTCCATTACTGTTCTCCGTTTCTATCGCAAAAACAAACCCCAAGGTCCCATACGACTTTGGGGTTTGCTTCATTGTCAATTTGTTCTTTATTTAGCCATAGGTGTAACAACGATTGTCTTTGCAACGAATGCACCGTTATTGTAAGCACCGGTTGCTATAATATAGTCACCGTTCTTAATATCTTTCAGCGCAAGCTCTTTACCTGTTTCACCGTTAATAATCTTGGCGTTAATTGTTGTACCGAGCTTACTTACAAAAATCTGCTCACTAATGCTGCCCGTTGTTCCTGCAGCAATCATATTGATATATCCGTATGAAGTGCTTACAGTATCAACTGTACCTGACTTTGTAGTTACACTTGATGAAGAATTCTGCTCAACCTTTGTTGCGGTAGAGCCTGAAAGTGTAAGTGTCACTACATTTCCGAGTCTGAGGTCATAAATACTTGCTGCTGCACCGCCTACAACGAAGGATGCATCTATAGCAATGGGATATTCCTTCTCAACACCGCCTGTTGAAATTGTAACTGATGACTGCGCTGCTATCTTAAGTGCAGTAACACTTCCTGTAACATTACCCTTTGAGCTTGTTGCAATAATTTTTGAGATATCGCCACGTGTTATTGTAAGGACAACCTTATCCCCTACAAAAATATCACGAAGAGATGCCTTTTCACCGTCACGGCGGATTGTTGCATTTTCAGAAACTGTATACTCTGCAACGGTTTCCTTCTTACTTACTTCGTCTACTGTAAGAACGCTGAGAGTTATAGGTGTTGAAAGGCTTATCTTCTCAACAACGCCCTGAACTGTTGCCTCGGAAGTCTGACGGTCTACTGATACAATGTCTGTTCCCAAAAGCTTAACAACAACATAATCGCCAAGCTTAACAGAATCAAAATCATCAGCAACGCCGTCTGTTGTTACATCAAACTCCTCATTTGCATAGTAGGTAACAACTTCCTCTGTACCTTCAACTGCTACAGAAAGCTTAACAAAATTGCTTCTTGAAACGATAGCTTCAACCTGACCTTTAACAGTTTTGTTTGATGCAGGGTTTACAACTTCTATTGAATAGATACTCTTACCATGTCTTACAACAACAATATTGCTCTCTTCAAGAATATCGGCAAGCTCTGCCTTTACACCGTCAATGATAATCTTTACATCGTCTGATACGATATAGCTTTCATCACTGCCTGTGCTGCTTTCAAAATCGATTACACCGCCATCGGTGTCAACCTTGTCTACAACGCCAGCCATAACACTCATATCAAGCTTGTTCATAATTCTGTAAAGCAGAACACAAACCTGTGCACGGCTTAAAGGAGCCTTTGCATCAAATACGATTGATCCATCGTCCTTCTCTACGCCATTCATAAAGCCGTTTTCAACAACGTATGCTATATAATCTACGGCATCATCGGGAATTTCATCCACATCATCAAACTCAAGCTTTGCCTTGTTTGCATCAGGAATTTCCTCATCCATAAGATTTGCAAGGAGAATTGCCGCGTCACTGCGGGGGAATTCATCTGAATACTGCTCATCCTCAAGATATTCACCGATTTTGTCCTCGTCCATAATTCCCTTGTAAAGAAGGAATGCCAGCTCCCTCTTAAAGGAATCATATACGCCAAGGTCAAGCTCCTCAAGCATATACTGATATTTTTCATAAGCAAAATCAGCAATCTTTGCATACTCCGCATTTGAATATCCGGCAACACGGGAGAAAAGAAGCAGTGCCTCTATCTTGCTGACAGACTTATCAGGCTTGAATGTGCCGTCTGTATAACCCTTGATAATTCCAAGGTTTGTCATTTCCTCAATCTGCTCGGCTGCCCAATCGTGGTCGGGTGAAAGGACATCCGGGAAAGCATTCGCTGCAACTGCAGTAGATGCTACGCAGGTAATAATCATAGATAATGCGATAATAACTGACAGAAATCTGTTTTTCATTTCTATCGTCCTCCTTCCTGTACTTAAACATATGATAACACATTAATTTACAAAGTGCAACATAAAAATACAAAAAAATGTGTAAAACAGACTATTTTTTTGTTAAAATTACACTACATTTAGTATTGCAAGAAATTTTATTGCCTATCTGTTAAAATTACATATTTTAATTGAATTTGGCGATTGTTTATGATATACTGTAAAGAAGCATATTATGCTTGAAAGGATGAAATCTATGTTATGTACAAGATGCAACAAAAATGTTGCTGTAATATTTGTAACGAGGCTTGAAAACGGAAAAAGCATTAACGAGGGGTTATGTATGCCCTGTGCAAGGGAGCTTGGCATCAATACGATGCAGCAGATGGCAGGCGGCCTTGATATGGGCGATATGGAAAACCTCGAATCGCAAATGATGGATTTTTTAGGTAATGGCGATGGCACAGAAGGCGGCGAGGAGGGTAATCCATTCGGAGATTTTCTCGCCAATATTTTCGGCGGTTTTCCCCATAAAAGTGAAAATCCCGATGCACAGAGCACAGACGGCGTTAAAGCAAAAGATAAAAAGCATAAGGAAAAGAAGAAAAAACTGCTTGACACATACGGCACAAATCTTACACAGAAGGCGCGCAATGGTCAGGTGGATATGGTTGTAGGACGTGAGAGGGAGATTGAGCGTCTTGTTCAGATACTTAACCGCCGCACAAAGAATAATCCTGCCCTTTTGGGTGAGCCGGGTGTTGGTAAAACCGCCATTGCGGAGGGCTTTGCAGAAAGAATTGTCAGCGGAAATGTTCCTGAAAAATTGCTTGATAAAGAGGTGTATCTTCTCGATTTTACGGCAATTGTGGCAGGAACGCAGTACCGTGGACAGTTTGAGGCAAGGCTTAAGGGAATTATTGAGGAAACAAAAAAGCTCGGCAACATAATCTTGGTAATTGACGAGCTTCACAATATAGTCGGTGCAGGCGATGCGGAGGGTGCGATGAGTGCCGCAAACATTTTAAAGCCTGCACTTGCACGCGGTGAAATTCAGGTAATCGGCGCAACAACACTTGCTGAATACAGAAAATTCATTGAAAAGGATAGCGCCCTTGAAAGAAGATTTCAGACAGTAATCGTAGAAGAGCCTTCCCCACAGGAAACGATTGAGGTTTTGCGTGGTATTAAAGGGTATTATGAAAATTACCATAAGGTTAAAATTTCCGACGAGGTTATTACCGCTGCCGTTATGCTTTCACGCAGGTATATAACAGACCGCTTTCTCCCTGATAAGGCAATCGACCTTATTGACGAGGCGGGAAGCCGTGCCAATTTAAAGAACGCTATCCTGGCTCAGCTTGCCAAATCGCAAAGGGAGCTTAATGCACTTCACACACAGATGGAGGAGCTTTCTGCTGCGGAGGGCGAGCAATCCGAAACGGATTATGAAAAGCTTGCTCAGTTTAAAACGCAGGAGTGCAGCTTAAACGCACAGATAGAAAACCTTAACAATCAGCTCAGTGACGTACAGCTTACTGCGGAGGATATTGCATACGTGGTTGAGGAATGGACGAAAATTCCCGTTAAAAAGATAACGCAGGCGGAAACAGAGCGTCTTTTAAACCTTGAAGAAAGGCTTCACACGCGCATTATCGGTCAAAATGATGCCGTTAGCGCCGTAAGCCGCGCAATTCGCCGCAACCGTGCAGCACTTTCAAAAAAGTTAAGACCTGCAAGCTTTATTTTTGTAGGCCCTACCGGCGTAGGAAAAACGGAGCTTGTAAAGCAGCTTGCCGCAGAGCTTTTTGACAGTGAGGATGCACTTATAAGAGTTGATATGACGGAATTTATGGAGAAACACTCCGTATCAAAGCTTATCGGCTCTCCCCCCGGATATGTGGGTTATGACGATGCAGGGCAGCTTACCGAAAAGGTCAGACGCAAGCCATACTGTGTTGTCCTCTTTGACGAAATTGAAAAGGCGCATCCCGATGTGCTTAATATTATGCTGCAAATACTTGATGACGGCAGGATTACAGACAGTCACGGCAAGGTAGTAAGCTTTGAAAATACAGTTATCGTTATGACAAGTAACGCCGGCAGTGACTGGAAGGGCAGCGGCATTGGCTTTGCAGAAAGTGTTTCAAAGCAAAACAAGGATAAAGTGCATCGCGCACTCAAACTGGTTTTCCGTCCTGAATTTCTTAACAGAGTTGACGAAATTGTTGTCTTTGACGAGCTTTCAAGGGATGAAATGTCAAAAATTCTTGACATAATGCTCGGTGAGCTTTCCGATATGCTTGACGGTAAAGGCATAACCCTTTCTGTCGATGACGCTGTAAAGGACGTATTGGTAGACGAAGCGATAAAGGAGCATCTTGGTGCAAGGCCGCTTCGCCGCCTTGTCGGCCGCAGAATTGAAGATAAGCTTTCAAATATGATTATAAGCGGCACATATAAAGATACAATAAAAATTTCACAAAAAGACGGAGAGATTGTCTGTGAGTAAAAATATACTTTTTGTATATTCCGATATTCTTCAAAAGAAAACCTTTGAACAGTGCGAGTTTATACTCAGAGCCGCTTTAAAGAGATTTAGGAAGCGTGCTGACTTTACGTATATGCAGTTTGACTTTTCCCCGCTTGGCTACGCCCTGTCAGAACAAATGCTTTTGTCAAAGATACGATGCTTTGACGCCGTTATATGGGATTGCTCGCAAAATTCCCTTGAAAACGAGCTTAATTTTGCCGTGAAAAGTCTTGGTGTTTTCGGTGCATCCCATCTTTCAGGCGGCAGTTTTATCATTTCGCCGCTTTCATCAAGAAAGGTTTCCTTTGATGACGATATTCTTTCAGCATCATATTCTCTTTCGCGTGAAAATATACAAAAGACAGCCCTGCTTGCCGCAAACATTACAAAGCGGCAAAAGAGTACACTTACACTATGCTGCGACTTTGAAAACACACACTGCGGCAAGATACTTTGCCGAGAGTTTGAAAACGCCCTCTCTGCGGCAGGCAGAATTGAAATAAATGAATTATCGTACAATGAATTTTTGTGGAATTGTGCTGCCTCTGTTCCCAATTTTTCTGTTCTTCTTACGGGCGAAAAGGAGGCGCAGATTGCGCATCTTAACCTTTGCGCATTGAAAAAGCTCCCTACGGGTTACACGGTATGGCATGCAGATAATCTGCGCCTTTACCGAAGGGAAATCCTCCCGTATGAGCAGATGAATAACTATCCCCTTGCAAGCCTTCTTCTTGCCTGTGCGCAAGCAATCGCAGCAGAGCTTGGCTATGAAAATGTCGGCACACGACTTAAAAAATGCGTCAGTCTTGCACTTGAAAAATGTGCTGCACACTCAAGGCAGGATTTTATAAATGAGGTTATTTTTCTCATAAATGCGCGCATAAGGAAAAACAGGGTGAACTGATATGATACTTAAAATAAAGGACTTTGTTCCTGAGCATACATTTGAATGCGGTCAGTGCTTCCGCTGGGAAAGGCAGCCTGACGGAAGCTATATAGGAATTGCAAATGCCCAGGTAGTGCGCATAAGCAAGAGTGAAGACACCATATTACTCGAGGGTTGCAGCGAGAAGGATTACGAGGGGTTTTGGCGTCATTACCTTGACCTCGACCGTGATTATACGCATATAAAAGCCTCTGTAAATGTAAACGATATAATGGATAAGGCAATTAAATTCGGCAGCGGAATAAGGATTTTACGTCAGGATTTTTTCGAGGCACTGATATCCTTCATCATATCGCAGCGAAGCTCCATCCCCAAAATAAAAAGCTGTGTTGATAAGCTATGCCGCCTTGCAGGAAAAGAAATACATTTTGAGGGAAAGACCTACTATTCCTTTCCCGATGCCCCATCAGTTGCCGCCCTTTCGGAGGAAGAGCTTCGCACCTTGGGTGTAGGCTACCGTGCGCCGTATATTCTTAAAGCCGCGCAGGAGGTTGCAAACGGAAGCATAAGCGGCGAGGAGCTTCAGAAGCTTGACACCGCATCCGCACGCGCAAGGCTTTTAAGGCTTTACGGCGTTGGAGATAAGGTTTGTGATTGCGTCCTTCTGTTCTCACTTGGAAAATTCGACCTCTTCCCCTCTGATGTGTGGATAAAGCGCGTTATGGCAGAGGAATTTGCATCTGATGATGCAAAAGCATCAGGAGAAAGTCTGTTTAAAAATTATAGCGGATTTGCGCAGCAATATCTGTTTTACTGGAGGAAATATAACAATGCTTAAAAACTTTTATGCAGATGCATATTTTAATAGAATTACAGACGTTACTGCTCAGTTTTTGAATGAAAATAAAATAAAGGGAATTATCCTTGATATTGATAACACTCTTATCGGGCACGATGTACCTATTCCCGACGAAACCATTCTTGCACACCTACGGTATCTTGAAAGCTCGGGCTTTAAGCTTTGTGTAGTTTCAAACAACCGTTATGAACGCGTAAAAAGCTTCTGCGAGAAAATTGATGTAAAATATTTTGTATATGATGCCTTAAAGCCACGTAAAATGGGTTACGATTTTGCGGCAACGGAAATGCAGCTTCAAAAAAATGAAATTGCCGCAATCGGCGACCAGGTATTTACAGATGTATGGGGGGCAAAAAGGGCAGGCTGCCTTGCCATACTTACAAAGCCGCTGCATAAAGGCAGCGAAGGATTTTTTATTGCATTGAAACGGCTTTTGGAAAAGCCGTTTATAAAAAAGTGATTCAAATGAAAGGAGAAAACAGTATGAAAAAAATCTTTATACCCTTACTTTGTGTACTGTTAGTGATTACGTATGCCCTTTGTGCCAATGCGACAGGTGTTGTAATTGATGGAGTAGGTGTTGCTTTCACCGATGATTCGGGCTATCCGTTTATTGATGCAAACAGCCGTACACTCGTACCGCTCCGGGCTTCTATGGAGGCACTTGGCGCAACAGTTTCCTGGGATGGTGAAACGCAGAGCGCTATTGTTAAAAAAGGAGCTACAACCGTTGTTTGTAAAATCGGCGAGGCGTGCATTTACCGTAACGGAACGAAAATCTTAAACGATGCTTCCGCACAGATAATAAATTCACGTACATATCTTCCCATAAGGGCGGTTGCCGAGGCACTCGACGCAACCGTAGGCTGGGACGGCAATGTAGTTATAACAACAGGCAGTGCGGGAAACCTTATCCATTCTATAGAAAACAGTGGCTCACACGTGTCAAATCTGTGGAAGAGATGGGAGGAAGCACTCGTTGCAAAAAACAGTGGCAATTATCAAAGTGCCATCGACCAGATTAAGGCACTTGCACCCGATTTTATTGCCGCAAATGATGGCAACTCTCGCGCAATGCTTTACAAGCATCTTGGCGAATGTTACAGTGCACTCGGTATGAATGCAGAAGCGTCTGTATGCTTTAAGCGTGAGGCTGACTACTGGACATCTGTTTCCAAGCGCGAGGAAACAATCGATGCAACAAGAAGAAGTACCCTTATCAATTCATCGGTGCAAATGTATGCAAAGACATATAACGATGCATATAAGTCACGCCGTAATTTCGGTGAAAAGTATGAGCCGAAAAACGGTCTTTACATAGGAGCTTATGCAGAGGGTGACAGGGCAGTACACGACCCGTCATCAATGTCTAAATTCTATATGAACGAGTTCCCCAATCTTGTCGGAAAGGATATGGCGACATATCTTCTGTATATGCCTTCCACCACTCCCCTTTCCAATTATCAGAGCCATATCGACGTTGCAAAGCAGAAAAATAAAATAATTCAGCTTGCAGTTGAGCCGGTTAATTTCTTCCAAATTCAGGCAAATGACCCTACTTACATAAAACTGGCACAGGATATGGAAAGCAGCGGTGCAAAATTTTTCCTGCGTTTTGCAAGTGAAATGAACGATACATCCTGCC
The DNA here is from genome assembly GCA_045596985.1 of Clostridia bacterium. Classification (GTDB taxonomy): domain Bacteria; phylum Bacillota; class Clostridia; order UMGS1883; family UMGS1883; genus UMGS1883. The sequence continues at coordinate 18,773 of JAZODM010000046.1, forward strand.
CGTGGTACACCACTGACTATAACCTTTATATCAGTAAATTCCGTATAGTTGCAGACATTTTCCATAAATACGCTCCGTCAGTGCCCGTAGTATGGTCACCTAACTTCTATCCTGCAGATAATATTGCAAGCTACTACCCCGGTGATGCGTATGTGGATTATGTGGGAATTTCTTCCTATATGAATCATCAGCCCGAAACAGACCCCCTCGGTCAGAATGTTGACCGCAACCGCTGGAGTGAGCAGCTTGACACAATATGCTCCCTTTACGCACATAAAAAGCCAATCATTGTTTCAGAGGGCGGCGCATCCTATATGGATTACAATACGTGGGCAGATATAACGCCTTTCTCGTCAAATCAGCTTTATGACTTTTTGACGTATCTGCCGATTAAGTATCCGTCTGTAAAGGCATTTTATCTCTTTGACAATGACAGAGAGCGTTATAAATTCTCCCTTTCAAATAATTCGCAGTATCTAAGTGCTTTTAAAAACGGTATACAGAGCGAGCAGTATCTTACAAGCAGCAGTGAAAACGCGACCCTTCCCCAGTATTACGAGCTTGGCACAAATGTAGCGGTGGAAGCTCTGCAAACAGAAATCTGTTCCTTTATAAAGACACCTGCAAATGACATCAGCTATGTTGTATACAACATCTACGGCACGGATATTGCAACGTCATATGCAATTCCATACAGTGCAAATATTGACTTCTCTCCCTACAAAGGCACAACAGTTCCTCTTACGGCAAAGGCGTTTGACTCAAGCGGCAAAAAAGTGGCAGAAAAAACATATTATTTAAAAGTAAACTGATTAATTAAAGGCTGAAACATTTGTTTCAGCCTTTAATTTTGTGCATTATCCTTGCACATCCTTAATTTCCACTATTTTATACTTTGGATTAGTAAACAAATTTTGAACATACGCACTTAAAATATCAAAAGCCGTTTTCCTTTGTTTTGGAGTTAAATCTTTAATCTTTTCTGTAATTTCATCAAATACATACAACACTTTTCTTTCAAATAAGTTTTATTTAACATCCCCCATTAAATCTTTTACGACTTCACCTGCTATTATAAGTCCTGCCACAGACGGCACAAAGGAAATGCTGCCCGGAACACGCGCGTCGGAAGCATCATCGTGCGGTAATGGTTTTATCGGCTCTTCCTTTGAATATACGACCTTTAAAGAATCAATATTTCTTTTTTTTAGTTCACGGCGCATCACCTTTGCAAGGGGGCACACCGATGTTTTATAAATATCTGTAACTTCAAAACGCGTGGGGTCAAGCTTGTTGCCCGTGCCCATACAGCTGATCACGGGGATACTGGCGCGCTTTGCATTTTGTACTATTTCAAGCTTTGCCGTAACGGTATCAACGCAATCTATTACATAGTCATAGTTTGAAAAATCAAACCGCGCTGCATTTTCGGGTAGGTAAAAGGTCTTATACACATTAACCCTTGCCAGAGGATTTATACTTAGTATTCTTTCCTTCGCTACGTCAACCTTATACTGCCCGACTGTAGAATGAAGCGCTATTATCTGCCTGTTTATGTTTGTGATGTTTACAGTATCGTTATCAATAAGGTCAAACTCCCCCACGCCGCAGCGAGCAAGCGCCTCAAGCGCGAATCCTCCTACGCCGCCTACGCCAAAGAGCGCAATGCGGCAAGAAGCGAGTTTTTCAATTGCTTTTCCCCCGACAATCATTGCAGTGCGTGAAAACTGTTCCTGCATTACTCTCTTCCCTCCTTAGGGGTGGTCGCTATAAAATGAACAATAAACGGTATACAGATGATACCGGTAAGTGCATCTGCAATCGGCTGCGAAATCTGAATTCCCGTAACACCCCAAAAAGTGGTAGTAATCATAACAATTGGAATGAAAAGTCCCGAACGAAGGAGCGAAAGTACAGATGATATACCCGGCTTTCGTATACTTTGGTAAAGCATATTTACAGGGACGGAAAGCGGCAGAAACATTGTTCCCGCTATAGCGCAACGCAGTGCAAACACAGCTATGTGCGATACTGCTTCGCTCTTTTGGAACATATAGACAATCTCGGGCGTGAACAGTATTCCAAAAGCTGCAATCGCACCCACCATACACAGTCCTGAAAGCATTGTAAAAACAAGTGCCTTTTTAACGCGCCCGTATTCCCTTGCCTGATAGTTAAATGATGCCACCGGCTGAAAGCCCTGCCCTATTCCCAATCCAACGCACATTACAAAGGCTGAAAATCTGTTTACAATACTCATTGCCGCAATTGCAGCGTCACCATATGCCTTTGTCATATTATTGAGAAGTCCGTTTGATACAGACGCCAGTCCCTGACGTATAAGAGCAGGAAAGCCGACACGCATAACTACACTGTATGTTTCAATCTTTTTAGAAATAAACGATATACGTATTTTGCCCTGTGCCATTTTTTCGTGAAAATAAAGCAGCATAAAAAAGCTTATAATCTGCGAAGCGGCAGTTGCAATGCCCGCACCGTTTACGCCCATACTGAATTTCCTGATAAGAATATAATCCCCGAATATGTTGAGCACGCCACCCGTAACCAGCCCTATCATTGCATAAAAAGCCTTACCCTCATAACGCAGATTGTTGTTAAGGACGAATGAGCATATCATAAACGGACACGCAAGCAGCACCCATATTCCGTACTGACGTGCGTACGGCAGAATTGTCTGCGTGCTCCCTAAAAAGCCAAGCAGCGGATTGAGAAAGCTAAAGGAAGCTACTGACAGTAAAAGTCCAAGTGTACTGCCCAAAAAGAAGGCGGAGGAAACATACTCACTCGCCTCATCGGTGTTTTTATCGGCAAGTGCCTTTGACACCATAGTTCCCGAGCCTTGTCCAAGCATAAAGGCTATCGCCTGAATAACTGCCTGCATGGTAAAAAGTATTCCCGTTGCAGCTTGCTGGCTTTCCCCTAGTGTTCCCACAAAATACGTATCAACCATATTATATATGTTCGTGATAAGCATTGAAATTGTTGTGGGTATTCCCAAGGTTACAACAAGCCTTGCCACGGGAGTCTGGGTCATTTTTTTGTAATAAAGTTCTGAATCCGTCATTTTTAACATCTCCTGTACCGCTATATTTTACTACATTTATATTTTTATGTCAAATATTGTTTGACATAAAAACACTGCGGTGGTATAATAAACGCGTTGCGCAATTTTTTTGGAGGGGCCTTTTTATGAACATAGTAGCATTTGCAAAAAAGAATACTGTTATGTGTGTTGCCCTTTTTGCAGCATTCATCACAAGTATATTTGTACCGGTAGATAAAAGCTATATCGGATATTTTGATTTTAAAACACTAAGCTGCCTTTTTTGTGTTCTGGCAGTTGTGTGCGCGCTCAAAAACATCAATTTCTTTTACATACTTGCACAGAAAATAGTGCACCTTTTCAAAACGACGCGCGCCTGTATACTGGCACTTGTATATATTACATTTATCGGCTCTATGCTGATTGCAAACGATATGGCGCTTTTAACCTTTTTGCCACTTGGATATTTTGTACTTTCAACAACAGGCAAGGAAAAGTATATGGCATTTACTTTTATAATGCAAAATATTGCAGCAAACTTAGGCGGCATGCTCACACCTTTTGGCAATCCGCAAAATTTATATCTTTACACTCACTTTAATATCGGGACACTGGAATTTGTAAAGATTATGCTGCTTCCGTTTGCTGTTTCTGTATTTATAATAACACTGTGCTGCTTTTTTATAAAGCCGGAACCGCTTTATGTTGAAGACGCACACCCTCATATGAGCAGACGCAAAACGGCTATTTATCTTTTGCTATTTACCCTTTCTATTCTTATAGTTTTTCGCAGTATTTCTTATTTTTGGGGGCTTATTGTTATCCCCCTCGCGCTTTTCTTTATGGATAAAAAGGCTCTTAAAATGGTTGATTATCCATTGCTTCTGACATTTGTGTTTTTCTTTATTTTTGCAGGCAATATGGCAAGGATTGATATTGTGCAGAATATATTTTCTTTTCTTCTTCAGAAAAGCACACTTCTTTTCAGTGTTCTTTCCTGCCAGATTATAAGTAATGTTCCGTCTGCTATACTCCTGTCTCAGTTTACCGGGAACTATCCCGAGCTTCTTGTAGGGGTAAACATCGGCGGTGTCGGCACGCTCATTTCTTCGCTGGCAAGCCTTATAACACTGCGTGAATATGTTAAATACAATCCTAAAAAAACGCTTTCATATATAGGAATGTTTTCCACCTTTAATTTCGCTTTCCTTGCGGTTTTAACCTGCACCGAATATATCTTCATATGATGAAAGGATCTGATTCAAATGTTTGAAACCTTTAAAGCTACTCTTTCCCCAATGCTGGTTATGTTTATGTGTATGCTGATTGGCTTTACACTTAATAAGAAAAAGCTTGCCCCCGAAAACAGTGCAACAGTTCTTTCCAAGCTTGAAAACTATGTGTGTGTTCCTGCGCTCCTTATAAACACCTTTATGACGCGCTGCACAGTGACCTCGCTTAAGGAAAACTACACGATTTTTATTTACAGTATTATTGTGCTTGCATGCGCTCTTTTGATTGCACTTCCGCTTGCAAAATGCTTTGCAAAGGATGATGAATATAAGCGTCGCATTTATTCATATGCAATGACCTTCGGTAATTTTGGATTTATGGGTAACGCTATCGTTCCTGCCATTTTGGGAAGCGCCGACCCAAACATACTTTATAAATATCTGCTCTTCACCCTTCCGCTGCAGACCGCAGTTAACACCTGGGGAATTGTAATACTTATTCCCAGAGGGGAGGAAAAGAAAAATCCCCTTAAAAACCTCTGTAACCCCGTTTTCTTTTCGATTATTCTCGGTATAATCCTTGGTCTTACAAATGCAGGTGAAATACTCCCTGTCTTTGTAATCGATACAATTGATTACTTCAAAAATTGTATGGGGCCGCTCGCAATGTTTTTGACGGGATTTGTTGTGGCAAGCTACCCAATGCGCGAGCTTGTGTCTGATAAAAAGATTTATATTGCAACACTTCTCAGGCTTGTTATTATACCCACAATCCTGCTTGCAATACTTTATCTTTTGGGTGCATCAAACCTTATAATGACACTTGCGTTCTTTGCATATGCCACTCCGCTTGGAATGAATACGGTGGTATTTCCTGCGGCATACGGCGGCGAAACGCGTACCGGTGCATCAATGGCAATGATTTCGCACGTGCTTTGCGTAATAACAATACCAATACTGTTTTCCGTTCTTACAACTCTTATATAATGTAAAAAAAGCAATTCGAAAATTCGAATTGCTTTTTTATTTAAAATCCATTCTCTTTCAACCACTCTTTTTCCATTTGCGTAAGCTCCGCCTTTTCTAAAAGATCAGGGCGTTTTTTTGCGGTACGCAAAACACTCTGCTCCCTGCGCCATTTTTCTATATTTGCGTGATGTCCGCTAAGGAGAATTTCGGGAACTTCGCGTCCCATAAAAACGGGCGGTCTTGTATACTGCGGATATTCTAAAAGTCCGTCATAGTGGCTTTCAACACTTGCAGTTTCTTGGCTATCGAGAACTCCCTCCACCATACGGCACACGCAGTCTATAAGTACCATACAAGGAAGCTCGCCCCCGGTGAGAACGTAATCACCGATAGAGATTTCCTCGTCAACAATTTCTTCTAAAACTCTTTCATCAACACCCTCATAATGACCGCACAAAATTACAATATGCTCATACTCTGAAAGCTCTCTCGCCCTTTCCTGCGTAAGTGTCTTTCCCTGCGGTGACATATATATAACGTGCGGTTTTTTCTCCCCCGCAACACTTTTATACGCATCATATATAGGCTGTGGCTGCATAAGCATACCGCCGCCTGCGCCGTACGGGTAATCATCCACGCGTCGGTGCTTGTCTGTCGAGAAATCGCGTATGTTTATATACTGCGTTTCAATAATACCGCCTTTAACGGCTCTGCCGATAATACTTTCGCCAAGTGCCGTCATCATTTCGGGAAAAAGTGTAAGCACACTGAATTTCACTTTACGTACCTCCAATGACTATATAAGTCCTTCAATCGGTGTTATGTATATAAGCTTTTGCTCTAAATCTACCTTCTCAACGAATACCGGTAGCTTTGGTATAAGAACCTTTTCCCCGTCATCCTTTGTAAATTCAAGGAGGTTTGCGGCATTATTTTCTATTACATTTGTAACTGTGCCAAAATGCGACCCGTCAGGCAGCACACCGGTAAGCCCCATAAGCTCAAAGAAATAATATTCTCCATCAGGCAATTTAGGCAGATCCTCTTCCTTTGCATAAAGCTCGGTAAATTTCATCTTTTCAGCCGTATCTACATCATCTACGCCCTCAAGTTTCAAAAGGACTGCGCCCTTCTGAAATCGCCACGAAAGGATTTTTACAGGTGTGTTATCCTTTTTATATACGGTTTTTACTTTTTTAAAAAACGCTTCTCCGTCGGTAAAATGAAGTGCCTTCACCTCACCACGTATTCCGTGCGTATTTACAATCTGCATAACGTATATCATTTTGTTTTTCCCTTCGTTTTTATTACTTATATGAGCTTGGTGTTAAAGGTACCATACTTTTAAGATTTTCCCAAACCATATATTTGACATTTCCGCCACTGTATGGCTTCATAAAGTTCTCTTTTTTTCCCGGAGAGAGGCTAACAGAATATTTAATTACCTTTTCAAGAGTTTTGTCAGGATTATAAAGGCTATAAAAAACCGTTGCGTTGAGTGTATTTTTTTCATCATTGTTATAAAGCGTAGCCAAAGTCATTGTTCCTGTATAATTTCCCTCTGTTCCTTTTACAAATGTAGCGGGAGAAAGATATGCCGTTTTGCCTTTGAGAAGCTCCTTAATTGCTGCCTGACAGTCAATAATTCCGTATCCCAACTCATCATTTCGCTCTGTTTGTCCTGATGTTTTTTGCAAAACCTCCCTGAATGCAGTATCATTAATTTCAGGCTTTATACATTTTGCAACAGCCGCAAGACCGCTTACGTGCGGTGCTGCCAGCGATGTGCCGTTTTTCTGGTATATGTCTACTATTCCTCCACCATTTTCAACTCTGTAATTTATTCCAATCTGCATAAGTCCACCTGGTGCTGAAATATCGACCTTATTATTATATTGCGAAAAATTTGAACGTGTTCTGTCACTTTCAACCGATGCCACACTTATTACGTTATCAAGTGATGCGGGGTACATATACTCTGATGCTCCATCGTTTCCTGCTGCAGCAATTACAATTATTCCTTTGTCTACGGCTTTTTGTATTGCAATACTCAATGTTGACAAATTCTCTTCCAAAATTTCACTGCCTCTTATACCTAAGCTCATATTAATAACATCGCAACCGGCTTTTGTCGCATATTCTATAGCTGCAATAATGTCATCAAGGTTTCCCATATTATTCTTCTCCACAGGATCATATTTAAGCACACGCAAAGGCATTATATGTGCCCTTGCGGCAATACCTGTTCCGTAACCGATATTTTGCCGTGCAATAATAGAGCTTACAAGCGTTCCGTGATAGTCTCCGTCTGCATTATCATTGTTTACGTCATCATAGGTCTTTCTATTTTCAATAAAATCATAACCGTCAAGTATCTGCGGCTTTAACATATCGTCACTATGAAGTCCGCTGTCAATTACAGCAACCTTAACCTCATTTCCCATTGCGCCAAGATTATAGGCAAAAGCAGCATTTACCATATCAAAATTCCAGTTGGGCTTTACCTCGGGCAGCGTCTCTTCCACTTCCTCTGCATTTGTCTCAATTGCAAACACCTCATAATTCGGCTCGTAATGCTCTACAATACCTGCTTCAATATACTCCTGTAGTTCCTCCTGCGTTGCAACGGTATAATTTATCCCCTGTTTTTCATTTGCACTGAAAAGCTGCATACTGTCATTGAAACGGACAATATACGTATCCTCCTGCGCAAATGCCGTCACAGATAAAAGAATTATAAAAAGAAGTGTAGTTATTTTAATTTTAATTTTCATTTTAATCACCCACAGTAAATTATACCTTTTTAAAAAAGAGGTGTCAACAATTTTCAGACAAAAAAGGGATGCTAAGATAGTCCTCGATAAAACAGTATAGTTATTGACGGTCTGTCAAGCAGGTGCAGAGAGTTAAGCATATCACATTTATCGTGTGATGTGCTTTTTCTCATATATGGGTTAAAATGTCACGCGATAGAGGTTAAAAAACGCCCTATTTTGGCGGTTTTCAGAGCCTGAAACTTACAAGGTAATGGTTTTCAATAAGGAGCATCGCTCCGTCATTCAACATTTACGCAAGTAAAACTTGCGTAAAAATCAAAATGAAGTCATTTTGATTTAGTTATATTCAAAACCTCAAAAATGGGGTTCTATCGTTCCACAAAATCTAAAAATGAACACTTTTGAAAAAGGGGATTCAAGTCCGTTTTTCGGCTTAAATCCCTACTGTGAATCGTTCTTTTGCTCTAACTATCAATCCATATAAAGACTTTATTAATAGAACTCAAGTCATAAGAAACTCACTATTTATTAATTTGAGTATACTGTTAAAATTTAATTGCAAAAAGAATTAAATATATTTAGGGTTAAAGAAAATACTTCCCCCCTCGATATTTTTTTAATTTACCTTCTTGGACCAACATATCCAAACTCTTTCTTATAGAATTTAATTTTCCAATTCTTGTCTTTGAATTAATATGCAACCCAAGTTCATTTTCGGTGTAGTCAAGGATCTCTGGTGCTGTTGCAATCCCCGTTCTTTGAATATAATTACACCAATGATTACGAAATGTTTCTTCATTCTTCATTTGTAATTTCACCTCAAGCAAAAAAATCTAATAATATTCAAAAAATTGAGTTTATGATATTTACACAATTGTACAAACATCTCTTAACAATTATTTTACATATTTATACAATTGCGGGTCTTGGGTTGATATATATATCCTTTTTGTTTGCGGTGGACAATCAAATAAAAAATCTGTCTTTTTAAATTGTCCTTTACCGATAATATTTAACAAAGACCTTCCTATTGTTTTCCAATTTTCGTCAATGTAAAAAGCATAATAACTGAATGAATTAGACGAATCTTCAGAATATAGAGTTCCTGAAATTTCACAAGTTATAAATAAAGTATTATCTTGGTTTTTCTCAACATCAGTCAACTCAAAATGTTCTATATACAGATTATTCTTTTTAGAATCACTCATATTAATAGGACCTCTGTTGTAGTAAACATTATTAATGAAATCCTTTATAGGGTCGGTTATAGTAACAGTTTTGGACGCACTGTCCCATTGCACGGTATAACCAAAAGCTTCCGCCGCATATCTTGCGGGAATTAACACACGTCCATCAATAATTATGGGTGAACAATCCATTTGTATATATTCCCAATTGGATGCTTCCGTTGTCTTTCTACTTAAAACATCATTGCCAATCCACAGATTTACTGTAATATTATCCTTTGTAGAACATGCACACTTTGATTGTTCAATCCAGGTAACCGATGCGCCCATTCTCTCGAAAATTGCTCTTATCGGAACCATAGTGCGACCATTTATAATTTGAGGAGAAACATCAAATTCAATTAATTGACCATCTAATGTAACTTTTACATCTTCTGAAGCTATAACATTATAAGAAAAACAGAACAACATAATTAATAAACCAATAAATAATAATATTTTTTTCACAACATCAAACTCCTTTATAAGTATATGCGTATCCTATATTTAAGAGCCACACACAAAAACGCACAAGCTATGACCGATAAGGCTGATACACTCTTATACAACTTGCATTCATATTACAAAGTTTGCTAGAGGGTACGCTTTTACCGCTATTGTACCTTTGTAATGTGAAAAATAATACAAGAATATACACCATCTCTATTTTAATTAAGAGTGCTATATAATAATTATATCACATATTAAGCAACTTGTCCATATTTTTCAAAAAATATATTAAAAATGACGATGAAAATTTGCATTTTTTCTTTTCTGTAACTGTGTCATACATGAGAGAAAAATTTTTAAAAAAATTTAGCATTTTATGATTTTTAAAAGTATTAGTTTATGAGAAGGAAATTTTTGTTTTAACTGTGTAAAAATTCAAATTTAGATGTTACCTATATGAAAGAAAAAAAATAATAAAAGTTTCATTCAAAGGTTGTATTTTTACAATCAAATTCGTTTATTAAGCGAAAACAAATTTATATCAAAAAGGGTTTGGGAAATTCCCCAAAATAAAAATGAAATTTTTGTGAGTGTGGCTACACTCGCTATGCTTGCTGTTTTCTCAAAATAGCAAGTATTAAAAATTTCATTTTCCGCAAGTGAGTACCCACTTGCTATGCTTGCTATTAAAAAGTTTTATCAAAAATCAATGGAAAGGATTGGATAGGAATGGATAAGAAAAATTTACGGATTTCGGCATTAACTGTGTTAAACAATGAACTGCCTGATGTCAAAATATTTTTTGAGGATAAAGGCACGCTTTACACCTTTAACGGAGTATATGACGGTTGCCGTTCTGTGTCATCAAAATTATTAAGGCTTATGGAAAATGACGAAAGCGATACGAAAGGGGCTGACAAATAATAAAATGGGCGATATAATAAATACAAGCAATCCTGTTTTGACAGACTGTCCAACTGAAAAGGAGGAACAGAAAATTATGAGACAGTCTGATAAAATAACGGCTTTATATTGTCGCTTAAGCCGCGATGATGAATTACAGGGCGACAGTAACAGTATTGTAAATCAAAAAAATATTTTAAGTAAATACGCAAAAGAAAATGGTTTTAAAAATCTTCAATATTTTGTTGACGATGGGTTTTCCGGTACGAATTTTAATCGTCCGAGCTGGAATGATTTAATTGCACTTGTTGAGGACAACAAGGTCGGTGCGATTATTGTAAAAGATATGTCAAGACTTGGGCGTGATTATCTCAAAGTCGGCTTTTATACAGAGGTAATGTTTGTTGAAAAGAATATCCGTTTTATTGCTATCAATAACGGCATAGACAGTGCAAATCAAGCTGACAGTGATTTTACTCCGTTTCTCAATATCATCAACGAATGGTATGCAAAGGACACAAGTAAAAAGATAAGGGCTGTTATGAAAGCAAAAGGCGAATCGGGAAAACATTTAACAACAAGACCGCCGTTTGGGTATATGAAAAGTCCTGATGACAAAACAAAGTGGATTGTTGATGATGAGGCTGCACAAATTGTCAAAAAGATTTTTGCTTTATGTCTTGAAGGGTACGGCACTTCACAGATTGCACGAATACTGAAAGATAAAAAGATATTAACTCCGTTTTCATATTGGA
>JAZODM010000047.1:0-1770 GCA_045596985.1 Clostridia bacterium
TGTTCTTTATATTATAACAATATCTTTTATGATTTTTGTCCGTAAAAAATTAAAAGAAAGCAGTCAAAACAAAAGATTATCCCTATCTGTTATAATACTACCGTTATGTCTTGCCGCTTTAATGCTGTTAACTAATTTCATTGAAATTTTGGCATAAATAAATGTTTTTATGCACATTGAGTTACAAGAAACAAGTGCTTTGGAACATACATATAGACAAAAATCCAAGTCTTTCGACTTGGATTTTTTCTTCTTTCAATTCAGATTGCCAGTATTCTCTTGAAAGCTTCGCTGTTTTTAAATTCTTCCGACAGCTGGGGTCTGTCACGAAGGCCGTCTTTTATATCCTCGGCAAAAGAACCTTCCCAGAAGCGGTAGGCTTTGGTTTTGTCAAAGGTTACGCCTTCCACGGCCTTTGAGGTATGCACGGTTACGTCGGGCATTTCATCGTAACGCTTTGCGAGCCTTACCGCCTTTTCAAAGTGTTCAAGGGCTGATTTTTCATCGCCCTGAATATATTTCTTTACGCCGATTCTCTGGGCGTGAATTACAACGAGGTACCAGCTTTTGCCGTAATCGCCGTCAGGCATAACCTTTTCAACGAGGTTAATATAGGCCTCGGCTATCTCCTCGTCGGCATCGAGAAAGCTTTTATACCGTCTGTTCATTATTTCGCCGAACAGACGAAGCATTTCCGTAATTCCGTTTGCACAGGCCGTTGCACGCTTTTCATCATCGTGAGGGTACATATACATAGCCTCGTAATCTCTCGTGTTTTGCATAATCGGCATTTCCGAAAGAATTTTTTCAGCTTCGGAAATATCAACTCCGCTGCCTTCAATAAGGCTCAAATCACGCAGGTAACGGCACATCAGCTTTTTAGTCCAGATTCGTATGCTGTCTGTGGTGCAATAATTCTGAATAATATCGTACACCCGGTTGACTTCGGGCTTTATTGATATACAGTATTCGTCGCTGTACTCTGCGTGAATAAGGGCGTTGAAATACTTTGCCATAAGGTCGTAGTTGCCGGGGAATTCGACTGTAGCCTGCTTTAGCATATCCCTTGCCACACCGATTTTTCTTTCGTTCCACAGGCGGGAATAGCTGTCACCATACTCCTTGATTTTAGCCTCTCTTGCAATCAAATCCGTGCCGAGGAGGCTGTCAACCGTAACGCCGAAAAAGGAAGCAATCACGGGAAGCATTGTTATATCGGGGTAGGTTTCGCCTCTCTCCCACTTGCTGACAGCCTGAAAAGACATACCCAAAAACTCGGCAAGCGACTCCTGCGTGAGCTTTTTTGATTTACGTAATTTTTTAAGATTTTCGCCGAAATATACTGACATTTTTACTTCACCTTCCGTAAATTTGTTTGCAGCTGCAATCAGATAATAACAGTTACACGGCAAATAAACAATAACTTTGTTTTTGAAAGTAATTCTCTTAACGGGAGAATTTTCTATTTGATATATAAAAAACAGCTCGCATCGCAAGCTGTTTAATAATCTTATCAGATATTTACTGCAATTTCACACCGCTGTTTTATCTGCATTTGGGCAAAGTATTTTTCTTCAAGCGGTATCCATTCATCGAAAAAGCGGTCTGCCATTTCGGGGTTGCGGTTTAAAATCCGCTCCCTTTGCAGGTCGGGTGAAATATCGAGAAACACGGACAAATCGAAATAATTTCCGAAATACGGATGCAGAGAATATGCGCCCTCGATTACGGTAAGCTTTTGCGCATTTACTTCAACGGGCGGTAAAAGCG
>JAZODM010000048.1:0-29992 GCA_045596985.1 Clostridia bacterium
ATATGTTGACCTTACAGGTGAAGACCTCGAAAAACTTATTATGAAGTTCACCCTTTCTACTGCAGAGGTTGAGGATATTTATTTCAAAGGTAAAGAAGTAAATAATGTTGTAGTTGGTGAGATTGTTTCTTTTGAAGCACACCCCAATTCCAAAAAGCTTCATATTTTAAAAGTAGATGGCGGCGACAGAATATATGACTGCGTATGCGGCGCGCCAAATGCGGCGCTCGGTCTTAAGGTCGCTTTTGCAAAGGTTGGGGGAAGTGTTCCCGGACTTGAGATAGCAAAGCGTGAGGTTGCGGGCTTTATGTCAGAGGGTATGTGCTGCAGCGAGGCGGAGCTTGGTATCAGTGATGAAAACAGCGGTATTATGGTACTTGACCCGTCACTTAAAAACGGAACTGACCTTAAAGAGATTTTTGATATTGACGATATTGTTTTCGAGGTTGATAATAAATCGCTTACAAACCGTCCTGACCTTTGGGGTCATTACGGTATCGCACGTGAGTTTGCGGCACTTACGAAAAAGGAGCTTAAGCCTCTTTCTCTTACAGAGCCTGTGTATGACGGCGACAAAAAAATCCCCGTTAAGGTTACAAGGGAGGACCTCGTTTACAGATATTCCTGCCTTGAGGTTTCTGATATAAAGGAGAGCGTAAGCCCTGTTAATATGCGTATCCGTCTTTATTACTGCGGTATGCGCGGAATTAACCTTCTTGCCGACCTCACAAACTACATTATGCTGGAGCTTGGTCAGCCTACACACGCATTTGATGCAAGAAAGATTGACTCAATCAAGGTTGGAACACCTGATGGTGAAATGAAGTTTACAACACTTGATGGCACAGAGCGTGATATAGATACAGAAACACTTCTTATATATAATAATGACACGCCCGTTGCAATTGCAGGTATTATGGGCGGTCTTGATTCTGAGATTATCGATGGAACAACCTCCGTTGTGCTTGAAAGTGCGAATTTTGACGGTGTCAGCGTGCGTAAGTCTTCGTCAAGGCTTGGTCTTCGTACCGATGCAAGTATGCGTTACGAAAAAACACTTGACCCCGAAATTACAATTACTGCTATAAAGAGATTTCTTAATCTTCTTCTGGAAATTGACCCCGGTGCAAAGGTTTCGTCACAAATTACAGATGAATATGTAAAGCATTATCCCGAAATCAAGCTTTCCTTTGATAAGGCATACGTGGATAAATACACGGGAATAGATATTCCTGACGAGCAGATACTTTCCACACTCAATCTCCTTGGATTTAACGCAAGCCTCAGTGGTGAAAAGTTCAGCGTGACAGTCCCTTCCTGGAGAGCGACAAAGGACGTTACCATAAAGGCGGACGTTATTGAGGAAATAACACGTATTTACGGTTATGATAACTTTGACATTACTACAACAAAGAGTGCGCTTACTCCCGTAAGGGCAACAGTGCTTCACCGTGACAGCGACCTTGTAAAGGACATTCTTGTTCAGCGTTATATGATGAATGAGGTTCATTCCTACATCTGGTGCGACGGTACAAAGTACAAAAAGCTCGGCATAGAGGTTGAGCCGAATGTAAGTATTCTGAATATTGCGACACCTGAAAACGGTACTATCAGAAATTCAATGCTTCCCACGCTTCTTACATTTGCGTATGAAAACAGACAGTATGCACCCTCCTTCGGTCTTTTTGAAATAGGCAGAGTGGTTAAGGGTGTAACTGCTGAAAATACCTGTAATGAGAGACGTACCCTCGGCGTAGTTCTTTTTGATAAGACAAAGAGTGAAAAGGAGCTTTATTTCAAAGCAGTTGAGATTATACGCTACATCTGCGACCAGCTTCGTCACACTGCACCTGCGTTTAGCAGAATAGCACCTCTCCATAGCTGGCAGCATCCGAAGAACACTTCCGAAATTTCACTCGGTGGTGAAAAGATTGGTGAAATCTGCACACTTCATCCCTCCAACCTTAAAAAGGTTGATAAAGCGGCATCCATTGTATGTATAGAAATTGATATGGATGATTTTGAAAAGGTAGGGGCATCACAGCTTGGCTTTAATGAGCCTTCAAAATTCCCCGGTGTTGATTACGACTTATCACTCGTTACAAACGGAAAGAAGTACGATGAAATATCAAAGGGATGGACAGATGAAAATATTAAGGAGCTTGACGCAGTTACACTCGTAGATACCTATGAGCTTGACGGAGAAATGTCAATAACCCTCAGATTTTCATTCTCCTCGCCCCAAAGAACTTTGTCAATGGATGAAATTCAGCAGTATATTGATAAAATCATTGCAAATCTTACGGCAATCGGCGTAACAATGAGAGTATAGAAAAAAAGAACGATGATGACATTGTCATCATCGTTCTTGACAATTTAAGGGAATTGAGATAAAATAACAGTTAGTGATGTTTTTTAGAAATGGAGATTGCGGTATGTTTTCAAAACGTTATTCCGGAACAGTTTCAATTAATAATATGCAGCGCATTATGATGATGCTTATTCTTGACATTATGATTATTCTTGGCTCAGTGTGGATTGCAACGGCGCTGCGGCTTAATTCTGCCAACATGAATATTCCATTGCTTTACCTTGGAAAGTACAGGGAGATTATAATACTTTGTCTTGTAATTCCGTCAACACTTGGTCTTGCAGGTGTGTATGCAACATCGTGGAGATATGCCGACGTTATGGAATATATGATAATGTACTGCGCAATCTTCGGCGCAACGATGATTTCATACGCGCTTTCCAGAATACTCGTGCTTAATGAAACGCTGTTTGCGTTTTCAGACTATGCGATTATTGCGATAATATGTATGATCGGTTACAGTGTTGAACGCTTTGGGGGCAGAATTTTCAGAACGTATCATTATCGCTTGAAAAACAGAAAAGAAAATGCTAAGAAAACACGTGTTATGATTGTCGGTGCAGGCGATACAGGCTCCGCACTTATCAGGAGTATGCGCAAGGATGCGCTTATGTACCCCGTTGTTGCAATTGATGATGATGAAGCTAAACACGGAATGATGATTTCAGAGGTGCCGATTGTAGGCGGCAGGGATAGGATTATATCTGTGGCAAAGGAGTATAAGGTTCAGGAAATTATAATAGCCATTCCCTCTGTAAAAAATAAAGAATATAATGATATTTTGAAAATATGCCGTGAAACAGGTCTTAAAACCTCTACCGTTCCGTCTCTTTTTGAGCTTGTAAGCGGACAGGCAAGTGTAACACAAATCCGCAAGGTTACACCGCAGGACCTTCTTGGAAGGCATGAGGAGATTATTGACGGCAGAGATGTTTTCGGATATATCGAGGGTAAGACCGTTATGGTAACGGGTGGCGGCGGAAGCATAGGCAGTGAGCTTTGCAGACAGATTGCAAAATATAATCCAAGCCGTCTTATCATTTTCGACATATATGAAAATAATGCATATGAGCTTCAACTGGAGCTTAGGAAAAAATATCCCGAGCTTAAACAGGAGGTTCTCATCGGCTCTGTACGTGACAGTGCAAGGCTTGATGAAGTTTTTGAAAGATATAAGCCAAGGGTGGTTTTCCACGCAGCAGCGCATAAGCACGTTCCGCTGATGGAGGATAGCCCCAATGAGGCTATAAAGAATAATGTTTACGGTACATATAACGTCGCCGCAGCCTGCGAAAAATTCGGCGCGGAGAGGTTTGTGCTGATTTCAACCGATAAAGCGGTTAATCCCACAAATATTATGGGTACAAGTAAGCGTATTGCAGAAATGGTTATGCAGCAGTTTGCCCTTAAACAGAAAGAAAACGGCTCAAAAACTGTTTATGCGGCGGTTAGATTTGGTAATGTACTGGGAAGTAACGGCAGTGTAATTCCGCTCTTTAAAAAGCAGATAAAAGAGGGTGGACCCGTAACAGTAACCCATCCGGAGATAAATCGTTTCTTTATGACAATTCCCGAGGCGGCGCAGCTTGTAATGCAGGCAGGTGCGCTTGCAGAGGGCGGCGAGATATTTATTCTTGATATGGGTGAGCCGGTGAAGATAGTTGACCTTGCACGCAATCTTATAGAGCTTAGCGGATATGTCCCCGATGTGGATATAAAGATTGAGTTTTCAGGACTTCGCCCCGGCGAAAAAATGTATGAGGAGCTGCTCCTTGATAAGCAGCGCCATACTGCTACCAAGAATAATAAGATTTATATAGAGCAGCCTATTAATAACAGTAAGACTCTTGTGGGCGAGATATTTGCGCTGCGTGAAAGACTGTCGTGCGACATACCGATATACGATACAATGATAAGCTGGTTTGAGGAAACTTTCATTTAATTGTTACAAAAAGAAATTGTATAATATCGTAAAAACAGCGGAAAAATCGGCGAAAAAAGAGAAATTATTAAGAAAATATTAAATTTTTTTGAAAAATATTACAAAAAAGCTTGCAATTGTTACAAAACAGTGGTAGAATGGTCAAGGTTTTGGAAAATGTATGCATTTATAGTGCGTACAAATCTATCACTGAATTTGGAGAGATTGCATGTTTAGAAAAAACATAAAAAGTCTTATATTACTCGTTATTGCACTTATTATTTTTGTAGCACCCGTATGTGCGCAGGAGTATGAAATTTCAGATGAGCTTATAAACTACGGACAAGAGGTTTACAGCGGCGCCCGCTTCTATTTTAACGGCCGCAGCTTCAGCGGATATTGCGGAACATATGTAAGGTGTCAGTTAAGGGCAATGGGTATATTTGACGGCAGGTTTGATTTTCGGGGAAACGGGAATCAGTGGTATTCAAATTTTGAAGATGTGCAGCGCACAAGCGGCGGCTACTATGTATATCGGGAAAGCGGCAGTGATTGCCTTTTAAAGCTTACCGAAAAATACGGAAATGACCTTAAAAACATAGTTTTAAGCTTCCCCGTTCAGGCAGGCTACAGCCCGAGCCACCCCGGCGCAGGGCACGCATTTGTTATTTATGAGCTTAAAGATGGTGTTGCATATTTTTCAGAGTCCTTCGGCTACGGCAAGTATCGTGAGGGGCAGATTATCGCAGAGGATATAAATAGCCTTATGGAGCGTTATGAAAGACGCCATGGAAGAGCGAACGGAGCTGTGCTGCTTTCAGAATATGATTTGGTGGAAGAGCAAAGCGACGAGCTTCTTATCCGGGAGTTTAAGGAGACTATAGAAATTCTTTCCGATATTAATTTTATTGTTGCAGAATTTGCAGGAATATCACAATCCCGTGTGACAGCGTAGGCTGTGCACGGGATTTTTTTGAAAAGGCAGGTGCTTTTTATGAAAAAGAAAATTTTTATTGGTGTACTTCTTCTTATTGCGGCGGTGGTGCTTTCTCTGGCACTATCGGTATTTTTGGAGTACACGCGCACAGGCTCGGGCGAGGAAACAGTGATTGTTCAGATACCAAAAGGTGCATCGGAGCAGACTATTGCATCAGTGCTTAAGGATGCAGGTGTCATAAATCACGAAATATCCTTCCGCCTTAAAATGAAAGGCTCACCCCACAGGGGAAAGCTTAATTACGGAAAGTACACGCTTAATGAGGATATGTGCCTTGACGATATTATTGAGGCTCTATTGCGCCCAAGCGAACTTAAAGAGGGTGTTAAGCTTACTATTCCTGAGGGATTTAGTGCAGAAATGATTGCCGCGCGCTGTGAGGAATTAGGACTTGCAAATGCAGACGATTTTCTGCGCGAGCTTGAAGAAGGTAAGTTCGAATACAATTTTATAAAGAATATTCCCGACAACAAGGGTGTAAAATATAAATTGCAGGGGTATCTTTTCCCAAATACGTATATGTTTTCTATGGATGCCGATGCACATAAAATTATAGATACTCTGCTCAGTGAATTTGAAAAGCAGTATTCGAAGGTTTCGGATATGCTTCCTGACGGTATGGATATGAACGAGGCAATAGTGCGTGCCTCCCTTATCGAGCGCGAGGCAAAGGTAGAGCGCGAGCGCACTGTTATTTCAGGTGTTATCCAGAACAGACTTGATATTGATATGCGTCTGCAGATTGATGCAAGTGTAGTATATGCAATTTCAGACGGTCTTTACGATGTTGAGCGTGTTTTGTATAAGGATTTGGAGGTAGAGTCCCCATATAACACCTATAAAAACGCTGGACTTCCGGCAGGTGCAATCTGCAGCCCCGGTCTTTCGTCAATAAAGGCTGCAATGCAGCCCGAAGAGCACGATTATCTTTACTATCATACCGATACGGATAAAAATGACGGCAGCCATATATTCAGCGAAACCTTCAGTCAGCACACAAAGTAGGAGAAAATATGGAAAAATATATTATTGACCGTTTTGAGGGTGATTTTGCCGTTCTTGAAAAAGAAAGCGGCGGCACAATTGATATAAAGAGAGAGCTTTTGGAAAATGCCCGTGAGGGTGATGTAATAATATTTTCCGAAGGAAAATATATTGTTGATGCGCAGGAAACGCAAATGCGCAAAAAAAATATAGAGGAAAAAATGCGCAGACTTTTTAAGTCTTGACAAAATACCGTTTTAAGCGGTATTATATAAATATATTCTGATAAAAATGAGAGGTGAAAAAGATGGACGCAGGAGGAAATAACAGTGCAGGTATTGCCCGAACGTGGGGGCAGAGTATTTCTGCGTTCATTTTTTGCGGAAATATTTAGTCATCGCAGTTCGACGCTCCGATGACTAATCTGCCCGTTTCGGCTTTGCTTGCTTCCGTTTAAAAACAAGGAAGTGAGGGGATTTTTATGGCAGAAAATATGACAAACGCCCTCGGAGAAACGCTTGCACTGCTCGTTGAGGGGAAAAAGTATACTGCGGCACGTGACGTGCTGGAAACAATGCATGCGGCGGATATTGCCGCAATGCTTGAAGAGTGCAAGGCAGAGGTTGTACCGCTTCTTTTCAGGCTTCTTCCGAAGGAGCTTGCGGCAGATACCTTTGTAGAAATGGGGGAGGACCAGCAGGAAATCCTTATAACGAGTTTTAGCGATAGCGAGCTTAAAGAGGTTGTGGATGAGCTTTATGTCGATGACGCCGTTGATATTGTGGAGGAAATGCCTGCAAATGTTGTGCGTAGGATACTAAGACAGGCTGACCCCGAAAAACGTAAAATGATAAACGAGATACTTAAGTATCCCGAGGATAGCGCAGGAAGCATTATGACAACAGAGTATGTCAGCTTGCGCCCCGCAATGACCGTAGAAGATGCGATAAAGCGTATCAGAAGAACAGGTATTGACAAGGAAACTATCAACACCTGTTATGTAACGAGTGACAACAGAAAGCTTCTTGGTATCGTGACGGTGCGTGCGCTTCTTCTTGCAGATGAAAATGCCACGATGGAGGAGATTATGACAGAGGATGTCATAAGTGCCCTTACCACCGAAGACCGTGAAGAGGTTGCGCACAACTTCACAAAATACGACCTTTCCGCAATGCCCGTTGTAGACGTTGAAAATCGTCTTGTAGGTATTGTAACAGTCGATGACGTAATGGACGTATTGCAGGAGGAAACGACAGAGGATATCGAGAAGATGGCGGCGATTACCCCTCTTGATAAACCCTATCTTAAAACGGCAGTATTTAAAATGTACCTTAGCCGTATCCCGTGGCTTTTAATCCTTATGTTTTCAGCGACTTTTACGGGCGGAATTATAACGCACTATGAAAATGCACTCAGCCATATTACTCTTGTTGCGAGTATTCCTATGCTTATGGCAACGGGCGGTAACTGCGGAAGTCAGGCATCAGTTACTGTTATCCGTGGTCTTTCCATCGGCGAAATAGAGTTTCGGGATGTACTGCGTGTAATATGGAAGGAAATTCGTGTGGCGGTTTTATGCGGAATTACACTGGCACTTGTAGATTTTCTGGCACTTGTTTTTGTGAGCGGTGTAGAAATGAATGTTGCGGCTGTAATTTGTATAACACTTCTTGTAACGGTAACTGTCGCAAAGGCAGTTGGCTGCGCACTCCCTATGGTTGCGAGTAAAATCGGCTTCGACCCTGCCGTTATGGCAAGTCCGTTTATTACAACAATTATTGACGCAGTATCTTTGATGATATATGTAAATATAGCAATGCAAATTCTTTGATGGGAGGCGGTTGGATACCGCCCCCTTTTGTTTCTTGGAGAAATAATTATGAATGAAAGTATAAAAGAAAAACTTGATAAGCTGCCGCAAAAACCGGGCGTATATATGATGAAGGACGGAAGCGGCAAAATTATATATGTCGGCAAGGCAAAAATTCTTCGTAACCGCGTACGGCAGTATTTTCAAAGCAGTGCGCGCCATAGCGCAAAAACTGCCATAATGGTTTCAAAGGTGTGTGACCTTGACTATATAATCTGTGACAGTGAGATGGAGGCGCTGGTGCTTGAATCAAATCTGATTAAGGAGAATAAGCCACGCTACAACATTCTTCTAAAGGATGACAAGCATTATCCCTATATAAAAATAACTCTTAACGAGGAGTACCCGCGGATGCTTTTCGTGCGGAAAATTGAAAATGACGGTGCAAAATATTTCGGCCCTTATCCAAGCGGTTATTCCATAAAGGAAACGATGGAACTGCTCAAAAACATATTTTTACTGCCGCACTGTAAAAAGCAGTTCCCCCGTGATTTAAAAAAGGACAGACCCTGTCTTTATCACGCGATGGGGCGCTGCAGCGCAGTTTGTCAGGGGAATGTAGGGCAGGCGGAGTACCGCAGAATTTATAAAAATATTGTAAGCTTTCTTGAAGGAAAGGATGAAGAGGTCATAGCAAGCCTTGAAAAAGAAATGATGGAGGCATCAGCGGCACTTGAGTTTGAACGTGCGGCACTTCTTCGTGACCGTGCTGCATCTGTAAAAAGACTTGGAGAGGAGCAGAAAGTCATTACAGACAGCGCAGGAGATATTGACGTTATCGCAGTTGCGGCAGAGGACTCGCTTTCCTCCGCGGAGGTTTTCTATATCCGCAGCGGAAAGCTTATCGGGAAGGACAGCTTCGACCTTTCAGATGCAATTAATCACGACTGCGCACAACTTCTCTCGGAATTTGTGCCGGGCTTCTATTCGCGTGATAACTTTATTCCGCAAACTGTATTACTGTCACATTATATAGATGACCTTGAGGCGGTTGAGGAATTTCTCACAAAAAAGCGGGGGAAGAGGGCGTATATAAAAGTACCCTCACGCGGGGCAAACAAAAAAACTGTCGATATGGCATATAATAATGCCCTTAAAAACATAGAAAACTACAAAACAAGGGTTGTGCGGGAAAAGCTGCGCAGCCAGTCTGTGACGGAGCTTGCAAAGGCACTGCAGCTTGAGGTTATTCCCGACAGAATAGAGTCATACGATATTTCCCACATTTCGGGAAGTGACAGCGTTGCCTCAATGGTTGTTTTTGAAAACGGTAAAAGTGCAAAGAGTGAATATCGCCGCTTTAAAATAAAAACGATAGAGGGGGCAGACGATACCGCATCATTAAGAGAAGTGCTTTCACGCAGATTTACGCACGAAATGCGTGAGGGTGACGGTAAATTTAGTAGGCTCCCCGACCTCATACTGCTTGACGGCGGAAAAGGACAGTTAAATGCGATAAAAGCACTTTTCGAAGAAATGAATATAGATATCCCCGTTTTCGGTATGGTAAAGGATGATAAACACCGCACACGTGCACTGCTTAGTGACGAGGGGGAGGTATATCTTAATCCCACATCCTCCGTTTTTCATATGGTTACAAATATTCAGGACGAGGTTCACCGCTTTGCGATTGAATATCACCGCTCTCTCCACCGCAAAAATGCAATAGAAAGTGAGCTTGAAAAAATCGAAGGTATAGGAAAGCAAAAGCGTATTGCGCTTTTAAAGCATTTTCGCAGCATTGCAAAAATAAAAACCGCATCGGTTAATGACCTTGCAGCGGTTAAGGGAATAAGTCTTAAAAACGCAGAGGATATAAGAGCGTATTTTGATGCGAAAGCCTGATGATAATTCCGAAAGGAACGCATTAAGATCAATAATGTTAAAATTTGTATAAATAATGGCTTATATGTTAAAATTAACATATAAGCCATTATTTTTTTAGAGGAGTGACATCAATAATGAACACAATTACGTTGAAATCAATTGAAGGCTTTAAGGAAAATTTGCTCAGTGAGGAAAAATCTCTTTTCACGGTCAGCAAATATGTGCGTGACACAATGGTATTTACAAAATGGTGCAAAGGCAGAGAACTCAGTAAAGAGCTTGTACTTGAATATAAAAAAGAGCTTTTGTCAAAATATGCACCTGCAAGTGTGAATTCAGTGTTGTCATCGCTCAACAGCTTTTTTGAATATAACGGTTGTCATATATATAAGGTAAAGCTACTGCGGATTCAAAAACAAATTTTTGCGCCGGAGGGAAAAGAACTGTCCAAAGCAGAATATGAAAGATTACTCCTTGCGGCACAGAGGAAAGAAAACAAACGCCTCTACTACCTAATGCAGACAATCTGCTCCACGGGGATACGTGTATCGGAGCTGAGATTTATAACAGCAGAGGCAGTGCGTACAGGACAGGCACATATAAATTGCAAGGGGAAGATGCGCGTTGTGATGCTTCCCAAAAAGCTATGCCGCATGCTTGCCTCGTATATAAGAGAGAAAAAAATAACAAGAGGCCCGGTCTTTATAACAAAGAACGGTAAACCGCTTGACAGAAGCAATATATGGTCTGATATGAAAAGATTGTGTAAAAGTGCTAATGTCTCGCGAGAAAAAGTATTTCCGCATAATTTAAGACATTTGTTTGCAAGAACGTTTTATTCCCTGCAAAAAGATATTGTACGGCTCGCCGATATACTCGGACATTCAAGTGTAAATACTACAAGAATTTACACAATGGAAAGCGGAGAAACACATCGACAACAGATACAAAGCCTCGGACTTTTAAGGTGCTGAAAAAAATACCACATAATTGATATTATGTGGTATGGCATTGACAGATTTTGCTTTTTTGCCATAATAACAGAAAATATTTTTCTAAAAAACGCACAACAAACAGACCAAGGTGTTACTTTTCAACAACATTGGTCTGTTTACTGTTCTTGTTTTTTGCATTTTTACCAAATATTAAATAAATTCTATGTAAACTATTGACAAGTTCCCCTTTCAAATGGTATAATTCTCTCACGATTGGGGTGCTTTGACCCCATTCATACCACATAATATCAATTATGTGGTAATCATACAGCCGTAAGGCGGATATTTTTTTCTGCCGATTATAGCAAGTGTTCAAAAAAAGGTGGCAATTGGTATAAAGGAGTTTAATTTATGAGAGAGCAGGTTGTCAAGGATGTAGAAAAAGAGTTCTTGGAGCCATCATTTAGGTATCTTGTTAAAAATGGACTCGAAAATACATCTGTCAGAGATTTGTGTAAAGCGATGGATATATCGTACGGCAGCTTATATTACTGGTTTGACGGCAAGGAGGATTTCTACATAAGCGTGGTAAAGTACGGTGTCAGCAAGGTGGCAGGAAAGCTGTTTGCAGTAGCTTTTGAAAGAATGAAGGAGCCGAAGCTGTTTTTTGATACGTTTCTTGATGAAGTCGAGAAATATAAGCTGGAGCTGAGATTGGTTTTTCAGTTTGCGACCAGTCCCGATTACGGAAATGCAATACGGCATAAGGCAGAGGATTTTAAGACGAATTACGAAAAATACATAGCTGAATTGTCTGAAATGCTTGGAATCAGTGCGGAGAAAACTGCTCCGATTATATATATGCTGATTTCCATATTGGTAGACTATGTGGTTTGGGAGGATACGGAGGTATCTCAGATGCAGCTTAGGTTTTTGTATGATGTTATGACCTCGCAAATTCAGACTTGACATTATAAAGGAGTAGGTACATAGCGATATGGATAAAGCGACAGATATTTTGTTTTCACTTATAGGAATAGGCTTGGTTGTATTTTTCTTGATTATATTCATTGTGAAATTCATTATGGATATATATGTTCCGTTTATTGCTGAACGTGATTATATCAAGACGGAAATTACACGAAGCTACGGTGACAGAAGACTTCATTGGGAAAGGGAGCTGAAAAGACTGTATGTTGGCAGTATTCCCGTTGTCGGAGAATATTTTGCCGGGAAAATAGGCAGAAGAGGAAAAAAATAATTTTCCTGTATTGTCAGGAGTTTACATACAGGGCACAAAGTATTGCCCCAACATCGGCTGTTATATATGCAGAGAGGAACGGCGGATGTATTTGTACGCTCTGCCCGTAGGCGAAAACGGTGATTTCGCAGACATCAATGGAAAGGATGATAGAAGAAATGAAAAGAATTTTATCTTTGCTCATTGCAATGATAATGGCACTTAGCTGTGTCGGCATCAGCGCAATGGCGGAGACAGTCAACACTCTGGATGAGCTTTTAAACGCCATTGAAAATGGCGATGGCAACATCACATTGGGTGCCGACATAGACCTCAACGGAAATAGCTATGTTGCCTACATCGGCGAACAGGGCTATGAAACTGTTCAGGCAGCTATTAATGCGGCAAAGAAAGATGAAACAGTTACCATTTGTGCAGGTGAATACGGCGCAATTGATATCAGCAATAAGAGTATTACAATTCAGGGTACTGTAAGTGCTGACGGTGAACTGCTCACTACCCTCACTGGTAACGATCCAGTAATCACAGGACACGGATTTAACGGCACTATTAAGGATCTCAAGATCGGTGAATGCTGGAAGGTTATGTATGCAGAGCCTGCCGGTAACGTTACTATTGATAACGTGTATGTTACCAAGGCTATGTACGGCTTCCACCTTGTTGCTTATTCTCCCGATTTAACATGGAAGATCGAAAACAGCTACATGAATCTGAGCTGGGCGAACTCCTTCGGTGTGAGCTATGACGGTGATGCTGACATAGTCATCAAGGGTAACAAATTTGAAGCTACAGATCCGTACAACGGCGGTGATGTTTATCCTGTAAATTCATACCTGCCGAGCGTAACTGTTGAAGAGAACATCTTTGGTGAAGACACAAGAATTAGTATTGAGAATGTAACCGATACTTCTAAGATCAATATCTCCAAGAACTATCACGCAGACGGTGTTGACAATGCATTTGATTCTGGCAGCGTAACAGTTCCTATTAAATCGTACTATACAGATGTTGATGCAGACGGTAATCTGAGCGGTTTGGTTGAGATAGTTGATGCCGTTGCCGAGGTAAACGGAGTTGAATATCCAACACTTGAAGAAGCATTCAAGGCAGCAAATAGCGGTGACGAGATCGTTCTTTTGGCTAACGTAGAAGGTAATATCACCGTTCCTGCTGATGTAATCTTTAACGGCAACGGATTTACTGTAAACGGTGGAATTATAGCTGACGGTGATATCACATTTGCAGGTGTTACCAAGGCAAAGGATTTTGACGCTAAGTATGCCGACACAACTATTAACATTGGTAGTGGTGCAACCCTTGAACTTACCGGAAGCGACAGAATGGTTATCGGTCATGGTGCTACATTTAATATTGAAGGCAATATTACCGATGCAAAGACTGCAAATACTGCAGAACTCACACCTTCATTGATCGCTCCCGGTGCATCTTTCACAGGTGCAGGCGTAAACTTTAACGTAACAAATGCTTATGTTAAGTTCACAGCTTATTGCTCATCAAAGAACTCAAATGCCAGCGGTACATATAACATCAATGTAACCAACAGCGTTTGGGAACAGACCGGTTCGCTTGTGTTCTCAGAACCCACAAACGGTAAGGACCCGACTTTCAACTTCAATGTTAAGGATAGTGTACTCAACAGCACAAGTCACCTTGTGTTTGCAGTAACAAAGGGTGACATCGTTTTTGATAATTCTAACGTTAATGTTGGCGTGTACAGACAGCTTGAAAACCGTAGCACTTTGACTATTAAGAATGGTTCTGTTGTTTATGCTGCTCACGCAACAAGCTCCAACGCAAAGAACCCCGGAACTACTATAGTTGACAACGCAACTTATACGACAACGGGTGAATTCAGCGGCTCTGACCTTGGGACAGGTACTCTTATTGTTAAGAACGGTGCAAAATTCAGTACAGGAAAAATCACTAAAGCAAACATCACTATCGACGCAGCAGGTCTTTCTGCCGGTGAAGTTGATATGATAGCTGCTGACCTTTCAAAATTTGAAGGTACTGTTTGCGTTGTTAATAACAACCTTGAAGCTAAGATTGAAGACGGCAAGATTGTTCTTGTTACTAAACCCGTTGCAAAAATCGGTGATACAGAATACGCAACACTCGAAGAAGCATTCAAGGCAGCGACCGATGGTTGCACAATTGAAATCCTTGATGACGTAGTCATCGACTACAAGTGGGACTGCAGAGATTACGCAACCAACGGATCTCACTCTCAGTTCAAAGAGTCTGTAACAATTAACGGTAACAACAAGAAAATTAAGTTCACAGGCGAAGTTAACGACGGGAACTGGAACACAGTATTCAGATTTGAAGAAAATGCTACAGTTAAAAACCTCACAATCGACGTAAGCGAAGCTACAGGTGTTCAGAGAGGCATATCCTCCAAACTGAGCATCACGGCAGAGAACTGTAAATTCATCGGTAACGGCACATCTTCCAAGCGTGCTATCATTTTCGGTGAGGGTGCAGGCGATGCACTTTCCAATGTAACGGCAACAATTAAAGGCTGTACATTCACCAACTGGTCTTATGGTGTGTCCGACAACCAGAGCGGTAAGGATGCTAAGTCTGTAAGCGTTACAGGTAGCAATTTTGACAATGCAAGCGCACTTGTAAGTGCAAGTGAAGCAGTTACTTTCACAGGAAATACTGTAGATAACGGTTATGTAAATATTAAGTCCTACACGGCTGACAATACATGTAATGTTACTGCAATAGACAACACTCTTGACTTAACCAAGGGTGAAGATAACAAGATTGACGCAGGCGGAGAAATCGAAGCACAGGAAGGTTTCTATACCCCTGTCGTGCTTCCCAATGCAACAGTAAGCAAACTTGAACCTCTTACACTTGAAGCAGGTAGCTATATGGTATGGCCTTCAGGTGCAACAGACATTGACCGTCCTCTTGAAATCGTGATGAATTTCAAGACAAACGAAACCACCGAAGAAGCTCGTCCCAACGGATTCCTCAATTGGAAGGTTGACTTCTATCTTGACTTTGAAGGACTTGCAACAGGAAGCATTAAAGCTGAAAACTGCTACCTTGCAGGTAACTACGGCTCATTTGGCTGGATTGTAATTCCTACAGACGATCTGGTGATTGAAGAAGGTATTACGTATCCTGTAGTTGCGGCATATGATGCAAACATTACATACAAGCAGATTTGTGATGAAGTTAAAAACTTCACGGCAGCAATTCATGTTGACCAGGCAATCCTTGATGCAAATCCCAATTTCAAGGTTAAGCTTTCGCTTAAAATGACAAACCCCAATGATGCGAGCGATCCCCTCGTAATCGGCGACCCTGCTGTATATACAGCAGAGGATCTTAAGAACGAAAAAGCTGTTGCATCAATAGGTACAAAGAAGTATTCTTCTCTCACTGATGCAATCGCAGCAGCACAGGCAGATGATACAATCACACTTCTTGACAAAATCGAGCTTTCTGAAACTGTGACAGTTCCCGCAGGCAAGACAATCACTCTTGACCTTGCAGGCAAGACAATCACAGGTACAGATAACAACACAAGCGGAAACTTCTATCTGATTAGCGTGAACAAGGGAAATCTTACAGTTATAGATAATGTTGGCGGCGGTGAGATTACTCTTACAGCAACTAACGAACGTAACTGGAACTCTTCTTCTGTTGTTATTGCAAACAATCAGGGAACACTTACTGTAAATGGCGGTGCAATCGAGCATCTCGGTGGTACTTCAATGGCTTATGGTATAGATAACCTTACAAACGGTGACATTGGCGCTGCAACAACTACTATCAATGGCGGTAGTGTAGATTCTACATATTTCGCTGTTCGTCAGTTTGCAAACTCTGCAACCACAATGAACACTGTTGAAATAACAGGCGGTGACGTTGGTTATGTATGGATGCAGAGCCCGAATAACGATGTTAACACAGCAACAACAACCGTAACAGGCGGTACGGTTGCAGGTATCTGTGTGTCAGGTGTAAACGCAGACTACACATTGTCAGCGCTGGCTTCATCTCTTGGTGAAAGCGGAATTTACGGAACAATGCCTGCAGGTAAAGTTCTTGCAGAGGTAGACGGTATCTATACACTCGAAGAAGAAAAAGAAGAAGTTGAGTTGTTTGAATTTGGTGTAACAAGCGTAACCCTTGGAAATTCTCTTACTGTAAACTTCTATGTTGATGCCGAAAATATTGTTGATGAGGATTACTATGCTGTTATTAAGCATTTTGATGAAAATGGTACAAAGGAAGAAACAATTCATTTCTCTAATTGGGAAACGAGAACAACAGATGGTGTTGTTACAAGTTACGTAATTCCTTACAAAAATCTTGCTGCAAGGCAAATGACGGATAGGATTGAAGTAACAATTTATAATGCAGACGGAACACCTGCAAGTGTTACAAAAACAGACAGCCTTAGAGAATATGCTCTGCGTGGTATCAATACATATGCAGGAAAGAGCGGTTTGACAGATGCACAGAATAATGTTTTGACGGCACTTGTTGATATGCTTAACTATGGTGCGGCTGCACAGATGGAATTTAATTATCGCAAAGAGGAACTTGCAAATGCAGCTACGGATACTTTCCAGAAATACGCAACATCAGACATATCAGATGTCCAAAACATACAGGAAAAAGACGACAACTATAGTACAACCACACTCGTTCTTAAAAACAACATAGTATTAACGGCTTACTTTAAAAATGTAACTGAAGGTATGTATGCTGTATATAAATTTACAGATCATTATGGCAATGAAAAATCAAAGCGTGTTGACTACGAAAGCTTTGTTGTGAATAGCCGTTATGGTCATGGTGTAGATGTAGCCGAGCTTGTTATAGCTGATGCCGGTCAGCCTGTGACTATTACCATGTATAATGCTGACGGAAGTGTATATAGCACTCTCGTTGATAGTATGAACAGTTACCTAAGAAGAGCCATGAATGTAATGGGAGAAGATTCCATATACGGAAAAACAGCTAAATTCACAAAGGCTGCATACAGAACATTGCACTAATTAGAAAGGAGTATACATATGAAGTACATCACCCCGGAGATTGAAATTTTAGAAATCAATGTTATTGATGTTATTCAGACATCAGGCACTGGCGGTTCGACAGGCGAAGAGGAACAAAGACCTGATGAATTACCAGGTTTCTGATCTATCAAATCTCAACTAATTAGTAACGTTTGCACAAGGGGCATAATGCTCCTTGTGCAAATACTTTAAAGACATTTTATAGGAAGGACAGAATGACTTGAAAAAAGATATCATTTATGATGCGGCGTTTTACCGTGTGATTGAAATGTTACTGGGCTGTATTTTGCCGTCAGTATTTATATGTGTGCTATGTGTTTCCGGACCAATGCCGGTTGGAAGTATACAGCGTGATATCACACTGATTGGTGCTCCGGTAGCATTCATAGCTTGGAATATAATTATGCTACGCAGATGCTATGTTGCTTTTAAGGGATCAAAAATCTATTATATTGTAAATATATATGCTTACGCAGTGTTTCTGATAGTGAACCTATGTGCATACATATTTTTCCCCACAGATGCATATACTTGGATTTTTGTAATTACACGCCTTGGGAGATATAGCAGACTGGGAATAACATCTCCAATTGCAATAATTCTGTTTCATATAGCAATAATCAAATCCATCTTTCTTGCTCCCATAGGGCTTGGGTGGATAAAAATGAAAGTAAAAGAGGAAGAAGAATTACTGGCAAGAGCGCCGAAACGTCTTGACGTAAACCAACTGGAGAAACATCGTAACAATACGGAGGTGCCCTCAAATGAAAACAAAGCTTAAAAAGAGAAAAATCCTTTGCCCTGATTGCAAAACGGGACGGGACAGTTATCTCCTTGATGAAACTTCACCTGTGTGCCCGTATCTTGGCTGCTACAACGGTAGACGTTGTACATATTATGTTCCGCTGAAAAGCACACAGAAAAATATCTTTTCACGGATTGTGAATTGGTTCAAAAAGTAAATAATTTAAAAATGCGACACATTGGGGACTGTCCCCAATGTGTCGCATTTTTCATATCCCTAAATCATTTTCCAAAATATTTGCGTTTATAATCGCATCCTTGCCGTATTTGTCACGGATGGCATCAAGTGTTTTTTCAAGGCTTTCCCGCTTGGAATTTTCTTTTTCCCCGTCAAAAAAGCTTATCTGCGTCTGGGCATCCTCACTGACTATACCGCCGCCTGTTACTGTCAGCATACGGATAGGCTTTTTTAAGTTCCAGTTATGGCGGATAATTTCCATAGCCTTTTGCGTTATTTCCTTTGCAAGGTTAGTCGGGCTGTCAAGCTTTTCCTGACGGACTATGGAGATGAGGTCGGGGTCCTTTATTGTGACCTGCACTACTGTGCATTTAAGTCCCTTGTGCCGCATACGTGCGGCAATACTCTCACTAAGGTGGGAGATACCGCATATAATATCCCTCTCCCCGCATAAATCCCTGCGGAAGGTCATACCATTTCCTACAGACTTTACCTCATCATTTGAATGTGGGTCAACGGGGGAGTCATCCTCACCCCGTGCATAGTGGTAAAGGGTTGTTCCCGCCTTGCCGAGGAGCTTATGAAGAACCTTTTCATCACTTCCTGCAAGGTCGCCTATGGTTTTTATTCCCATTCGTCCGAGAGTTTCTGCCGTACGCTTTCCTACGAACAGTAAATCACGCACGGGAAGGGGAAATACTATGTCCTTATAATTTTCTCTGGAAATAACGGTTGTTGCATCAGGCTTTTTGTAGTCACTGCCGAGCTTAGCGAAAACCTTATTAAACGAAACACCGACGGAAATCGTAATACCGATTTCCTCCCGAATACGCTTTCTTAAAATTGCGGCAATTTCCTCACCACTGCCGAAAAGCTGTTTTGAGCCTGTCACGTCAAGCCAGCTTTCATCAATTCCAAAACGTTCTACAAGGTCGGTATAGTCGCTGTAAATTTTATTTACTCTTTCACTGTACTCCTGATAAAGGTCGTGATGCGGCGGAACTATTACAAGAGAAGGGCATTTTCTTTTTGCACTGTAGATTGTTTCCGCAGTTTGTATGTTATACTTTTTTGCAAGCTCGTTTTTTGCAAGGATTATTCCGTGCCGTGCCTCCTGACTGCCGCCTACTGCCATAGGTACATCCTTAAGCGACGGATTAAGTGCACATTCAACCGATGCAAAAAATCCGTTACAGTCACAATGAAGTATTGTGCGTTTCATCTTTCTCACCGCCTTCAGATATTATGTCATAAATGTATTTTAACATAATGTTTTGTTCTTAATATTCCGACAAAATTCTTGTATTTTCTTTCAAACTGTGTTAAAATATCATTGTTGGAGAAATCCAACCTGATATTGGGCAAGTTCGAGGGCGGTTAGTCACCTTTTTTATTTTGCTGACTTCAGCAGGGATTGGGGGTGGCTTTATGGGAAACGAATACATAATTTATTTTATGATTGTTCTATTACTTCTTGTAATAACCATAAAAAAATAACTGCTCCTCCGGTCAAGATGTAGCAGTTATTTTTAGCTATAATCTCGGCTAACCGCTTTGCGGTCTTGCCCTTTATCTGTCTATATTATAATCTGAATATTTGATTTTGTCAATGAAAATCACGAAAATTTATTCTCAAACAGGACTGTCTTATGTTAAGCAGTCCTGTTTCTTAATTGATATTACAGGATTTTGCGTATGCGGAAACAAGGTTTTCTGCACAACGTGATTGTTCGGGTGTCATTTGAGAAAAATAGCGATTTAACGGGTTTTTAGCATCTCTTGTCGCTGTGCCAAATAACAAATAGTCAGCATCGACAGTAAGAACTTTACAAAATTCTATGAGCTTACTTACAGAAAGACCGCACAATCCTCTTTCTATGTCGCTGATTTGTTGGGCACTTCCTAAATTAACTTTTTCAGCCAATGTTTCTTGTGTCATATTTTGTTTTAGTCGTATTTCTTTTATTCTTTCACCGATGGCGGCATTATTTTCGTCTTTAATCTTCATAACATCACCTAATATAACAAGGATATACCATTATTATAAGGGTTATGCACTTAAATATTAATAGGTTAAAAACATTAAAATAAGGTTAAAACCCTTGACTGTGTGAGCGGTTTGTCCTATAATATTATTTATAATAAGAGGTGGTGATATGATTGAAACAAAATGAAACCTGTTGTTTCTTCGGTCATAGAAAAATAAATGAAACAACAGAATTAATAAACAATCTAAATAGCATCATAGAAGATTTAATAGTAAATAAAAATGTTGAGAATTTTCTTTTTGGCAGTAAAAGTGATTTTAATGGTTTATGCTATGACGTTGTAACAACGCTAAAGGGGAAATATCCCCATATTAAAAGATTTTATGTGCGTGCGGAATTTCCTTATATAAATGATGATTACAAGGATTTCTTTTAGAACGATACGAAGAAACCTACTATCCCGAAAAAATGATAGACGCAGGGAAAGCCGTCTATGTTGAGAGAAACTGCGAAATGATTGATAATAGTAATTTTTGTGTAGTGTACTATGATGAAAACTACACACCACACCGAAAAAACAATAAAAGCGGAACGAAAATTGCCTACGACTACGCTGTGAAAAAAGGGTAATCAGATAATAAACGTAAACGATACAAAAGGGATGTGAAAAAGCAAGTTGTTTTTTTGCATCTCTTTTTGCTACTAAAAACAGTTAAAACCTTGACTATGCCCCCCTTTTTGGTGTATTATATAATAGTATACCAATGGGTATTGGAGGTTTGAGTGTGAACGCAATGGCGTATGTGATGGTGGTATTGGGCATATTGCTTGCAAAGGGCATCGGCTTTTTAAGAGATATTGTTTTTGCATCGGTGTTCGGGGCGAGTGTATACACCGATATGTACTTTCAGATTTTCGGCCTTGTAAATCTGATTTTTACGGGTATAGGGGTTGCACTCTCAACCCTTGTAATAAAAAATCTTAATAAAACGCAGTGTGACAGCGAGGAGAAAAAGCGCAGCTACGTTTCGCATTTCATTACAAAAACAACGCTTATATCTCTTGCGGCAATTTTTGTTATGTACCTTTTTTCAGGTGTGATAGTTCGTCTTCTGCTCCCGGGGATTGCGGGGGAGAATTACACGCTTGCGCTTAAAATGATGTATATAATGCTGCCGTCATTTCTGTTTGTTATAATAGCATATATAATTTCAGGCGTGCTTCAAAACTGCCGTGTGTTTTTTATCAGCTCAATAATGAGCCTTCCGTTTAACGTGGTTATAATAGCGTCGCTTTTTGTAAAAAATGTCGATATTATAACGGTAGGAATAGTTACAACAATCGGATGGTTTTTGCATATTGCGGTGCAGCTCC
Source organism: Clostridia bacterium (assembly GCA_045596985.1). Lineage (GTDB taxonomy): Bacteria > Bacillota > Clostridia > UMGS1883 > UMGS1883 > UMGS1883. Next base: position 21,580 of record JAZODM010000048.1, read on the forward strand.
CGTCTTTTTATAAAAAGGGATACAGGCTCTTTACGGGCGGAAAATGTGAAAAGACTTCTTCAGGGTTAAGCCGTGAACTTGTCTGGATTTTCATATCAAATATGATGTTCCAGGTATGCTTTATGATTGATAAAGCGTTTGTAAGTGGTGATAGCGGTGCGGCAACAACCATAAACTACGCATCAAACCTCTTTATTACTATTGCAAGCGTTTTTGTAGTTGCGATGAGTAATGTTGTTTTTCCGTCAATCAGCCGCAATTATGAGGAGGGCAATACTGAATATGTGCGCTCCCTCGTAAAATACATCATTGTAGTAATGTTTGTGATTTTCATTCCGTTTATATTAACGGTAAGCTGCTTTGGAAATCAGCTTATAGCCGTTCTATATGAACGTGGTGAATTTACCCCTGACCTTACGAAGCGGGCGGCAGTGCTTTTTGCACTTTATACAATGGGCGCATTCGGATATGTCTGTCAGGAGCTTTTCAATAAACTTTTATACCTTGATGCGAGGTATTCGTATACCGTGGCAGGAACAATCCTGGTAATAGCACTGAAAATAGTTTTAAATCTGCTTTCGGGCGGAAAAGTTTTTGTTGTAGCGGCGACTACAACAGTACTGTTTACGCTTTATGCAGCTTTGATTGCCTTTGCAATGAAAAAGGTTATCGGAAATTATATGGACAGCGATTTGGGGAAAAATCTTCTAAAAATAATTATATCGGGCGTGTGTGCGTTTTTGGTGTTTATAGCGTGTAAAATGCTGCTTCCCGCACTTACGTACGGCAGATTTACATTTTTACTGCCGCTTGCACTTTGCGCAGTTATATACATTGCGCTACTGGCATTAAGCGGTGTTTTAAAAACGGTGATGAGTAAAGGAGAGAGAAGATGATAAAAAGAAGCCTGGCTATCCGCCTTATGATAATACTGCTTATTATCGGTATTATGGCACCCACTTTTTTCCACAGGGCAGAAAATGAAAAAAGAAACAACGATGTGGTTTTTGCACTTAATTACAATAACACGGCAATGGTGCTCAGTAGCGAGGAATTTGATGCATCTCTTGCTGAAAACAAGAAAATGGGTGTAAATACACTTCTTATAGGGGAGGAGAGTATTAACTCCCTCATTTCGGCAGGCGATATTACGGGAATAAAATATAATGTTTTGTGTCATAAGTACGATGACGAGAGTGAAGATATTATAAAACAGCTTGCAGGCGACAGAAAAATTCATAATGACAGCTATGTTCTTATTTCCAAGCGTCCCGAGCGTAAAGAGTTTCTTCGCAAGTGGATAAGTGCAAAGTATGCCGAAAATGAATATGTAAAAAAGACCACACCGCTCGGTGCTGACGTATACGTTATTTATGAAGGCGTAAGCGATGCGTGGAAGGTAGCGGTAGGCTTTGATGAGCAGAAAATTGAGTATGCGCATAAAAAGGGATTTGACATCGTTCTTTCTATGATGGTAAATGCATATTCCCAGACACGTTACATTGAACATATAGATGAAATTGTAAATAAGTACGGTATAAAGTTCATAAACCTTAAAAAAGGTCAGGACAGCTTCGCTCAGGAAAAGAAGGAGAAAAAGAATTACACTGCGCTTTGCAATATGATTAAGGAGCGTGACCTTTATCTCATTCTGACGGAAGAACAGACACAGCTTTCAAATCAGAAGCCTATCGGCTATGAAAAGCTTATAAAAAGTGCAGACGGAAAGGTTCTGCGTGGCTATGATACGGCAGATTTTGAAACAAAGAATACGGGCGCAACCATTTCAGACAAGCGCTATTATCAAATACTTAATTCCGTTATTGACAGAAATATCAGATTTGTTACGATAAATCAGCTTACAAACGGAACTGACACCTTCGGCAGAAAAAGCGAGAAGACAAATATCGCTACGAAGGCAGTTATGGAAAAGCTTTCAGATGTAGGCTTTAATACGCAAAGCTATGATATGCGTTATGATTACAGTGTCAATAGAAAAATGGTAAGTGCGGCGGCATTGGTGCTTATTATCCTTATGGGTATTATGATGCTCGAATGGCTTTTTGGAAAGAAGATGCCCGTGCTTTACATTCTTGGTATTATAGGCAGTGTGCTTGGGGCGCTCTTTACGTATATTGCGCCTGAGACAGTAGTGCTTCTTTATCCTACGCTTTTTGCACTTGTCTCGTCGTGCTTCTCCTTTACGGCAATAATGGTATTTATAAAGAATATGCGTGAAAAGCTCTCTGATACAATGCTTATCCTTTCCACGCTTGCGCTTACGCTTTTGTGCCTTGCACTTTGCGGGTTTGTGCAGACAGTTCTTCTTTCAGGACTTGACTATTATTTAAACTCCATAATTTTCAGGGGGATTAAGCTTTCGCTCATTATCCCGATAGCATACAGTGCAGTAGCCTTTGTATTGATATTTAACGAAAATACGGGTGAACATTTTATGAAAAAGGTAATAAAATGCCTTAATGCAGATATAAAGGTTTACTGGGTGATTATAGCAGGTGCGGTCGGTGCGGTCGGTGCGATATACCTTATCCGCAGCGGAAATGTTACGAGCATTTCCCCTCTTGAAAACTTTATGCGTAACACAATTACCGAGGTTATGCCTGCGCGTCCGAGGACGAAGGAGTTTCTTATCGGTTGGCCGTGTGTGGTGCTGCTTTTATACTATATCAAAAATACAAAGTGCACGCTACTTCAGTGGTGCTTTACTGTCGGTGCATCAATCCTTTTTGCATCGGTAATAAACAGCTTTTGTCATGTGTTTACAACATCATCTGTTATCTTTATGCGCCTTTTAAACGGATTTGTGGTAGGTATGGTAATAAGCGTTGTGCTTTACATTTTAAATCTTGTTATAGTGCGCATAGTAAAATATTATGTAAAAACGGGTAAGGAAAAATGGGAAATTATCTGACAACGCAAAGGGCGTTTCGGGATTTAATTGCGAGCGCACGTAATGAAAACGTGCGTCAGGCATATATTTTTGAAGGGATGAAGGGCATCGGTAAATATACGGCGGCACGTATTTTTGCAAATGCAATTCACTGCACCGGTGAAAAAAAGCCCTGCGGAGTGTGTCCGGACTGCAAAAAGCATATCGCAAATACGCACAGTGATTTATTTATTGTGGGAGGAGGCGGACAGATAAAGGTTGAGGATATCCGCGCAATGAATGAGGAGCTTTATATAAAGCCGGCGCTTTCCCCGCGCAAAATCTGCATCGTAAGAAATGCCGACAATATGAATCAGGATGCGCAGAATGCACTTTTAAAATCGTTTGAAGAGCCGCCCCTCTATGCCGTTATAATTTTGCTTTCAGAAAATGTAAAAAATCTTTTGCCTACAATACGCTCGCGCGGAAACAAGGTTGTTTTCGAGCCTTTTTCAGAAAATGAAATCAGCGAGTATCTTTTAAGGCAGTATCCCTTAAAAAAGGATGCAATCCCCTTTGTTTCGCTCTATAGCGGCGGAATTATAGGAAGGGCAATAGATATTTTAGAGAATGAGGAGTTTTTTGAAACGCGAAACAAAATGTTTCGTGCGGCCGCCTCACTCGCAGGAGACAGAATGTCTGTTTTCACGGTTGCGGAGGTCTTTGGGGCAAAGGGCGGAAAAAGCGCCTTTGAAAACTGTGATTTATATTTTGATTTATTTACAAGCTTTATGCGTGATGTTCTGGCACTTAAAACGGGTGCACGGGTAATAAATCAGGATATGATAGCGCTGCTGGAGGCTTTTTGTGCGAAGGTTACGGCTTCCTCGGTGCTTAGTATTATTGAAAGGATAACAAATGTACGTTCCCAGCTCAATGTTTCGATGAAATACGAGTTGTGGATTGTGAATATGCTGATAAATTGTTGGGAGGATATCCATGGTAAAGGTAGTAGGAGTTAAATTTAAAGAAACGGGAAAAGCATACTTTTTTGCACCCGGTAAATTTGAGCCGCAGCAGGGACAGGCAGTAATTGTTGAAACTGCACGCGGACTTGAATACGGCGTTGTGGCAATGACATTGCGCGAGGTAAGCGAGGAGGAAATTGTTGCACCGCTTAAAGAAATAGTCAGAATTGCTACCGAGCAGGACAAAGCTCAGGTTGAAAAAAATAAGAAAAAGGAAAAAGAGGCTTTTGCAATCTGTGAGGAAAAAATATTAAAGCATAAGCTTGATATGAAGCTTGTTGATGTAGAATATACCTTCGATGCAAATAAAATCCTTTTCTACTTTACTGCGGAGGGAAGGGTTGACTTCCGTGAGCTTGTAAAAGACCTTGCAGGTGTATTTAGGACAAGGATAGAGCTTCGCCAGATCGGTATCCGTGACGAGGCGAAAATGCTCGGCGGAATAGGTATCTGCGGAAGAAAGCTTTGCTGCAGCAGCTTCCTTGACGGCTTTCATCCCGTATCAATCAAAATGGCAAAGGAGCAGGGTCTAAGCCTTAATCCCACAAAGATTTCAGGTAATTGCGGAAGGCTTATGTGCTGCCTTAAGTATGAGCAGAACTGTTATGACGAATTTTCACGCATTGCACCTTCTCCCGGCGCGATTGTGCAGACACCAAACGGAAAGGGCACTGTGCAGAGCGTGACCATACTCAAAGGCATTGCAAAGGTTATGCTTGAGGGTGAGGGTGAAGCACAGCTTACGGAGTTTAATTTCTCCGACCTTAAAATCCTTAAAAATAACCACAGAAACCACGATAATTCCGAAGAGGATATGAAGGAGCTTAAAAAGCTGGAGGAAAACTGATGAAGATAGTATTGCTCGATGCCGCGACTATGGGCGCAGATATTGATTTTTCGCCCCTTGAAAAGGTGGGCGAGGTTATAAAGTACCCAAACACTCTGCCACACGAGCGCGCGGAGCGTATAAAGGATGCCGACGTTGTGGTTGTGAACAAGGTCATGCTTGACGGCGATGTTTTAAGCGGAGCACAAAATATAAAGCTTATATGCGTTTTTGCAGTAGGGTACAATAATATAGATATTTCTTATTGCAGAGAGCATAATATAAAGGTGCGCAATGTTCCCGGCTACTGCACGCAGAGCGTTTGTCAGCATACGTTTGCACTGCTTTTTGATTTAATTGAAAATATGCGTTATTACGATGATTTTGTAAAATCGGGTAAATATAGCCAGAGCGGTATTGCAAATCATCTTGGACGTCCCTTTTTTGAAATATCGGGCAAAAAATGGGGCATCATAGGTATGGGTGCAATCGGGCGTGCCGTTGCAGACTGTGCGGCGGCATTTGGCGCGAATGTAAGATACAGTAGTATAAGCGGCGCTAAAAGAGAGGAAAAATATGAAAACATCCCTCTTGATACTCTCCTTAGGGAAAGTGACATTATAAGCGTACACGCACCTCTTAACGAAAAAACAACGCACCTTATCGGGGAGAGGGAGCTTTCCCTTATGAAAAAAACTGCCGTTATAATAAATGTCGGCAGGGGCGCAGTTATTGACGAGGATGCGCTTGCACGCGCAATTGATAATGGCGTTATAGCAGGGTTCGCGCTTGACGTATACTCTGTGGAGCCGCCTTCAAAGGAAAGTCCCATTTTAAATATAAAGGATAAAGAAAAGGTTATATATACTCCGCACATCGCCTGGTCATCTGTTGAGGCGAGAGCAAGGTGCGTTTGTATGACGGCAGATAACATTTCTGCATTTATAAACGGTGAAAGCAGAAACGACGTATGGTAATGGAGAACTGTAAAGAATGAAATTAAACATCAAAAAATTTACGGCAGGCATAATTATGCTTGCCATAACTGTTTTTATGCTTTCGTACGCTGCATTTGCAACATACGATGTAAAAATACTCTTTAACGGAGAAAGGGTGCAGACAAGCACCGCGCCGATTATTGAAAACGGATCTACCTTAATTCCGCTGCGCGACGTGTTTGAAACACTGGGGGCAGAGGTTATATGGGACGATGAAGACCGTTTTGCGGCAGCGGCAAAGGACGGAGTATTGGTACAGATATATCCCGACAGCGGAAAGTTTATAAAGAACGGTCAGGAAATAGAGCTTGCTGTAGCACCCAAAATAACGAATGACAGAATAATGGTGTCGCTTCGTGCATTGTCGGAGGCTTTTGGCTACAATGTCCTCTGGGACGGAGAAGAATACACTGTAAGTATTACAAGCGGCAATCTGCTGGAGGTTCATTTCCTTGATTGCGGTCAGGCAGACTGTGCCTTTGTAGAGCTGCCCGACGGGAAGTGTATGCTGATAGATGCCGCGGAAAGCTCCTTTGGAAAACCGCTTGAGGATTATATCAGGGGAAAGGGGTATTCCCACATCGACTATGTTGTTGCGACCCATCCGCACAGTGACCATATAGGGGGAATGGCACATATCCTTGAAAGCTTTAGTGTCGGCACATTTTATATGCCCAATGTGCCTCATACCACAAAAACGTATGAGAAAATGCTTGATGCACTTTTAAAAAACGGATGTGAGTGTGTATATATATCACGCGGAAGCACTATTGCAGATACGGCGTACTCCATTGCTGTTTTGTCACCGCTTTCACAGAAATATATAAGGATGAATAATTATTCTGCGGTAATAAAGCTTTCGTACAAGGACACGCAAATTGTTTTTTCGGCAGATGCCGAGGCGACTGCGGAGGAGGAAATGGTAAGCGCAGGACTTGATTTGGATGCAGATATTCTTAAAGCAGGTCACCACGGCAGTGCGACCTCTACAACGCACCGCTACCTTAGCGCCGTTTCGCCCAAGGATGTAGTAATTTCAGTAGGGCGCGACAATTCCTATGCATTTCCAAGTGCGAGTGTTCTGTCACAGATTGCAGATTTGGGTGCACGGGTACACCGTACTGACCTTGATGGGGATATAACTGCGGTAAGCGACGGATATATTTATGTAGTGGGTGATAAATAATGGAAAACTTAATACTTTCCTTTAAGGTGGTAGCACCGCTTCTTATTTTAATGCTCCTCGGCGCATTTATGCTGAGGGTACATATTTTTGATGATGCCATGGTTAAGAAAATGAATGCGGCTGTGTTCAAGGTGTTCCTTCCTGCCCTGATTTTTAATAATATCTATAATTCATCGATTGATGATATAAAGGATATAGGGGCGGCACTTTACGCAGCGGTTATTCTTTCAATTGCATTTGTTATTTGTGCAGCGCTCATTTGCTTTATTGAAAAAGAACCGCGAAGACGCGGCGTAATGGTGCAGGGAATGTGCCGCAGCAATTTTGTCATCTTTGGTGTTCCGCTTTGTATGTCGCTTTGCGGCGAGCAAATCTTGGGAAAAATATCTGTTGCGGTTACAATTATAATTCCCGTTATTAATATTTTGTCGGTTGTTGTGCTGGAGGTTTTCCGTGGAACGAAGCCTAATTTTAAAAAGATATTAAAGGGGATTATAACAAATCCGCTGGCTATAGCATCGGTGCTTGGTATGATTGCACTTGTAAGCGGTATTAAGCTTGGAGGGGTTTTGACCTCGGCACTGGGCGATGTTTCAAGTATTGCAACACCGCTTGCACTTGTCCTCTTAGGAGCGTCAATTGACATTAAAAAGGTGCAGGGAAACCTCAGGGCACTGTTCATCGCTGTTTTTGGCAAGCTGATTGCCATTCCCTTTATCGGTATTTTGATAGCGGTGATTATGGGTATGCGCGGAGGGGATTTGGCTCTTTTAATAGCGGCACTTGCTGCACCGACGGCAGTATCCTCTTACCCGATGGCACTCTCAATGGACGGTGACGGAGAGCTTGCGGCACAGATTGTGGCATTTGGCACGGTGCTTTGTATAGTGACAGTGTTTTTATGGGTGTTTGTATTAAAACAATTAGGTTTAGTTTAATACAGCACTGTGAGGCATTCATAAATCAAGAATGGCACGATTTGGGGACTGTCCCCAAATCGTGCCATTTTTCTTTTTTTTGTGAGCAGCCCTGTAAGCCGAGTTCTGTCATTTAAAACGGTCATCTATCTACGCCGTATATCTCTATACGGCTCCAGCCGTCCGTCGGATTATAGGCCGGACAAGCCAATCCATTCGACGTTGCTTCGGATGGGGTTTACATGGCACAAAGCGTTACCGCAATGTCGGTGGGCTCTTACCCCGCCTTTCCACCCTTACCGATATAAATCGGCGGTTTATTTCTGTTGCACTTTCCTTAGAGTCGCCTCCACCGGGATTTCTCCGGCATCCTGTCCTGCGAAGCTCGGACTTTCCTCATCAGCACTAAAATGCTGCCGCGACCGCTCAGATTGCTCGATGGATATAATATCACAGAATCATATCTGTGTCAAGGAGGGGAGACACCTCCGCCTTGCTGATGTGTATTTCCAATTTGTCTCCAAATTTATTCAGAAGTCTTTCTTTTAAAAGCTCTGTCACTATTTTT